>NZ_DATDBG010000001.1:0-2542 GCF_036524955.1 Streptomyces sp.
ACTTCAACGGCAAGCCCGACCTGCTGACCGAGGTGTTCGAGTCCCGGCCCGAGGTGCTCGCCCACAACGTCGAGACGGTCCCCCGGATCTTCAAGCGGATCCGGCCGGCGTTCCGCTACGACCGCTCGCTCGACGTGCTCAGCCAGGCGCGTGACTTCGGCCTGGTGACCAAGTCCAACCTGATCCTGGGCATGGGCGAGACCCGCGAGGAGGTCAGCCAGGCGCTCCGCGACCTGCACGAGGCGGGCACCGAGCTGGTGACGATCACCCAGTACCTCCGCCCCTCGGCCCGGCACCACCCCGTCGAGCGCTGGGTCAAGCCCGAGGAGTTCGTGGAGCTGCAGGCGGAGGCCGAGGAGATCGGCTTCTCCGGCGTGCTCAGCGGACCCCTCGTGCGTTCGTCGTACCGCGCCGGCCGCCTGTACCGTCAGGCGATGGACGCGCGCTCCGTCGTCGCGCCCGCCTGACCTCTCCCACCGTCAGCCCCACCCAGCACGGAAAGCTCACATGGCCAAGACTCCCGAGCAGCCCAAGATGAAGCGCCGCCAGCAGTTCGTCGAGACGTTCAAGATGGCGCGCAAGGGCGACCCGAAGCTCGTCTGGTGGCTCCTCGGCGCGTTCGTCCTCGGTGCCGCCATCGGCTTCGGGCTCTTCTGGATCCTGCCGGGCAGCGGCGTCATCGGACTGATCTCCTCGATCGTCGGCGCCATCATGCTGGGCCTGCTGGGCGCGCTGCTGCTGTTCTCCCGCCGGGCCCAGGCCTCCGCGTACGCGCAGATCGAGGGTCGTCCGGGGGCCGCCGCGTCCGCCCTCACCACGCTGCGCCGCGGCTGGAAGACCGAGCCCGCGGTCGGGTTCACCAAGCAGCAGGACGTCGTGCACCGGGTCGTCGGGCCTCCCGGCATCGTGCTCGTCGGCGAGGGCAACCCCACCCGGGTCAAGGCGCTGCTGGCCACCGAACGCCGCCGCCACGAACGGGTCGCGGCCGAGGTGCCGATCCACGAGGTCGTCGTCGGCAACGACGAGGGACAGGTCCCGCTGCCGAAGCTCGTCAAGTACGTCGGCAAGCTCAAGCGACAGGTCGCGCCGGCCGACATGACCGACCTGCTCAGCCGCCTCAAGGCGATCGACGCCGCCCGCCCCGCCGCTCCCCTGCCGAAGGGCCCCGTGCCCACCAGCATGAAGGGCTTCCGCGGCCAGATGCGCGGCCGCTGACCCGAGTCGGCCCGTCTGCAGCCCGAACTCGCGTCCAGTCGGCGCGTCTGCAGTTCCGCCCGAGCCAAGTGACCCCGCAGATACGCCGACTCGACCGTTCTGAGACCTGCAGATACGCCGACTCGCGCCCTGAGGGATCTGCAGACGAGCCGAGCGGTCAGACCAGGCGGTTTTCGAACGCGTACGCCGCGGCGGCGGTACGTGAGCCCACGTCCAGCTTGGTGAAGATGTTGGAGAGGTGGCGGGCGACCGTCTTCTCGCTGATCACCAACCCGGCGGCGATCTCGGTGTTGGAACGCCCGCGGGCCACGAGCCGCAGGACCTCGACCTCGCGCTCGGTGAGGCCCGCCGGGTGCTCGGGCCCCAGCAGCGCGGTCGTCTCGCGCGCGGCCGGCGCGGCCCCGAGCTCGGTGAAGGTTCGCAGCGCCGCGGTCAGCTCGCCGGTCGCGGTGTCCGCGTCGCCCAGCTCGCGCAGGGCGCGCCCGACCAGGACGCGCGCCCGCGCCGCCTCGTACGGCACCTCGAGGTCCCGCCAGACGCGCAACGCCCGGCGGAGCGCCGGCACCGCCGCGCCGGGGTCTCCTGCGGCCAGCAGCGTGCTCCCCCGCGCCTGGTCGGCCATGGCCCGCATGGCCGCGCTGCCGAAGGCGGTGGCGATGCCGTCGAGCTCGTCGGTGGCCGCGACCGCCTCGTCGATCGCGTCGCCGGCCAGCAGCACCTGCACGGCACCCGGCAGCAGCCGGGACCGGCCGACCGGGTCGCCCGGCTCGGCGAGCAGCCGCCGGACCGCGCCGACGGCCGCCTCTGAACGCCCCCGCGCCAGCCACAGCAGGGCCAGGCCCGGCTGCGGCTCGAAGCCGAAGCCGACGGCCCGGTCGTACGCCGCTTCGGCGGCACCGAGGTCACCGACGATCCGCAGCACGTCGCCGCACTCGCTCATCGCCAGCCCTGCGGGCGCAGGCGTTCCGGCGGCGTCGTACCGCTCGGTCGCGAGGCGGAACTCCTCGATCGCCGCGGGGAAGGCGCCGCGGATGCGCATGATCTGTCCGCGGTGCACCGCGCTCTGACCCGTGAAGGTGACCAGTCCCGGCTGGGCGTCGACCCACGCGGTCAGCGCGCTGGTCCACTCGGCCGCCCGGCCGTAGTCGGAGACCTCCTGGCAGGCCTCGATCAGCGAGCAGTAGATCTCGCCGGCAACGATCGGTGACACGTCGCCCGTCGAGATGCCGACCATCGCCTCGTCCAGCAGGGCGAGCCCCTCCGGGACGTGGCCGGTGTAGATCAGCATCCGCCCCTGGGCGTTGAGCCCGTTGGCCGTCAGGTCGGC
>NZ_DATDBG010000002.1:0-3056 GCF_036524955.1 Streptomyces sp.
AAGTCCCGCCGCCGCTGACGCGGGGGCAGCCGCAGAGAAGGAATCAGAGAACACATGAGCAAGGACTCACGTCCCAGCCGCCGCCAGGCGTTGCTCGGCGACCGTCCCGGTTCGTACGCGATCGCGCGTCAGGTCCGGGTCAGCCCGACCAAGGCCCGCCGCGTGGTCGACCTGGTCCGCGGGCTGCCGGTGGACGACGCGCTGTCCACGTTGCAGTTCGCCCCGCAGGCCGCGAGCGAGCCGGTGTACAAGGTGTTGGCCAGTGCCGTCGCCAACGCCGAGCACACCGACAACCTGAAGCGGACCGACCTGTACGTGTCGCAGGCGTACGTGGACGAGGGCATGACCATGCGCCGGATCCGGCCGCGGGCGAAGGGTTCCGCCAGCCGGATCCTCAAGCGGTCGTCCCACATCACCGTCGTCGTCGAGCCGACCAGCAACAAGGAGGCCTGAGCATGGGCCAGAAGATCAATCCGAACGGCTTCCGGCTCGGCATCACCGCCGACCACCGCAGCCGTTGGTACGCCGACAAGCTGTACAGCGCCTACGTGGGCGAGGACGTCAAGATCCGACGGATGCTGACGAAGAACCTCGAGCGCGCCGGCATCTCCAGCGTGGAGATCGAGCGGACCCGGGACCGGGTGCGGGTGGACATCTACACCGCACGTCCGGGCATCGTCATCGGCCGCAACGGCGCCGAGGCCGAGCGCGTGCGCGGCGAGCTGGAGAAGCTCACCGGCAAGCAGGTGCAGCTCAACATCCTCGAGGTCAAGAACCCCGAGATCGACGCTCAGCTGGTGGCGCAGGGCGTGGCCGAGCAGCTGGCCTCCCGCGTGCAGTTCCGGCGGGCCATGCGCAAGGCGCAGCAGAGTGCGATGCGCGCCGGTGCCCAGGGCATCCGGATCCAGTGCTCGGGTCGTCTGGGCGGCGCCGAGATGAGCCGGTCGGAGTTCTACCGCGAGGGTCGGGTGCCGCTGCACACGCTGCGCGCGGACATCGACTACGGCTTCTTCGAGGCCCGTACGACCTTCGGCCGGATCGGCGTGAAGGTGTGGATCTACAAGGGTGACGTCGCCGGCACCCGCGCCGAGCGCGCAGCCCAGAAGGCTGCCCGCAGCGCCGCCGGTGGCCGCAACCGTCCGGGTCGTCCCGGCCGGGGCGACCGCCCGACCCGTGGTGACCGGCCCGAGCGCGGCGGTCGTCGTCGCGCCGAGGGTGCGGCCGAGACCGCGGCTCCGGCCGCGGAGCCGACGGCCACCACCGAGACCGCAGGACAGGAGGCCTGAGTCATGTTGGTACCCCGCAGGGTGAAGTTCCGCAAGCAGCACCACCCCAAGCGGACCGGTGCGGCCAAGGGCGGCACGAAGCTCGCCTTCGGTGAGTTCGGGATCCAGGCGATCGAGGCCTCGTACCTGACCAACCGGCAGATCGAGTCCGCTCGTATCGCGATGACCAGGCACATGAAGCGTGGCGGCAAGGTGTGGATCAACGTCTACCCCGACCGCCCGCTGACCAAGAAGCCGGCCGAGACCCGGATGGGTTCCGGCAAGGGTTCGCCGGAGTGGTGGATCGCGAACATCAAGCCGGGACGGGTGCTCTTCGAGCTGTCCGGCGTGACCGAGGACGTCGCGCGTGAGGCGATGCGCCTCGCGATCCACAAGCTGCCGATGAAGGCACGGTTCATCAAGCGTGAAGCAGGAGACTACTGATGGCGAAGAGCGCCACCGCAGCTGAGCTGCGCGGCCTCACCCGGGCCGAGCTCAACAGCAAGGTGAGTGAGCTGAAAGAGGAGCTGTTCTCGCTCCGCTTCCAGTCCGCCACCGGGCAGCTGGAGTCGCACGGTCGGCTCCGCGAGGTACGCAAGGACATCGCCCGGATCTACACGGTCATCCAGGAACGCACCCTGGGCATCGTGGACGATCCGGACGCCGCTGAGGACACCTCGGCGGAGAAGGTAGAGGCCTGAGATGAGTGAGAACGTGAACGAGACCGTCGAGGTCGCCACCCCGGAGGCGGCCACCGCCGAGCGGGGCCCGCGCAAGGTCCGCGAGGGCTACGTGGTCAGCGACAAGATGGACAAGACCGTCGTGGTCGCCGTCGAGGATCGGGTGAAGCACCGCCTGTACGGCAAGGTGCTGCGGCAGACCAGCCGGCTGAAGGCTCACGACGAGACCAACAGCGCGGGCGTCGGCGACCGGGTCCGGATCATGGAGACCCGGCCGCTCTCGGCGACCAAGCGCTGGCGCCTGATCGAGATCCTCGAGAAGGCCAAGTAGTTCCGAGTTGTCAGACTCCGTGGTCGCCAGGGCGACCACAGGGTCTGACAAGTCGGGGAAGTAACCCCACGAGTTCTCGCCAGGCCCGGGCAACCGGGAACCGGTGAGACAACCAGGAGATAACAGATGATCCAGCAGGAGTCGCGACTCAAGGTCGCCGACAACACCGGGGCGAAGGAGATCCTTTGCATCCGCGTGCTCGGCGGCTCCGGTCGTCGCTACGCCGGCATCGGCGACGTCATCGTCGCCACCGTCAAGGATGCGATCCCCGGCGGGAACGTGAAGAAGGGCGAGGTGGTGAAGGCCGTCATCGTCCGTACGGTCAAGGAGCGTCGGCGTGCCGATGGCTCGTACATCAAGTTCGACGAGAACGCAGCGGTGATCCTGAAGACCGATGGCGAGCCCCGCGGGACCCGTATCTTCGGTCCGGTCGGCCGCGAGCTGCGCGAGAAGCGCTTCATGCGCATCATCTCGCTCGCCCCGGAGGTGATCTGAATGACGAAGAACAAGCTGCACGTGATCAAGGGTGACCGGGTGAAGGTCATCGCCGGCAAGGACAAGGGTCTGGTCGGCGAGATCATCGCCGTGCACCCCGAGGCTTCCCGGGTGACCGTCTCCGGTGTGAACATCGTGAAGCGCCACCTGAAGGACACCTCGGCCCAGCCGCAGGGACGCCAGACCAAGGGCGGGATCGTCTCCTCCGAGGCCCCCATCCACGTGTCCAACGTCCAGCTGCTCGTGAAGAACAGCGACGGCGAGGACGTGGTGACCCGGGTCGGC
>NZ_DATDBG010000003.1:0-12882 GCF_036524955.1 Streptomyces sp.
CCGGGGGTGCCCGGGGGCCCCTGCCCCCCGATCGCACCCCTTATTCTTTGTCTTACGCATCCGCCCGCAGGCGGTGGATGCCGAACCGAGGAGCCGTCTTGGCCGATCTTCACGTCGAGCTGGTGGCCGCGGACCGCAGTGTCTGGTCCGGCGAGGCCACCATGGTCATCGCCCGCACCATGTCCGGTGACATCGGCATCATGGCGGGACACGAGCCGCTGCTCGGTGTGCTCCAGTCCGGTCCGGTGACCGTCCGCACCAGCGACGGCGGCACGGTGATCGCCGCCGTGCACGGCGGTTTCATCTCTTTCGCCGACGACAAGCTGTCGGTGCTCGCGGAGGTCGCCGAGCTGGCCGAGGAGATCGACGTCGCCCGCGCGGAGCGGGCGCTGGAGCGGTCCAAGGCCGAGGCCGACGCGGCGGCCGAGCGCCGCGCCGAGGTCCGGCTGACCGCGGCGGCGGGCGCACACTGAACGTACGACCGCGGCACGCACCGTCACCGCACGTACGACCGCCGAACACACAACCGAAGACAGTCATCACAGGCGTAACCGCAGGACCACGGCGCCGCGGACTGCCCCCTCGGGCGGTTCGCGGCTCCGGCACAGCAAGGGCGGCAACCATTTCTAGGCGAGGAGGTCGGTGGGCGTGATCCTCGCTTTCCAGGTGGGCGGCGCGATCGTCGCCGCGGCGCTGCTGGGACTCTTCCTCTTCGGTCTGCGCCGCCGCCTCATCCAGCGCCCCGGCGGCACCTTCGACTGCAGCCTGCGGGTCGCCCCGCCGGAGGGCACGGAACCCGGCGGCAAGGGGTGGGTCTACGGTGTCGCCCGCTACAGCGGCGACCGCGTCGAATGGTTCCGCGTCTTCTCCTACGCGATCCGCCCCCGCCGCATCCTCGAACGCCCCGCCATCGAGGTACTGGGTCGCCGCGACCCCCAGGGCTCCGAGGAGCTCGCCCTCCTGTCGGACGCGGTGGTCCTCACCTGCGCCCACCGCGGCACCCGCCTGGAGCTCGCCATGAGCGACGACGCCCTGACCGGTTTCCTCGCCTGGCTGGAGGCCGCTCCACCGGGCCAGCGAGTCAATGTGGCCTGAAAAAAGGGGTCTCGCTGTTGGGGGTACCCCCGGCCGGAGGCTGGGGGAGGGTCAATGTGGCCTGAAAAAAAGGGGTCTCGCTGTTGGGGGTACCCCCGGCCGGAGGCTGGGGCGTGAGCGTCGCCCGATTGCTGTACCGGGCAAGCGGGGCCGAGATCGCCTGCCCGGTACGGGTACAGGGCGCTACCCGAGACCGTTGCTGAGCGCGGTCACGAGTTCGCCGTTGCCGGTGTCTCCGCTGAACTCCCAGAAGAACGCACCCTTGAGGCCCTGGGTCTTGGCGTACGCCATCTTGCCGGCGATGGTGGACGGAGTGTCGTAGCTCCACCAGTCGCTGCCGCAGTGGCCGTACGCGGTGCCCGCCACGGTGCCCGTGGCCGGGCACTTGGTCTTGAGGACCTTGTAGTCCTCGATGCCCTGCTCGTACGTGCCGGCCGCGGCCCCGGTCGCGGTGCCGCCCGGCGCGGCTTGGGTGACGCCCGTCCAGCCCCTGCCGTAGAAGCCGATACCCAGGTTCATCTTGTTCGCCGGGACGCCCTTGGCCTTGAGCTTCTGGATCGCGGCGTCGGAGTTGAAGCCCGCCTGCGGGATGCCGCTGTAGGAGGTGAGGGGGGAGTGCGGGGCGGTCGGGCCCTGGGCGTTCCAGGCGCCGAAGTAGTCGTACGTCATCACGTTGTACCAGTCGACGTACTGTGCGGCGCCCGCGTAATCGGCGGCGTCGATCTTGCCGCCGGCCGAGCCGTCCCCGGTGATGGCCGCGGTGACCAGGCCGGTGCCGAACCTGGCGCGCAGCGCGGACATCAGGTTCTTGAAGGCCGCCGCGCCGCTGGTGTCGCACGACAGACCGCAGGCGTTCGGGTACTCCCAGTCGATGTCGATGCCGTCGAAGACGTCGGCCCAGCGCGGGTCCTCGACCAGGTTGTAGCAGGAGGTCGCGAAGGCGGTGGGGTTCGCCGCGGCCTGGGGGAAGCCGCCGGACCAGGTCCAGCCGCCGAAGGACCAGATGACCTTGAGGCCCGGGTGCAGCCTCTTCAGCTGGCGGAGCTGGTTGATGGCGCCGGCCACCGGCTGGTCCCAGGTGTCGGCGGTGCCGTCGACGCTGTTCGCGGCGGTGTACGTCATCTGGTAGTCGGCGTAGGCGTCGCCGACGGCGCACTGGCCGTTGGTGACGTTGCCGAACGCGTAGTTGATCGTGTTGATCTTCGAGGCGCTGCCCGAGGTCTCGATGTTCTTGGGGAAGTACTGACGGCCGTAGACGCCCCAGTCGGCGAAGTACCCCAGCTTCACGGTGCCGCTGCCGCCTCCTCCGCCGCCCGTGCCGCTGGTGGCGACGGTCAGGACGCCGCTGGAGGGGCCGGTCTGGTTCGCGGTGTCGCGGGCTGTGACCGTGTAGGTGTAGGTGGTGCCGGCGGTGAGTCCGGTGTCGTTGAAAGTGGTGCCGGTGACGGTGGCGATCCGGGTGGCGCCGCGGTGGACGTCGTAGTTCTGGATGCCGTGGTCGTCGGTGGCGGCGGTCCAGTTCAGGGTGAGCGAGGTGCTGGTGACGTTGCTCGCGGTGGGGGTGCCGGGCGCCGAGGGCGGGGTGTCGGTGGTGCCGCCTCCGGACGGGCCGACGAGGGCGAGGTCGTCGGCGTGGTACGCGCCCTGGGAATACCAGCCGTGGACCCAGACCGTGACCGATGTGGTGCTCGGGCCCGTGGTGAACGTCGTGCTCAGCGGCTGGTACGCGGTGGCCGAGGTCCAGGTCGACGGGTCGGTGCCCCCGGTGCCGGTGGCGCCGATGAAGACGTAGTTGCCCTGGACGTAGCCGCTCAGGGTGTACGCGGAGCCGGGTGTGACGGCGACCGTCTGCGAGCACTGGGCGGTGTCGGCGTCGGTCGGCAGCGCGCGCAGGGCGGCCGACCCGCCGTGCACGGGAGCGGACACCGTACTGCCGCTGCCCGCCGTGCAGGTCCATCCGGCCAGGCCGGACTCGAAACCGGGATTGGCCAGGATGTTCGGGTCCGCCGCGTGCGCCTGGGTGGTGAGACCGACGGCGACGAGCGCACCGATCGCGCCGAGGGCGACGAGGCGCCGCAGGCGGGTCATCCGGTGCCGTACTCCACGACTCTGTGCATGACTGTCAGATCTCAAGGGAACTCCTCGCACCGGTCCCCGGGTGGGGACGGCCGTGGGGGTGGGGGTGATCTGGAGGTAAATGATCTAGACATGACACATCTGACCTTGCGCTCAGGAGCGTAAAAGGTATGGACCAATTGGTCAATGGGTCCCGGACCGCGCCGGCCGTCCGGCCCGGCGGGCTGTCCTAGCGGTTCTCCCCAGGTACCCAGAGCACGTCTCCGCGCTCCTTGTTGGCCGTCCGCGCCAGGATGAACAGCAGGTCGGAGAGGCGGTTGAGGTAGGTGGCGGTCAGCGGGTTCATCGTGTCGCCGTGTTCGGCCAGCGCCGCCCATGTGGAGCGTTCCGCGCGGCGGACGACGGTGCACGCCTGGTGGAGGAGGGCGGCGCCCGGGGTCCCGCCGGGCAGGATGAAGCTGCGGAGCTTGTCGAGGTCGGCCAGGAAGCGGTCGCACTCCGCCTCAAGGCGGTCGACGTACGACTGCTCCACGCGCAGCGGCGGGTACGCCGGGTCCGGCACCACCGGGGTCGCGAGGTCCGCGCCCACGTCGAAAAGGTCGTTCTGCACGCGGATCAGGACCGCGGTCACGGATTCCGGCAGCGTCCCGAGGGCGAGCGCCACCCCGATCGCCGCGTTGGCCTCGTTCGCGTCGGCGTACGCGGCGATCCGGGTGTCGGTCTTCGCCGTGCGGCTCATGTCGCCCAGCGCGGTCGTGCCGTCGTCGCCGGTGCGCGTGTAGATACGGGTGAGGTTGACCATGTCTGTGAGCGTAGGCCCTGCGGCCTCCTGCCGCCCCCACCGCGAGCACCGCCAACGGTGCGACCAAAGACACACGGTGGCGCGTCCGGCAACGTGCTGCGCCCGGTGGTGAACGAGCGTTAAGGTCCGGCGAGACCCCCGAACGGAAGGTGTGTGCCGTGGCGAAGAAGCTCGCCGTCATCGGAGCCGGACTGATGGGCTCCGGCATCGCGCAGGTGTCCGCACAGGCGGGCTACGAGGTGATCCTGCGGGACGTCACGGACGAGGCGCTGGCCCGTGGCACGGACGGAATCCGGGCGTCGTACGAGAAGTTCGTCGCCAAGGGCACTCTCGACGCGGCGGAGGCCGAAGCCGCGCTCGCCCGGATCACCACCACCACCGACCTGGACGCGGCGGCCGAGGCCGACCTCGTGGTGGAGGCCGTCTTCGAGCGGGTCGAGGTCAAGCAGGAGATCTTCCGCACCCTGGACCGTATCGTCCGCGACGACACGATCCTCGCCTCCAACACCTCCGCGATCCCGATCACCAAGATCGCCGCCGCCACCGAGCACCCCGAGCGCGTCGTCGGCACCCACTTCTTCTCGCCGGTCCCGCTGATGCGGCTGTGCGAACTCGTCCGCGGCCTCAAGACGAGCGACGACACGCTGGCCCGCGCCCGTGAGTTCGCCGAGAACATCGGCAAGACCTGCGTCGTCGTCAACCGCGACGTGGCCGGCTTCGTCACCACCCGGCTCATCTCCGCGCTCGTCGTGGAGGCGGTCAAGCTCTACGAGTCCGGGGTCGCCTCGGCCGAGGACATCGACACCGCCTGCAAGCTCGGCTTCGGCCACGCGATGGGCCCGCTCGCCACCACCGACCTCACCGGTGTCGACATCCTGCTGCACGCCACCGGCAACATCTACACCGAGTCGCAGGACGAGAAGTTCGCCCCGCCGGAGATCATGCGCCGCATGGTCGACGCGGGGGACCTCGGCCGCAAGACCGGTCAGGGGTTCTACAGGTACGGAGCGAACTAAGAAACATCACTCGGAGGAGTGAATTCGGTATCGATTCGCTCACAGACGGCAACTTCTCTGTGCGACGGGCCGTCAGTTGTGTGAAGACATACGGATCCGGCCGTCGAGACGGCGTTCACGCCAGCACCTCCGGGGAGTGACTATGCACATCAGGGGCGACGACGCCGAGCTGGTCGTCGGAGGCCGCCTCGATGTACGCAGCGCCGCGGACGCCCGTACGGCTCTGCACACCGCCGTCGACTCCGGCCGCGGCGATCTCGTACTCGACCTGACCGAACTCGACTCCTGGGACGCGACCGGTCTCGGCGTCATCATGGGCGCCCACCGCAGGGCCGGCCGCGCGAACCGGAGGCTGGTGCTGCGCGGGGTGCCGCCGCAGATGCAGCGGCTGCTGGTGGCCACCCGGCTGCACCGAATCCTCGCGATCGAGGCCGAAAGGTGATGTAAGGGCAGCTCGGCAACCCTGCCCTTCATCGATACGGCGTGAGCCCTTAGAGTTTGGGCTCGAACGGCCAGACGGCGTGCCACCCCGTACGCCGGACAAGGGGAATCGGACGGGTCCCGCGCGAGCGATCGCCTACGCGCAAGCCCAGGCGGCACGTCCGAGGATGCCCCCATACGTCACGCACCTTGGGGGGCGTACGAGATGGATCAGCGGAACGGCGACCCGGGCGAGCGTCCGGACCGGACGTCCGAGGGCTTCGACCCGTTCGGCACGGGTACGGGTGCCGGTGTCGGTGTCGGCGGATCGGACGCGGTGGGCGGCGGCGAAGGGTTCGACGGGTTCCGCGGCGGTGCCGGTTCGGGCCGAACCCATGACACGGTGGGGACCGGCCGCGAGGGAGGTGCCGATGCGTTCGACGGGTTCGGCACGGGCGGCACGGCTGGCGCTGTCGGGGCCGGGAACCCAAGTGACGAGGCCGGCGACCAGGCCGCGTTCGACCCGTTCGGGGCGAGGCCCGCGTCTGTCGGGTCTTCCGCGTCTTCCGCGGCGGCGCTCGTACCGCTGACACCGCCGCAGATCGTCCCGCTGTCCGACGGGACGTCGCCGCTGCCGCGGGTGACGGCCCGGCCGCCGAGGGACTCGGTCCCCGCGGAGAGGGGGACGCCCAGCGGCGGGACGTCCCGGGTGCGGCGGATCGTGGCCGGTGACTACCTGCTGACGGTCAATCCGGTGGACGGCACGGAGGTCACGCCGTGCCCGCCCGAGGAGCGCAGGACGCCGGTCCGCCGTTCCGAGGTGGATCGCGCCGCCCGGATCGGCGCCGCGCGCCCCGCCCCGCCGCCGGGCCCGCCCGCGCCCGAACTGCCGCTGCTGGAACGCGACGAGGAGAAGGAGCGGCTGGTCCGGCTGCTCGCCCGCGGCCGTTCGATCCGGGTCACCGGCCCGTCCGGCGTGGGGCGTACCACCCTGCTGGAAGCGGTCGCCGACGCCTGCGGCGACCTCGCGCCCGACGGCGTGCTGTGGCTCTCCGGCTACCGGCGCACCGCCGCCGACCTCCTCCAGGACCTCTACGCCACCGTCTACGCCGGTGAGGACCACCGCCCCGACCGGGCGGACCTCCCACGACTGCTGCGGGCGATCGGCGCGGTCGTCGTCCTGGACGACCTGGAGTTCGGCGGGTCCGCGCTGGAGGACCTGCTCGCCACCGCGCCCGAGTGCGCCTTCCTGCTGTCGGCCACCCCCGACGTCCCCGCGCCCTCGCCCGACTCGATGATCGAAGAGGTCTTCCTGCCCGGGCTCACCCGGGCGGCCTGCGTGGATCTGCTCCAACTCGCCGCCGGGCGGCGGCTGGAGGACGACGAGCCGGCCTGGGCGGCGGACCTGTGGTTCGAGTCGGAGGGGCTGCCGCTGCGGTTCGTACAGGCCGGGGCGCTGCTCCGGCAGCGGGACGTGCTGCGCCAGCCGCCCGAGCCGGACTCGGACGACTCCGTCTGGGAAAACGGTTCGCCGGCCGCGGTGCGCGGGGCATCGCCGGAGATCCCGGATCTCACCGGGTTCGACGAGCCGGTGCCGGGAGCCTGGTCCGGGGCTGGGTCCGAGGCTGGGGCCGCGTACTCGGCGCCGACCGAGCCGTCCGCCGGCGCCGAGTACGTGCCCGTCCCGTCGCCCGCTCCCGTGCTGCTGCCTGCCGCCCACGTACCGCTGCCGTCCCTCGCGGAGGGCGCCGCGCCCGCCAACCTGCTCGTCTCCCGGCTCGGCGAAGCGGCGCGCGAGGCGCTGGCCTTCGCCGTCGCGCTGGACGGCGAGTGCCCGCACCCGTCCCACCTGCCCGCGCTCGTCGGGGACGCCCACGGGGACGCGGCCATGGGCGAACTCACCTCCGTCGGGCTCGCCCTGCCCGTCGGCTCCCACTTCCGCCTCGCCGCCGGCGTCGTGCAGCAGCTCTCCGCCACCCTCGCCGAGGACGGCGAACTCTCCGACATCCAGGCGCACACCGCGGCCCTCCACTACACCTGGTGGACCGGCCACCCCTCCGTCACCCCGGCGCGGGCCGCCGCCGAGTCCGAGGCGATCATCGCGGCGATGACCGCGTGCCGCGACGGCGGCCACGCCAGTGCGGCGGTGCTGCTCGCGCGTTCGGTGGCGCCCGTGTTCGCCGCGGCGCTGCACTGGGGCGCGTGGGAGCGGGCGCTGCGGGTCGGTCAGGAGGCCGCCCGGCTGGCCGGGGAGGTCGCCGAAGAGGCGTACTTCCACCACGAGTTGGGCGTGCTGGCGCTCTGTACCGGCCATACGGACCGGGCCCGAGCCGAGCTTGAGGCGTCCATCGCGCTGCGGGGTGCCCTGGCCGACCGCCAGGGCACGGTCGTCGGCCGCCGTACGCTGGCGCTGATCAACGACCGGGCGGGAGCGAGGCCGCCGGCACTCCCGGCCGGCGCGTCCCTCCCGGCGTTGCCCGCGGGCTCCGGGGTGCCCGCCGCGACGGCTCTCGCGCTGCCCGAAGCGGCGCTCACGGTGATCAACAAGCACCCGGCGGGCCCGACGTCCTCCTCCGGCGGCGGACCCGGCGGCGTCCCCGCCCACCGCCTCGTCGCCGTGCGCTCCCGCCGCAACCTCGTCGCGGCCGGCACCGGCGTCCTCCTCGCGGGCGTCCTCGGCACGATCGTCACCCTGGGCGCCACCTCGGGCGGCGGCGACACCCCCAACCGGGTACAGCCCATCGAATCCGGCCGGCAGGACGGCTCGGGCGACATCACGGCACCCCCGGAGGACGGCGGCGCCACGGCCCCTGCTGCCCCGGCCTCCACCACACCCTCCTCCACGGCCCCCACGACGACGACCGCGTCGGCCCCGGGCTCCACCGACGGCACCACGCCGCCCCCGGACCAGCCCACCACGAGCCCGCCGGGCCGCATCACCTCTCCGCCGGGTGCCCCGACCACCTCCCCGGCAGGCACCACCACCACGGGTGGCGGCGGGTCCACGACCCCGCCGCCGGTGACGGATACGTCGAAGCCGCCGCAGACCCCGTCCACGAGTCCGACCGCGACGGCGCCCACACCGACGGACACCGCACCCTCGTCCACCACCTCGCCGCCGACAGGCCCCGTGACCCTGCCCCAGTCGTCCTCAGCCGGCCCTTCCGCGACGCCCACCACGGCCGCCGCCGCGCAGACCACCTCCGCCGAGACCGCCACCACCTCCCCGGAGCCGAGCCCTTCCACAACCCCCACGGCCTTCGCGACGTAACCCGCCCTGAGCCCCACTCGGCACCGCCGGTCAGTCAGCGGCTGGTGGAGTTCCCCCGGACGGCGAGGACCGTTTTGCCCTGCGCGGTACGGTTCTCCAGGGCGCGGTGGATGTCTGCGGCTTCGCCAAGCGGGACGATCGCGGGCCGCGGCTCGCGCAGGACGCCGCGGTGGGTGAGGTCGACCACGGCTGACAGGGCCGCGCCGACGCGGTGGGCGACGAGGTGGGCCACGCCGCCCAGGCTGAGGCCGAGAACCTGGCGGGTGTTCAGCCAGGTCGAGTCGCCGGACAGGAACGGGTCCTGGCCGCTGGCGTGGTCGCCGACGGTTTCGTGGCGCAGCGTTGACTACGCCCAGTGGCCGCACGTGTGTGCTCGGTTCACTGAGTTCGTCCGGGACGGCCGACGGCCGTCTGTGCCGGCGGGCTGAGTGGAGGAGAGCGGCGTGATCAAGGAAGGTGCGGGCGGGCGGTGACCTTCCGTCAACGGAGCGGCCGTCGCCCGGTCCTCGACCGCGATCCCCGGAATCGCCTTGTACGTGGGGCTGCTGCGCGCGGACCTGTTCGCCGCGAACGTCGGCCTCGGGATCGTCGTCGCCGCCGCTGTGCTCGCGGGGTGGTTCCGCGGTCCGGTCGCCGGCACCTGGCCGCAGGATTCGCCGCACTCTTCCTCACGACCCTGGCGGTCGTGTTCCTGCGGGGCATCCGCGGCGCGGACGCCGTCCGTCGCGCCGACCTCGTCACCTTCGGCTGGCCGAACCGGCTGTAGGGCACCCCCTTTTCGCAGGCCGGGGGTGCCCGGCGGGTCAGAAGAGCCGGAGTTTGTCGTCCTCGATGCCGCGCATGGCGTCGTAGTCGAGGACGAGGCAGTCGATGTTGCGGTCGGTGGCCAGGACGCGGGCCTGGGGTTTGATCTCCTGGGCCGCGAACACGCCCCGGACCGGGGCCAGGTGGGGGTCGCGGTTGAGGAGTTCGAGGTAGCGGGTGAGCTGCTCGACGCCGTCGATGTCGCCGCGGCGCTTGAGTTCGACGGCGACGGTGCCGCCGGAGGCGTCGCGGCAGAGGATGTCGACCGGGCCGATCGCCGTGGGGTACTCGCGGCGGACGAGGGTCCAGCCCGCGCCGAGGATCTCCATGCGGTCGGCCAGGAGTTCCTGGAGGTGCGCCTCGACGCCGTCCTTGATCAGGCCCGGGTCGACACCGAGTTCGTGCGAGGAGTCGTGCAGTATCTCCTCGATGCTGATGATCAGCTGCTCCCCGGCCTTGTTGACCACCGTCCAGACGCCGTCGTCGCCCTCCTTGAGGGTGCACGGCGGCGACATCCAGTTCAGCGGCTTGTAGGCGCGGTCGTCGGCGTGCACGGACAGACTGCCGTCCGCCTTGATCAGCAGCAGCCGGGTGGCCGTGGGGAGGTGAGCGGAGAGCCGGCCCGCGTAGTCGACGGAGCAGCGGGCGATGACGAGACGCATGGAGCGCAACGCTACTCGACCTCGCCGCCCCCACGCGATTCGCCCTCCGCCGCGGGCCACCCGGCGGCCTCGGCGGCACCGGCATGGTCGGCACCCCGGCGAAGATCACATCGCCGACCGTCTGGCAACGTCGGCCGACCACACAAAATTGGCTGGTTGTGAATGTCGCCGCCTGGTGCGGCCGTGCCGGGGACCCATACGGTGGGAGCCGGGAGCCCACGGGCGGGCACCGCCGGGACGGCTTCCGTTCATCCTCCCCCTTGGCCCTTCGGGCATGGGGGTGCCCCACTTGACCCCGTTCAGGTGACGGGGTCACGAGAGGAGTACCCATGTCGCTCGACGTCTCTCCGGCCCTTCTCGAACAGGCCGAGCGAGGCGAGGTCGACGAGCAGGAGTTCGTCGACTGCGTCCGGACGTCCCTCCCCTACGCATGGGAGATGATCAGCTCGCTGGTCGCGCAACTGAAGGTCGACGGGGGCGATTTCGCCGACAACCAGGTGCCGCCGCCGAGCGAGAAGGAGCGTGGTCAGCTCCTGCGCGCGCTGGCGAGCGACGCGATACGGGGGGCGTTACAGCGGCACTTCGGGGTGCGGCTGGCCTTCCAGAACTGCCACCGGGTGGCGGTCTTCCCGCTGGACCCCGCGGTCGACGCGAGCCACGCGCGGTTCACCTCGACCCGCGCGCAGGTCCTCAACCAGTCCGAGGAGCTGCGGGACTGCTGAGCCCTGCCGCGGGTAGCCGCGGTCGGCGGGTGCCGGCTGCGCCGGCGGAACCGATCGCCGGGATCCGCAGCCCGCCGGGATAAGCGACCACCCGCGGTCCGCACAACCGGACGTGCTCCCGCAACCGGCCCCGTACACCGAATCAGGCCAGTTCCGGGAGTACGTCCGCGCCCAGTCGGGCCACGTTCTCCAGCGTGGTCGCGAGATCGCCCGAGCCCTCCGCGAGGAGGGCGAACCGCGTGATGCCGGTACGCTCGGCGGTCGCCGCGAGCCGGTCGGCGCAGAGCCTAGGCGGGCCCACCGGGTGCAGGGCGCACAGCAGTTGGGTGTAGGCGAGCGGATCGCGCATCGCCCGTGGCGAACCGTCGTACGTACGATGCGCCGCGAGTCCCTGCTGCAGCCAGCCGGGCATCGCTTTCAGAAGTGACTCGGCCGCGTCCGCCCGGGTGTCGGCGATCTGGACGACGCCGACCGAGACGTGCTCGGCGGCGGTGACGGTGTCGGACGGGTGGCCCGCGGCCAGCGCGGCCTGGCGCCACAGCGCGACCATCTCGGCCTTCTCCTCGTCCCCGCAGTGCATGCCCAGCAGCATCGGCAGCCCGCGCTCGGCGGCCAGCCGGACCGTACCCGGCGACGTACAGGCGACGACCACGGGTGGGCCGCAGGCGCCGTCGAGTTCGTCGGCGCGCGGTACGACGGGCACTTCGCGGAACACGTACCGGGGGCCGTCCGCGCCGACGGCCGGCTCGCGCAGCCAGCGCAACAGCAGGTCGACGGATTCGGGGAAGCCGCTTTCGTAGGCCGCGAGACCAGCGCCGAATACCTCCAGGTCCACCCAGGGGCCGCCGCGGCCCACGCCCAGCGTGAACCGGCCGCCCGACGCCACGTGCAGTAGCGCGGACTGCTCGCCGAGCGCCACCGGGTGCGCGGTCGGCAGCACGCTCACCGCGGTGCCGACCCCGATCCGCGAGGTCCGCCCGAGCAGCACACCGGCGAGGGTGATCGCGGACGGGCACACGCCGTACGGCACGAAGTGGTGCTCGGCCAGCCACACCGCGTCCAACCCCGCGCTCTCCGCCGCATCGGCGGTGAATATCGCCCGGTGCAGCGCTTCCCCTTGGCCCTGTCCCGGGAACTGGGCCGCGAGAACGAATGCCCCAACTCGCATCGCTCCCTCCCTCCTTCACCATCTAACGCCTGGCACGTGCCAAAGGCACGGCTTTCTACGGCGTTTTCATGATTTTCGGCAGCCGCTCGCGGAAGGTACCGCTCGGCCGGTCGCTGTCCCTGCGCGTACGCTGGACTGACTGTCCGCGAAGAGACCAGCAGAGCGCGAGGTGCCCCGTGTCGCCGCGACGAAACCGCCCGTACGCCTCGGGCCGCCCCGCCGACCACGATCATGAACGCGAATCCGGTGTCGGCGGCGGCAGCACCGAGTTGTGGCAGGGCGAGGAGTGGGTGGTGCGCCCGATCGCGGGCAGCGCCTCCGCGAAGCTCTACCGGTGCCCGGGCTGCGACCAGGAGATCCCGCCGGGTGTCGCCCACGTGGTCGCGTGGCGCGAGTACGGGGGCGTGGACGATCGGCGGCACTGGCACCGGGCGTGCTGGAGCGCGAAGGACCGCCGCACCACCAAGGTGCAGCGGTCCCGTAACGCGCCTCGGTATTAGCGCCGCGCGGTCAGGAGGTGCCCGTCTCGGAGCGGCATCCGGTGCGGGTGCGTCGCAGGGCGCCGGACCGGCCTCGTCGTGGGCCTGCCCGGTCGGTGGGGCAGCGCCGCGAGGTGCCGTGCCGGGCGTCGCGACGGGGCCAACCCTGACCAGCCCTGGCCGACGGGGACGACGCGGACGACGCGGCTGACGCGGCACCGGGCCGAGGGTTTGCCGAGGCTTCGCCTCGGGGCCGGTTGGGGTGGTTCGGCCCGCCGGGCAGCGCCGTCCCGGATCGCGCGGCACCCGGGTCCCGCCGTTGCGGCGGGACCCGGGTGCCGCGGTGGGAGGGCGCGCTCCGGGTTCG
>NZ_DATDBG010000004.1:0-17278 GCF_036524955.1 Streptomyces sp.
CGGTTCATCAAGCACCGCCGGACGGCGTGGTGCATCCGACCGCGCGGGAGGAGGCCGTACGCGGTGAAGGGTCGGGCCGCCACGCTTCCGTCGACGTCCTCGCGCAGGAAGTCCGTCGCCGCCGCCCGCGCCGGGTGGGACCGCCCCGGACTGGTCGTACGACGTCAGGCACGTCGCGGGCGGGGAGGGAGCCGCGCGCGGGGTCAGGGGCGGAGGGCGGTGAGGTCCGGGCCGGGGAGGTGGATCCAGCCCTCCTGCCGGGCGGCTGCGCGCTCGTGCGGGGAACTCGGCCACCACGTGTCGTCCAGCAGCACGGCGCGGGCGACGAGGGCGCAGATCAGGACGTCGAGGTGGTCGTGGCTGGCGACGCACCGGGTGCGTACCGCCTCCGGGAGGATGCGGCCGAGGCCGGCCTCGACCTGGTGGACGACGTGTTCCCGTACGGCGCGGGCTTCGGGCCGTACGTTCTTGTAGCTGCCGGTGAGGTGGATCCGCCAGCGCCGCAGCGCCGCAGCGGGGTACAC
This sequence comes from Streptomyces sp., assembly GCF_036524955.1. Taxonomy (GTDB): domain Bacteria; phylum Actinomycetota; class Actinomycetes; order Streptomycetales; family Streptomycetaceae; genus Actinacidiphila. Next base: position 525 of record NZ_DATDBG010000004.1, read on the forward strand.
CTCGGCGACCGGCCCCGACCCGTCCCTGGGCACGGCGACACCCGCTGCCGCGAGGGCGTCGAGCAGGTAGGCCGCCCGCAGCGCGACCACGCCCAGCAGATCGGTGGAGACGGACAGCGGCGGACGCGTCGACGTCGCCTTCCATGTGAGGTCGTCGGTCAGGCGGAACCGCAGCGCGTCCAGACCGGGCCTGCCGTCCGCCCGGCCCTCGAACCGCGCGGCCGGCGGCAGCCGCGTCCCGTGATGGTGCGCCAGCACCGTCGCCACGAAACCCGACGGCCAGCCGAGCGGGCAGTCCAGGCCGGTCTTGTCGGCCTCCCGGACCACGGCCAGCAGGTCCGCGTCCCCCTGCGGCGCAAGGAACTCCACCCCCGGACCGCCCCCCGCCTCCCACACCATCCGGCACACGGCGGTCCGCCGCGCACTCGCCGCCAGATCGATGCCGACCGTCACCGCATCCCCGCGCTCCATGCCCCGATCCTCCCCCGGGACGGGCCGCCCGGAGCGCCGGACGCCCCGCCGGTGAGGCCCGGCGGGGCGTCCGTGCGAGACCGGTGACCCGTGCCAGAGCACGGGTCAGGGCCCGTGTCAGGCCGCGAGCACAGGGTGCAGCACGACCTTCGTGTAACCCTCGATCCGCTTGTCGAACTTCTCGTACGCCACGGGCGCCTGGTCCAGCGGAAGCTCGTGCGAGACGACGAAGCTGGGCTTCGCCCGACCGGCGATGATGAGGTCGCGCAGCTGCCGGTTGTACCGCTTGACGTTGCACTGGCCGGTGCCCATCCGCTGGCCCTTCTCGAACATCTTGCCGATCGAGACCAGCAGTTGGCCGCGCCTGGCGTTGTCGTCCGGGCCGCCCGGGTCGGACGGCACGTACAGGCCCGGCACGCCGAGCATGCCCGTGGGCCGGACCGTGGCGACCAGTTCGTTGAGCACGATCGCCGGTTCCTCGTGGGAGGCGTCGTGCGACTGCGCCTGGTAACCGACCGCGTCCACGCCCTTGTCGGTGCCTTCGCCATCGGTCTGCTCGCGGATCTGCTCCGCGGGGTCACCCTTGGTGAAGTCGATCGGCACGGCCCCGATCTCCTCGGCCTTCGCCAGCCGCTCGGGCACCCGGTCGACGCTGAACACCTTCGACGCGCCACGCAGCAGCGCCGAGTAGGCGGCCATCAGCCCCACCGGGCCGGCCCCGTAGACCGCGATGCTCTCGCCGGGGACCAGCTGCGCGAGTTCGCAGCCGTGGTAGCCGGTCGGGAAGATGTCGGCGAGCAGTATGAAGTCGGTCTCCCACTGTTCGCCGGCGGGCAGCTTCAGGCAGTTGAAGTCGGCGTACGGTACGCGCAACTTCTCGGCCTGCCCGCCCTTGTACGGGCCCATCGCCACATAACCGTAGGCGCCGCCGGCGAAGCCGGGGTTCACCGTCAGGCAGAAGCCGGTGAACCCGGCCAGGCAGTTCTTGCAGAACCCGCACGCCACGTTGAACGGCATCACCACCCGGTCACCGGGCTTGAGGGACGTCACGCCCGAGCCGATCTCCTCGATCACGCCGAGGTTCTCGTGCCCGAAGACGATGCCGGGCTCGGCCGCGGTACGGCCCTCGTACATGTGCAGGTCGGACCCGCAGATCGCGGAGGACGTGACCCGTACGAGGACATCGTTGGGGTGCTCGATGCGGGGGTCCTCCACCTCCGCCACCTTGACGGCGAAGGGTTTCTCGTATACGACTGCCTTCATCTCCACCACCTCCGTGAGGATTGCTCCGGATGAGCGGCAGCAGGCAGCGGTCAGTGCGTCCCGCGCGGCGACGCCCGGCGTGCACCGATGTGCAACGTCGGCGGTGCCGCAACGCGCGGGACGACTGACGTCGTCTGACCGCCGGACACTTCCAGCTAACCGCGACCTGTCGATCAACTCAAGTCGGCTCGGGTGTCCCCGGCCCTGCGTGACCCGTCGTGCGCCCCGGTGACCGTACCCGGCCACCGCGGTAAGTCCGGCTACTCACTAGCCGTTGACCTGGGGGTTCGCGGCCATCACGGCTTCCGCGGTCCGCCACAGGCGCGGCAGGTACCGGATCACCTCACCGGCTCGGTCGAGGAGGTCCGCGCTTGAGGTGACGCCGAGGTCGGCGACGGCCGCGCGGAAGGCCGGGGCGAGGGCGCGGTGCAGCTCCGGCGCGTCCGCGGCGAGGACGGTGTGACAGCGGGCGAAGGTCGCGACGATCCAGAAGACCGCCTCGCGGTGGAGGCCGCGGTCGACGAGGTCCCAGCTCCCGTCGATCGCGATCGGCCGCGCGGCCCGCGTGATGTCGCTGCTGAAGAAGAACGGGGTCCGCGCCACCCGGACGGTCGCGTCGAACGTCTCGGCGAGCGCGCCCAGATGCTGCCGCACGCGCCCAGCGGACAGCCGCGCCGCGCCGAGCAGTTCCAGCAGCTCCGGGTAGCGCCCGAAGTGGCCGTACTGGTCGAGAACCTCGCGCGCGGCCACGTAGCGCAGGCGAACCGTGGGATTGCGCAGTGCCGCGACCAGCAGCACGTGCGTGGTCACCCCGGTGGGAAACAGCCACGCCGTCACCTGCTCGTGGAAGGGCGCCGACGCGTCGATCGCCGCGAGCCGCCCCTCGACCCGCCGCCGTGCGTCCTCACACCGCCGCCGCACCCAGTACCGGTTCGCGAAGCCGTCCGCGACCCGTGCGTGCAGCTCCCGCAGGTGACCGGTGGGATCGTCGATGACCGTGTCCGTCCGGAACCCGCCGGCCAGGTGGTACGACCCGAGCACTGCCTCCGCCGACGCGATCTCCCGCCAGGGCACATAGCTCACTTCCAGCAGGGCCCCGCGGTGACGGAACTTCCCTGGTTTTCCCGGCGGATCGTCCCGGCCCGTCACCACGACGACGTCCACGTCCGAGGACCGCGCCAACTCGGCGTCGTCCGCCATCCCGACCGTCGACCCGGTGACGTAGGCCCCCCGGAAGTCCGGTTCACGGCGGGCGTGGCGGGCCACCCAGTGGACGGCCGCGGAACGCGCGGCGCCGGCTTTCACGGTGACATCGCTCCCGGTGACTGGTGACGATGGGTGGGCCCATCGCGGCCCGGGCCGGGCCGGATGGCGGTCGGCCCCGGTCTGCGGCCCGATGACGAGGCCGCCATTCTCCCGCCTTCCCCAGGGGTGGGCTGCTGCGCGCCCTGTACGGCCGGAGGCCACGGACTCCCCGCGGCGTCCTCACCGCACCCGAACCGGCGATCCGCGGACGCGCCCACCGCGACACCGCCCGCGCCGGCTGGGGCGCGAGCGGCCGCCGCTGGTGCCCGCTCGTTCCTCCGCGCGGGCTCACCGCCCGGCCCACGGGGCCGCCGCACCATGTGAGGACCGTCCGGCGGACCCGCCGGACGGCCCAGGCCACCGCCGTGCCGCGCGACCCTACGCTGACGAGCGCGAGGAGTGCGTGGGCCGCGACACCTGCGCCCGCACGGCGGCGGTCCGGGGCAGCCGCTGCTCCACCCAGATGATCTTGCCGCCGGTGGTGTATCGCGTCCCCCAGTGCTCGGCGAGCTGCGCGACGAGGAACAGGCCGCGCCCGCCCTCGTCCGTGGAGGCCGCGTACCGCAGGTGCGGGGACGTACTGCTGGTGTCGGCGACCTCGCAGATCAGCGTACGGTCGCGCAGCAGGCGGACCTCGATCGGCCCGGTGGCGTACCGGATCGCGTTGGTGGTCAGCTCACTGAGGATCAGCTCCGTGGTGAACGCCAGCTCGTCCAGGCCCCACTCCGCCAACTGCCTGTTCGCGTCGGCCCGTACGGCGGCCACGGCCGCGGGGTCGGTCGCTACCTCCCAGCGCGCGATCCGATCGTCCGGCAGCGCGCGGGTGCGGGCGACGAGCAGGGCGATGTCGTCCCTGGGGTCGGTGGACAGCAGCGCGTCGAGCACTCTTTCGCAGGTCTCCTCCGGCGTGCGGTCGGGGCCGGCCAGGGCGCCGCGCAGGAGTTCCAGGCCGACGTCGATGTCCCGGTTGCGGTCCTCCACGAGCCCGTCCGTGTAGAGGACGAGCCGGCTGCCCTCCGGCACCTCCCGGTCCACCGCTTCGAAGGGCAGGCCGCCCAGGCCCAGCGGCGGGCCGGCCGGCACGTCGAGGAACTCCACGGAGCCGTCGGGATGGACCAGCGCGGGCGGCAGGTGACCGGCCCGGGCCAACTGGCAACGGCGCGAGACCGGGTCGTATATCGCGTAGAGGCAGGTCGCCCCGGCGATGGGGCCGCCCCCGGAGTCCCCCTCGTCCTTGTCGATCCGGCCGACCAGGTCGTCCACGTGCGCCAGCAGGTCGTCGGGCGGCAGGTCCAGCATGGAGAAGTTGGAGACCGCCGTCCGCAGCCGGCCCATGGTGGCCGCCGCGTGCATGCCGTGCCCGACGATGTCCCCCACGACCACCGCGACACGGGCGCCCGGCAGCGGGATGACGTCGAACCAGTCCCCGCCGACCCCCGCCTGCGCGGGCAGATAGCGGTAGGAGACATCGAGGGCGTCCTGTTCCGGCAGTCCGTGCGGCAGCAGACTCTGCTGGAGGCTCACCGCCATCCGGTGGTTGCCGGTGACGGCCGAGTCGAGCTGTTCCGGGGTGGCGTACTTCGTGTCGAAGAAGCCGCTGTTCCGGCCGACCCGCAGCACCGCCACCCGGTCCGCGACCGCGCGCACCTCGTCCATCTCGTGGCTGATCAGGAGCACACCGAGCCGCTGGTCACGCAGGCGCTGGACCAGTTCCAGGATCACGGCGGCCTGCCGGGGGCCGAGCGCGGCGGTGGGTTCGTCGAGGATGACCAGCTTGGGCTCGCCGATCAGCGCCCGTGCGACGGCCACGCCCTGGCGCTGGGCGGCGGACAGCGAGGCGACCGGGACCCGCAGGCTGGGAATCGTGACCGAGAGGGAGTCCAGCAGCCCGCGGGAGCGCTGCTCCATCTCGACCTCGTCCAGCATGCCGAATCTGCGCAGCTCACGGCCGAGGTAGAGGTTGCCGACCGTGTCGAGGCTCTCGCACAGCGACAGGTCCTGGTGGACGGTGGCTATCCCCAGGTTCTGGGCGTCCAGCGGCCGGCGGATGTCGACCGGCCGGCCCTGCCACTCGATCACCCCGCTGTCCGGCGGAAACACCCCGGCGATCGCCTTGACCAGAGTGGACTTGCCGGCGCCGTTGCTGCCGACGAGGCCGACGGCTTCTCCCTCGTGGATTTCGAGATCGACGTCGGACAGGGCCTGCACGGCACCGAATCGCTTCGAGATCCCACGCACGGCGAGCAGGGGGGCGCCTCTCACGAAACCACCTCCTCCCCCGGGCGGGCCTCGGTTCATGGGTTCGCCGGGGCGGACCGCGTCAGCGCACCGTGCAGAACCGCGAGGAGCCTACCGCCGTTTCCGGCCAGCGGGGCGTGTTCCCTCCCATGATCTCCGCCGGACCGACATCGGCAAGGACGGCTGGAACATGCCAGTGGTCCACGAACTGGAGCCGCCGATACCGGTACGCGCACCGGTTCCGGCACGCCCGCCGTAATGAAAGTGCGTCGGGGCAAACGTGCGTACCCATAGACGCAGGCGGGCGCGTTACCGGCGGGGGGCGAGTCGGCGACGACGGCCGGCGTACGCATTCGGCGTAGGGGCCGGCCCGGACGGTAAGCGGCGCCCGCGCCGGCCGTACGCCGACCTAGCCGTCCCTCCGTCAGGACGCGCCGCTCCGGGAAAAGAAGCGAATAAACATCGGGCGATCCGCCACCCCCTGTGCAAGTCCCGCTTTCCGGCCACTACCCCTTTTTGAGATCACCGGAAACGCTTCTGTGCACGCACGACGAGACCCCACTCATCAGCATGGCGTATATGCTTCGCGCACCCCTCTCTTGACATGTGACCACCAAGGAGAGACCTTGAGTTCTGCATCGGCCGACCGGCCGGTGCGTCACGAGTCATTTCCTGCCCGGCCGCCGGAAGCTCAGGGTGCTGCTTGATACGCCGTACCGTGATTGATCGCCGGTTGTCTCCTTCGGTGGGAGATTTCTTCTCGGCTGCTCCCACCGGTTCGGAAACGCGTATGCGCCAGGCTGGAAGGCTCTGCTCGCACGAGGAGGATTCGCTATGAAGTCGACCGTCAAGATGAAGAACGCAGGCAAGAAGATCACCGTGCGCAAGACCGGGGACGTGCGCCTCACCTCGGCCGCCTGTCAGTGCCCGTACAGCGTCGAGGCCTGATCGCCGACCGCTGATCGCCGGCGCCCGGTAACCGGCGCCTGAGTACCGGCGCCGGAAGGCCGGCGCTGAGTACGGGTAATCCTGCCGGGGTCCGGTCTGCTTTCCGGACCCCGGCAGTTCCGGGCTCTGACAGCGATTTCCTGGGGAGGAGGCGACATGAGCGAACCGACCCTCGCCGTACACGAACTGAGCTTCGTCGCGGAAGGCGACGACGTCGTGGTCGGGCGGCTGGACACAGGTTCCTACGCGGTGTTCCCCGCCGACGGCGCGGAATTGCTGAAACGACTGGCCGACGGGCTGCCGCTGCGGGAAGCCGCCGAATGGTACGAGTCCACCTTCAGCGAACCGGTCGACGTGGACGACTTCGTGAGCACGCTGCGCGAGCTGGGGTTCGTACGGGAGAACGCCGACGACGCCCCGGGCGGGGAGCAGCCGGCCGGGCCGGCGCAGCCGCCGCGGTTCAAGGGCCTGGGCCGGGCCGTCTTCTCCCCGCTCGCCTGGGCCGCGTACGCCGGCGTGGTCGTCGCGTGGCTGGTGGTCCTGGCCCGCCACAGCGATCTGGTACCGACCGCCTCGCAGTTCTTCTTTGTGAAGTCGCTGGTCATCGTCCAGGTGGTGATCACCTTCGGGCAGATCCCGCTCATTTTGCTCCACGAGGGGTTCCACATCCTGGCCGGTCGGCGCCTCGGCCTACCGAGCCGGCTGCGGCTGAGCAACCGCCTCACCTACATCGTGGCCGAAACCCAGATCAACGGCCTGATGAGCGTGGAACGCCGCAAGCGCTACCTTCCCTTTCTGTCCGGCATGGTCTGCGACCTGGTCGTGCTCGGCGTACTCGGCCTGATCGCCCAAGCCGCCCGGAATTCCGACGGCGGTTTCTCCCTGACCTCCAAGGTCTGCCTCGCGTTCGGCTTCACGGTGACCCTGCGATTCCTCTGGCAGTTCCAGTTGTATCTGCGGACCGACCTCTTCTACGTGGTGGCGACGGCGCTGAAGACCTACGACCTGCACGACGCGAGCAAGGCCATTCTGAAGAACCGGATCTGGCGCCTGTTACGCCTCCGCCACCGGATCGTGGACGAAGAGCAGTGGACCGAACGGGACCGCAAGGTCGGTGTCTACTACGGCCCCTTCCTCATACTGGGCGTGTGTACGTTCATCGCGCTCACCGTCTTCGCCAGCATTCCGGTGAGCGTCCGCTACTTCACCATCGCGGCGGAGGCCATCGGCTCCGGCGACATCGACGCGCATTTCTGGGACTCGGTCGTCTCCCTGTGTTTCAACGTGGCCCAGGTGGTCACGCTCGTCATTCTGTCCAGAGGAAAGCGGAAAGAGCGGTCGCGCTTCGTTCCGCGGCTGTCCGGAAGTGAGGGCTGAGGGGTGAGGGAATTGGTCGGCCATCGGAGGATCGTCGGAGCCAGCCGGGGGGAGCGGCTGGCGGCGGCCGGGGCGGGAATCCAGGACGGCGCCGGGACCGGGGCCGAGCCCGGCGCGGTGGGCGCCGCCCGCCTGCTGGTCGCCCGCTGCCACCGGCGACTGCGCGGCCCGTACACGGGTGTCGACACCGTCCTGACGGCCGTCCTGCCCGACGCCGTACACCGATGGCCGGACCTGGTGGAGCACCACCGGGTCGAGCTGCTCTACGGCATGCCCGAGCTGGAGAACCTGATCGGGCCGGCGCCGCGGACCCTCGCCTCGGAGTCACCGTTCAAGCAGCGCACCCGCTTCTTCGGGGCCGGGATGATCCGGTGCATGAGCCAAGGGATCGTCACGTTCCTGCTGGAGTACGCGCGGCGGGCCCGGCGCATCGGCCAGGACGTACCGGACCTGCTCTTCGAGGAGGTGCACGAGGCCGAGCCGACAGCCCAGGAGTTCATCGCCCTGCTGATCCGCCGGGCCGATCCGGAGATCCTTCGGGTGACGGTCGCGAGCACCGCGGGGCGACTGGACCAGGAGCTGGAGTCGGTGCTCGCCGCGCGCGCCGGGACCGTCGAGTGCCCCGGCAGCGCGCCCGGACCACGGCCGGCGCGCGACGCGTACGAGCTGGTCGCCGCCTACGTACGCGGTGACGGCACCAGCGACGACGCCGAGGAACTGCGCGCCTACGAGGAAGCGCTCACCGACCGGCCCGAAGAGGTCCGGCGGCTGCACGACGAGCGGGCCGAGGAGCTGGAAGCGGGGCTCGCGAAGGACGACTGGGGCCTGCGCGTCGGCGCGCTGGCGTACCACCGCGAGCGGGGCGGCGATCCGGGCGGCGCGGGGCGGCGGGCGCTGCTGGACGCGCTGAAGTTCTGCGTCAAGGTCGGGTTCTCGGCAGCGGTGGTGGATCTGGGTCGGCGCGGCCGGGCCGTCACCGATCCGGTCGCCGACCAGCACGACTTCTGGGATTTCACCCACCAGGCCGCCTCCGCCTGCATTCCGATCGGGCGGCTGACGGAGTCGATGGACCTCTACACCGACCTGCTCCAGCGGTACACCGACCCCAAAGTGCACATGATGACGAGTTACGCGATCGCCATGCTGCACACCCGGTTCTTCCAGCCCCGCGACCACGACCTGGCGCTGCGCTGGCAGCACAACGCGGTCGCCATCGCGGGCATCCTGCCCGACCCCGACGACCGGCGGACGTTCAGCGTCTTCCACGACAACGGCCTCGCCCTGATCGAGATGCACCGCGGCAACTTCGCCCGCTCACTGGAGCTGATCGAGTCCGGCATCGCGCGGCTCGACGCAGAGCTGGAACCCGACCAGTGGCAGCTCCACCGTTCGCAACTCCTCTACAACCGGGCGCGGTTGCTGGCTGGCATGGGCCGCACCGACGAGGCGTACACGGACTACTCGACCCTGATCGACCTCGACCCCTACTACACCGACTACCTCTCCGAGCGCGCCCGGATCTCCCGCACCCGCGGCGACTACGACGCGGCGCTCGCCGACTACGACCGCGCGGTCACCCTGGCGCCGCCGTTCCCCGAACTCTTCTACAACCGCGGTACGGCCCGCGCCGACACCGGCGACATCGACGGCGCCCTCGCCGACTTCGGCTACGTACTCGCCATGGAGCCGGACGACCTCGACACCCGGCTGGCCCGCGCGGAACTCCTGGTCGGCCTGGGCGAGTTGGACGCCGCGGAGGAAGACGTCACCGAGGGCCTGGCGCTGCGTCCCGGCGAACCGCGCCTGCTGTGCATGCAGGGCACGGTCCACCTCCAGCGCGGCACCCTGGACGCCGCCGCCGACAGCCTGAACGCGGCGCTCGACCTGGACCCCCGGTACCCGGCCGCCCTGATCAACCGCGCGGTCGTCCACTATCACCGCGGCGAGTTCCCCGCCGCCGTCACCGACCTGACCACCGCGCTCGCCCTCACCGGTGACGACCCCGACATCCTCCTGAACCGTGGCATCGCCCACCACGCCCAGGGCCACACCACCCTCGCCCTGGCCGACTTCGACCACGCCCTCACCCTGCCGGGCGCGGACCTCCCCGAACTCGCACTGCACCGCGAGCGCTGCCTGTCGGACGCGGCGGCGGCCCGCTGAGCCCGCGGGGGGCGTGCGAGAGCGCGCCCCCCGCACAGGGACGCGGGGCTGCGCGTCCCGCCACCGCCGCACCCGACGACGAACCGCACAACCCCGCGGTCGGGGCCGACCGCCACGCCGCGCGGGAGCAGGCCCACCGCCCGGCGGGCCGAGGCCAGGTCCACCGGGGGTCGCCGAACAGGGCTCGCCGGCGGACCACCGAGGCGCGCAGGCCCACGGAGAGTTCAGGATCGGCGTCGCGGCAGCAGGCCGCCCCGGTCGACCGCGCGCCGTACCGCGGCCGACGCGCTCATCGGGCGGCGTCCTGCGGGTACCAGCGCAGTTCGAGGGTGTTGCCGTCGGGATCCTGGACGTAGACGGACTGGGCGGAGCCGCGGGCGCCCCAGCGCGGGCCAGGGCCTTCCAGGACGGTGAAGGTGCCGGAGTCCACGACCTCGTGCCAGTCGAGAGGTTCGACCACCAGGCAGATGTGGTCGACGTTGGCGTCACCGCGGGGGCCGTGGACCAGGTCGATGACGGTGCCGGCACTGACCCGGACGGAGGGGAAGGGCGCCCGGCCGGAGCGCCACTCCTCGACCCGCTCGGGCTGGAGGCCCAGCGGTCCGGTGTAGAAGGCCAGCGCCCGCTCGACGTCCGCCACATTGAGCACCAGATGGTCGAAGCCGGTCACACGCACGGGACAGCTCCTCTCCGTCGCCCGGCCGTCGCACGTCTCTCACGATCCGGTCCGGTCCGGTCCGAATTCGATCCTCGCCGCGGTGACGGGGAGCGGTCAACCGCCGGGGCGGCCCGCCGCCTCCGGCCCCAGGACCCGCGAGCTCCCCGGACCGGTGAACCCGCGACCGGGGACCGGTACCCCGCACCCGGTATCCGGAGCGCCCCGGCACGAGATATCTTGACATCAAGACATGGTAGACACGAAGCGGAGTACCGGTGACTGACTCGACCATCATCTACACGCACACTGACGAGGCCCCGGCCCTGGCAACGTATTCGTTCCTGCCGGTGGTCCAGGCGTACGCCTCGACGGCGGGCGTCACTGTGGAGACTCGCGACATCTCCCTGGCCGGGCGGATCATCGCGAGCTTCCCGGAGCGGCTGGAGGAGGGCCGGCGCGTCGACGACGCCCTCACCGAACTCGGCGAACTGGCGAAGACCCCCGGCGCCAACATCATCAAACTGCCGAACATCTCGGCCTCCATCCCACAGCTCAAAGCCGCGATCACCGAGCTCCAGCAGCAGGGCTACGCGCTGCCGGACTACCCCGACGACCCGAAGACCGACGAGGACCGGGACATCCGCGCCCGGTACGACAAGGTCAAGGGCAGCGCCGTCAACCCGGTGCTCCGCGAGGGCAACTCCGACCGCCGCGCCCCCGCCTCGGTCAAGAACTACGCGAAGACGCACCCGCACCGCATGGGCGCCTGGACGGCCGAGTCGAAGACCAACGTCGCCACCATGGACGTGGACGACTTCCGCCACACCGAGAAGTCCGCCGTCGTCGCGGCCGACGGCGCGCTGCGGATCGAGCTGTCCGGCGACGACGGCTCCACGACGGTGCTGCGCGAGTCCGTGCCCGTACTCGCGGGCGAGGTCGTGGACGCGTCCGTGATGCGGGTGGCGGCGCTGCGCGAGTTCCTCACGGCGCAGGTCGCGCGGGCCAAGGCCGAGGGCGTGCTGTTCTCGGTGCACCTGAAGGCCACCATGATGAAGGTCTCCGACCCGATCGTCTTCGGCCATGTGGTGCGGGCGTTCTTCCCGAAGACCTTCGCCGAGTACGGCGCGGTGCTCGCCACCGCGGGCCTGACCCCGAACGACGGCCTCGGCGGCGTCTTCAAGGGCCTGGAGTCGCTGCCCGAGGGCGACGCGATCAGGGCGTCCTTCGACGCCGAGCTCGCCGAGGGTCCCGCACTCGCCATGGTCGACTCCGACCGCGGCATCACCAACCTGCACGTCCCCAGCGACGTCATCGTGGACGCCTCCATGCCGGCCATGATCCGCACCTCCGGCCACATGTGGGGCCCGGACGGCCAGGAGGCGGACACCCTCGCGGTGCTCCCCGACAGCAGCTACGCCGCGGTCTACCAGGCCGTCGTCGACGACTGCCGCGCGCACGGCGCCCTCGACCCGGCCTCGATGGGCTCGGTGCCGAACGTCGGCCTGATGGCGCAGAAGGCCGAGGAGTACGGCAGCCACGACAAGACCTTCGAGATCCCGGTCACCGGCACGGTCCGGGTGGTCGACGGCGCCGGCGACGTCGTACTGGAGCAGGTCGTGGGCGCCGGCGACATCTTCCGGATGTGCCAGACCAAGGACGCGCCCATCAGGGACTGGGTCAAGCTCGCCGTGACCCGCGCCCGCGCGACCGGTGACCCGGCGGTGTTCTGGCTGGACGAGACCCGCGCCCACGACGCGCGGCTCATCGCCAAGGTCCAGGAGTACCTGCCCGAGCACGACACCGAGGGCCTGCGGATCGAGATCATGGCGCCGGCCGAGGCGACGGCGTTCTCCCTGGAGCGCATCCGCCGCGGCGAGAACACCATCTCCGTCACCGGCAACGTACTGCGCGACTACCTGACCGACCTGTTCCCGATCCTGGAGCTCGGCACCAGCGCCAAGATGCTCTCCGTCGTCCCGCTGATGAACGGCGGCGGCCTGTTCGAGACCGGCGCCGGCGGCTCCGCGCCCAAGCACGTCCAGCAGCTCGTCAAGGAGAACTACCTGCGCTGGGACAGCCTGGGCGAGTTCCTGGCGCTCGCGGTCAGCTTCGAGCAGCTCGCGCAGACCACCGGCAACGCCCGCGCTCAGGTGCTGGCCGACACCCTGGACCGCGCGACGGCCACCTTCCTGGACCGCGACAAGTCCCCCAGCCGCAGGCTGGGCGGCATCGACAACCGCGGCAGCCACTTCTACCTCGCCCTGTACTGGGCGCAGGAGCTGGCCGCGCAGACCGACGACGCCCAGCTCGCCGAGGCGTTCACCGCTCTTGCCTCGACCCTCGCCGAGCAGGAGCAGACCATCGTCGAGGAGCTGATCGCCGTCCAGGGCTCCCCGGCCGACATCGGCGGCTACTACCAGCCGGTCCCGGCGAAGGCGGCGGCCGTGATGCGCCCGTCGAAGGTCTTCAACGAGGCGATCGCGTCGCTGGGCTGAGAACGGCTCCGCCGGTTTCACGGTCCCGGTGAGCCCGGTCAGGGTTCGCCGGGACCGTCCGTTTCCGGTGAGCCCGGTCAGGGTCCACCGAGACCGTCCGGTTCGCCGCGGCCGGACCGGAGGAGGCGGTCGTGTCGGGTCGGGGGAGAGCGCAACCCTCGGTGAGGCACCAGGACCACCCGCGGTCGAAAGCGGCGTGTCCGCTTCTTCCTCGGCGAGGACCGCCGGCCAGTCCAGCGCTGCGGCCTGGGCGCTGAGCCTCGCGCCGCGCGCGACGGAATCGGCCGCCGGCACCAAGACCCCGCAGCGCAGGGACGGGCACGGGAGCGGGCACGGGGAGCAAGAGCGGGCAACGGCGGCGAGGCGGGGCACGGTGCGTCACATCGCGGCGCGGCCCCGCCAATCGGCTGACGTGAGCGCAGGTCACAGGCGTGTCGGGGCCGGCGGCCCGATTGATCGTCAGATCGTAGGGACGCCATATCCGGGCGCTGCCTCCGCGCCCGCTCGCCGTCCCGTCCCCAGGGAGCCCCTGAATGCGCCTGCTCGCTCGCGGCCTGTCCGCCGCGGCTCTGCTGCTCGTCCCTCTCGCCGTCGCACCGTCGGTGGCGTCGGCCGACCCGGTCCAGCCCACGCCCGCGCCTCTCATCCGCTCCGACCGGGCGGTGACCGGCCAGTACATCGTCACCCTGCGCAAGAACTACGACGCCGCCGAGACGGTCAAGACCGTCGGCGTCAAGCCGCTCTTCACCTACGGCTCCGTGATGCGTGGCTTCGCCGCCGTCCTCAGCTCGTCCCAGCTCGACCTGGTCCGCCGTACGCCCGGCGTCGAATCGGTCGAGGAGAACGCCACGGCCACCGCCTTCGGGACCGGGACGGGCCCGGACCGGATGGTCGGCCAGGGCGGCACGACCGGCGGCACCCGAGCCGCCGCGACCTCGTGGGGCCTGGACCGTATCGACCAGCGCAACCTCCCGCTGGACCGGCAGTTCACCACCGCCGGGGACGGTGACAGCGCGACCGCGTACATCATGGACACCGGGATCGACTACGGCCACAGCGAGTTCGGCGGTCGCGCGGTGCCCGGCTTCGACGCCATCGGCGACGGCCGCAACGGCCAGGACTGCAACGGCCACGGCACCCACGTGGCGGGTACGGTCGGCGGCGCCTCGCACGGGGTCGCGACCCGGGCCAGGCTGGTCAGCGTGCGGGTGCTCGGCTGTGACGGCAGCGGCAGCTGGGCCGGCGTGATCGCCGGATTCGACTGGGTCGCCCGCAACGCCACGCAGCCCGCCGTGCTCAACGCCTCCCTCGGCGGCGACTACTCCCGGGCCGTCAACGACGCCGCGGACGCGCTCTCCGACGCGGGCGTCCTGCCGGTGGTCGCGGCGGGCAACAGCTCCCAGGACGCCTGCGACGTCTCCCCGGCCAGCGCCGACCACGTGGCCACCATCGGGGCGACCGACCAGCGCGACCGGCAGACGAGCTTCAGCAACTTCGGCCAGTGCCTGTGGATGTACGCGCCCGGCCAGGCCATCGTCTCGGCCCGGCTCGGCGGCGGCAGCGTCGCCCTGGACGGCACCTCGATGGCCAGCCCGCACGCGGCCGGTGTCGCCCTGCTCTACAAGGCCTCGAACCCGACGGCGAGCGCGCAGACCGTGGCGACCTGGCTCGCCGAGCAGTCCACGAAGGACGTCCTCAGCGTCAGCGGGGGCTCGCCCAACCGCCTGCTGTTCACCGGCGGCCTCTGAGCGAGCCGCCCCACCGCACCACACGAGCCGCCTCGTCGGGACGACCGGTCCCGGCGGGGCGGCTCACGCGTGCGGCAGTGGTCGCGTGCGGCAATGGTTCCGGCAGTACGTCGCGGCGCCCGTACCCGCCCGGCCGTTCCCGCCCGCGGGTTCGGCCCGCGAGTCACAGCGTGGCGCGTCGCGGCGATCAGGCCCTCGACCAGCGCCCCGACCTCGCCGCGGATCGCCCGCGCCCGGTCACAAGTTGATCATGTGGCCGGAGAGCCCGTGCACCGCTTCCTTGACGGCCTCGCCCAGCGTCGGGTGGGCGTGGACGTTGCGGGCGACTTCGTGCACGGTGAGGTCCCACTGCTGGGCCAGGGTGAGTTCGGGCAGCAGCTCGGTGACGTCCGGACCGATCAGGTGCCCGCCGAGGATCTCGCCGTGCGTCGCGTCGCTGATCAGCTTCACGAAGCCGGTGGGGTCGCCTAGTCCGTGCGCCTTGGCGTTCGCGGTGAAGGGGAACTTCGCGACCTTGACGTCGAACCCCTTCTCCCGGGCCTGCGCCTCGGTCCAGCCGAAGCTGGCGATCTGCGGCTGGCAGTAGGTGGCGCGCGGGATCATCACGTAGTCGAGTTCCATCGTCTCGGCGTCCGCGATGGTCTCGGCGGCGATGATCCCCATGGCCTCGGCGGCGTGCGCGAGCATCAGTTTCGCGGTGACGTCGCCGATCGCGTAGAGGTGGGGCACGGAGGTACGGCAGCGGCCGTCCACCTCGATCGCACCGCGCTCGGTGAGCCGTACACCGATGGTCTCCAGGCCGTAACCGGTCACGTTCGGCACGAACCCGATCGCCTGGAGCACCTTGTCGGTCTCCAGCACCCGCTGAGCGCCGTCCTTCCCGGTGACCGTGACCCGCACCTGCGCCCCGGAGTCGTCGATCGCGTCCACCCGTGTGGAGGTGAGGACGTCGATGCCCAGCCTGCGGAACCGCTTGGCGAGTTCGGCGGAGACCTCGGCGTCCTCCAGCGGCGCCATCCGGTCCAGGAACTCCACGATCGTGACCTTGACGCCGTAGTTGTGCAGCACGTACGCGAACTCGACGCCGATCGCGCCGGCCCCCGCGATGACGATCGACTGCGGCAAGTCCCCGGTGAGGATCAGCTCCTCGTACGTGACGACGCGCTCGCTCAGCCCGGTGCCCGGCAGCAGCCGGGTGGTGGCGCCGGTGGCGATGATGCAGTTGTCGAAGGTGATCGTGCGCGCGGTGCCGTCCGACTGGGCCACCTGGAGGGTGTGCGCGTCCAGGAAGGTGCCGCGCCCGTCGATCTCGGTGATCCCGTTCTTCTTCATCAGGAAGTGGACGCCCTTGACCCGGCCGTCCGCGACCCGGCGGCTGCGGCGGAACGCCTCCCCGTAGTCGAAGGAGATCGGGCCGTCCGACGTGATGCCGAAGGTCTTCGCCTCGCGGGTGACGATGTGCGCCAACTCGGCGTTGCGCAGCAGCGCCTTGGTCGGGATGCAGCCGACGTTCAGGCAGACACCGCCCCAGTACTTCTGCTCGACCACCGCGACTCGCTGGCCCAGTTGGGCGGCGCGGACAGCGGCCGTGTAGCCGCCGGGGCCTGCTCCGAGTACGACGACGTCGAAGCGCTCGTCCATGAGGGTTCCTTCCTGGCCTGTCGTCATCCCTCGATGCTATGGCCTGCCTTGCGGATCTTGCCTGGCGCTGTACGGCGTGCGGAGCCGGCACCGCAACGACCCACCGCATCAACGCAAGAATCAAACGACCTGTCGTAGGTAGACACCAAAAGGAACGAAATCTTCGTGCACGAACCTTGTGGAAGGGGCCGGCCGGACCCTACTGTCGCCGCACTCCCGGCTCCCGGGAGACCCGAGAGAAACGAGCGTGCGATGTCACGGAGCATCACCGGTGCTGCGACGAGACGGGTCGGCCGGCCGCGGCGAAGAGCCGGACTCGCGGTCGCCGCGGCCACCGCGACCGCCGTCGGCCTCAGCGTGCTGGCCGGGGGCGGCACGGCCCTGGCCGGTACGGCCGGTGCGGCCGGCACAGCCAGTACGGCCAGTACGGCCGGCCCTGCCGACACG
>NZ_DATDBG010000005.1:0-42222 GCF_036524955.1 Streptomyces sp.
AGCCGCCCCGGCCGCGGCGCGGCTGCCGCCACCGCCGGACCCGCCGGGTCCCAGCAGCCACGCGGCGAGGAGCAGCACCCCGACCGCGACCGTCGTCCACGTCCTGCCGTCGGGCCGCGGCCCCGTGTCCTCCTCGTCGCCGCCGATCATCCGGTCAGCCGCGGTGGGCGGTGCGGCGCCGGTGGACGACCAGACCGATCAGCCCCGCCGCCGCGAACCCGCCGGTGACCAGCAGCGGTCCGGTGCTCGACCCGGCGACGGCCGGCCCGGCCGCGAGCTGCGCGGTACCGCCGCCACCGGCCGGCACCGGCTTGACCGGCTTCGCCGGGGTGACCGGCGGCGTCACCGGCACAGTGGGCGTGACGCCGCCGGTGACGCCGCTGACCACGGTGACGGTCGCCGTGGCGGAACTGGTCTCGCCCTCGCACTCCACGGAGACCGTGTACGAGCCCTCGGCCGCGTCGGATTTGATGAAGGCGTTGCCCTCCAGGCTCTTGCCGTCACTGGCCGGGGCGAGGGTGACAGCGCTCACGAACACCTCGGCGCTCGCCTTCGCCTTGTGCCCGGCGGTGCAGGAGGCCTGCAGGTGCAGGGTCACCTGGCCGCCGGGGGCGACGGTCTGCGGCGCTACGTCCATGGTCCAGGCGGACGCGCCGGACGACTCGGTGGTGGCGGTGGCGGCCGGGTCGGCCGGTGCCGCCGGGTCCGCCGCGCCCGCCTCGGGCGCCGGTCCGGCGGCGGGCAGACCGGCGCCGGCGAGGTCCGTCCCGGTGTCCGCACCGACGTCGGTCCCGATCTCCGTACCGGCGTCCGTACCGATGTCCGTGCCGGCGGTCACGTCCGCGGCCACGTCGGAGGGCAGGTCCGCACCCGCGGTCGCGCCCGCCGTCCCCGCGGTACCGCCGGAGGCCACCGCACTGCTCGTCCCGGTGTCCCCGTCGTCGGCGACGGCCGGCCCGGCGGACATCCCGCCCACGGCGAGTACGGCGACCGCGCCGGCGGCGGCGAGGGCGGGCAGTCTCAGACCGAACATGGCAACCTCCGCTCGACCGGGGGCGGGGACTCGCACCCGGTGCTTACGAAGATTCCGGCTGCCGGGCGGGCCCGCATCCGGGGCTGCTCCAGCGGAGTGATGTGCCTCCTACCCGGAGTGACCCCCCGGCGCCCGGTCCCCGGAGGTCAGATCTCCGCCACCAGATCGGCGATGGAATCGACCACCCGCGACGGCCGGAACGGGTAGCGGTCGATGTCTGCGGCCGTGGTCAGCCCGGTGAGCACCAGGAACGTCTCCATGCCGGACTCCAGCCCGGCCAGCACGTCGGTGTCCATCCGGTCACCGATCATCGCGCTGGACTCGGAGTGCGCGCCGATCGCGTTCAGCCCGGCGCGCATCATCAGCGGGTTGGGCTTGCCGACGAAGTACGGCTCCTTGCCGGTCGCCTTGGTGATCAGCGCGGCCACCGAACCGGTCGCGGGCAGCACGCCCTCCATGGAGGGGCCGGTCTCGTCGGGGTTGGTGCAGATGAACCGCGAGCCGCCGTTGATCAGCCGGATCGCCTTGGTGAGGGCCTCGAAACTGTACGTGCGGGTCTCGCCGAGCACGACGTAGTCCGGTTCGTGGTCGGTCAGCACGTAGCCGATGTCGTGCAGCGCGGTGGTCAGCCCGGCCTCGCCGATGACGTACGCGGTGCCGCCGGGCCGCTGGTCGTCCAGGAACTTCGCGGTGGCCAGCGCGGAGGTCCAGATGTTCTCCACCGGTACCAGCAGGCCCATCCGGGACAGCCGGGCGTGCAGGTCGCGGGGGGTGTATATGGAGTTGTTGGTCAGCACGAGGAAGGGCTTGCCGGACTCCCTGAGTCCCTTGAGGAAGGCGTCCGCTCCGGGGATGGGCGTGCCTTCGTGGATCAGCACCCCGTCCATGTCGGTGAGCCACGATTCGATCGGCTTGCGGGTCGACACGGATCCGTTCTCCTGTCCTCGGCGCGCAGTGGGTGCCCAGCGTAGCCGGGGGAGGTACGCCGCGCCCCGGGGTTCTCACCGGTCGGACGGCGGGCGAACGGCCCGGCGTGCGGCGGCGGGGTCAGGTGAGGGCACCGTGAGTGAAGAGAGGGGTGAGGGCGAGGAGGGCGGCACCCTCGGCCACGGCGCGCGGGCCGGCGCCGGTGACCGGCACCGGTCGGCCGCGCTCGGCGAGGACGGCGGCGACCTCGTCGCGGAAGAGGGCCGGGGCGGTGAGGACGGTACGTCCGCCGAGCACGATGTGGTCGACGTCGAGGAGCGCGACGAGGTTGGCGGCGCCCACTCCGAGCAGCCGGGCCGCGGTGCGCGGGTCGCCGCGGTGCACCGCGTCCAGGCACAGGGCCTCCAGGCAGCCCCGGTTGCCGCACTTGCAGGGCGGCCCGTCCAATCGCACGACCTGATGCCCGAACTCCCCGGCGCCGGTCCGCCCGCCGCGGTACAGCGCCCCGTCCAGTACGAGCGCGGCGCCGAGCCCGGTCCCGAGGTGCAGGTACGCGAAGGAGCGGGGCGCCGCCGGCACCGGGACGGCCTGCGCCAGGACCGCCAGCGCCGCGGCGTTGGTGTTCTTGTCGACCGTGACCGGCACGCCGAGGCGGTGGGCGAGCGCGGTACGCAGGGGGTATCCGGCCCAGTGCGGGTAGCCGGTGACGGCGTGGAGGGTACCGGTGGTGTGGTCGAGGGGGCCGCGTATGCCGATGCCGACGCCGAGGACCGGGCCGGGGGCGAGCGCCGCTGTGGACCGTACGTCCGCCGCGATCGCCGCGACGCCCCGCCCGACCGGGACGTCGAGGTCCAGCGGGGCTTCGTGGTCGGCGACGGTACGGCCCGCGAGGTCGGTGAGGACGGCGGTGAGGCGTTCGCCGTCGAGGTGGACGCCGACCGCGTAACGGGCGCGGGCCGCGAGCCGCAGTTCCGTACGCGGTTTCCCGCCGGTCGAGGCACGGCGGCCCGCCTCCTCGACCAGGCCCTCCGCCCGGAGCCGCGCGGTGATCTTGCTGACCGCCTGCGGGGTGAGCCCGGTGCGTTCGGCCAGCTCCAGCCGGCTGAGGCCGCCGCCCCTCCCGACGGCCGCGGTGGTCCCGCCGGCCGCGGGCGTCCCGTCCCCGGCGACCGTCGCGGCGCGCAGCAGTCCGAGGACGAGTGCGGCGTTGTGGCTGCGGACGGCGGGCAGGTTGGCGCCGGCGGTGGACGGGTTCACCCGGCCATTGTGGCGCGTGCTTGCACTTCGGCAACAGCGTTGCCAAAGTGGCCGTATGCGCTCACCCGGCACCGCTCCGTTCCGCGTCGCCCTGGTCGGCTACGGCACGGCCGGCTCCTTCTTCCACGCCCCGATGATCGCCGCGACCCCGGGCCTGGCCCTGGACACGATCGTCACCGGCAGCAAGGAGCGCCGCGCCCAGGCGCTCGCCGAGCACCCGGGCGTGACCTTCGCCGACACCGCCGACGAGCTGTGGCCGCGGGCCGGCGGACTCGACCTGATCGTCCTCGCCTCGCCCAACCGCACCCACGTGGCGCTGGCGACCGCCGCGCTGGAGGCCGGGCTGCCGGTCGTCGTGGACAAACCGCTGGCCGCGACCGCGGCCGAGGCCCGCGGGCTGGCCGCGCTCGCCGAACAGCGCGACCTGCTCCTCACCGTCTTCCAGAACCGCCGCTGGGACAGTGACTTCCGCACCCTCCAGGACCTGCTGGAGCGGCGCGCGCTGGGCGAGGTGCAGCGCTTCGAGTCCCGGTTCGAGCGGTGGCGCCCGCAGCCCAAGGGCGGCTGGCGCGAGTCCGGCGACCCGGCGGAGATCGGCGGGCTGCTCTACGACCTCGGCAGCCACCTCGTCGACCAGGCGCTCACCCTGTTCGGCCCGGCCCGGCTGGTGTACGCGGAGGCGGACGTACGGCGGCCCGGCGCGGCGGCCGACGACGACACGTTCATCGCCCTGACCCATGCCGGCGGCGTGCGCTCCCACCTGTGGATGAGCGCCACCACCGCCCGCCTCGGGCCGCGCTTCCGGGTACTGGGCAGCACCGGCGGCTACGTCACCTACGGCCTCGACCCGCAGGAGGGCGCCCTGCGCGACGGACTGCGGCCCGGCGAGGGCAGGGCGTGGGGCGCGGAACCGGAGTCCGCGTGGGGCACCGCCGGCACCGATGAGAACGCCCGGCCGGTACCGTCGCTGCCCGGCGACTACCCCGCCTTCTACGCCGCCGTCGAGACCGCGCTGCGCGAGGGCACCCCGCCGCCGGTCACCGCGCTGGAGGCCGCCGCCGCGCTGGAGGTCATCGAGGCGGCGCGGCTGTCGGCCCGTACCGGACGTACGGTCGAACTGTGAGCGAGGACATCCGGACCGGGAGTGAACGCGGCCGGGGCGGACCGCGGCGCCCGAACCCGCCGGGTCCGACCTGATCGCCCGGGCGTCAGCCCTCCGCCCTACGCCCCGGCCATCCGGGAGATCACGTGGATCAGGAGGCCCGCCAGGGCGCCGACCACCGTTCCGTTGATGCGGATGAACTGGAGGTCGCGGCCCACGTGCGCCTCGATCTTGCGGGAGGTGTGGTCCGCGTCCCAGGAGGCGACGGTTTCCGTGATGAGCGAGGTGATCTCGTCGCGATAGGTGGCGACGAGGTAGGTCGCCGCGTCTTCCAGCCAGGTGTCGACCTTGGCCTGGAGGCGGGCGTCGGTGGCCAGGCGGGCGCCGAGGGCGAGGAGTGAGGCACGGGTCCGCAGGCGCAGTTCGCTGCGTTCGTCCTCGGCCGCGGCGACCATCATCGCCCGTACCGAGCCCCACGCCGACTCGATGAGGTCCTGCACCTCGCCCCGGGCGAGGAGGTCCTTCTTCAGCCGCTCGACCCGCGCCCGGGTGTCGGGGTCGGACTGGAGCTCCACCGCGAAGTCGGCGAGGAAGCGGTCCACCGCACCGCGCGCCGGGTGCCCCGGGGCGTCCCGCATCTCGGTGACGAACCGCAGCAGCTCCTTGTAGACCCGCTCGCCGACCTTGCGGTCCACGAACCGCGGCGTCCAGCCCGGGGCGCCGCCCTGCACCGCGGTCATCACGGAGTCCCCGTGCAGCACCAGCCAGTCGTGGGCGCGTACGCACACCAGGTCCACCGTCCGGCGGTGGCCGCCGTCCGCGACGACGCGCTCCAGCATCTTGCCGAGCCCGGGGCCGATCTCCTGCGCGTCCGCGCGGCGGGTGATCGCCTCGCTGACCACCGCCCGGACGTCGGAGTCGCGCAGCACGGTGAGCAGGCCGCGCAGCGCCGCCGCGGCCTGCTCGGTGACCTTGTCGGCGTTGGCCGGGTCGGTCAGCCAGTGGCCGAGGCGGGGGCCGATGCCGACGGCGCGCAGCCGGGCGCGTACGACGTCGGAGGAGAGGAAGTTCTCGCCGACGAACTCGCCCAGGCTGGTGCCCAGCACGTCCTTCTTCGTCGGAATGATCGCGGTGTGCGGGATGGGCAGCCCGAGGGGGCGGCGGAACAGCGCGGTCACCGCGAACCAGTCGGCCAGTGCGCCGACCATGCCCGCTTCGGCGGCCGCCGCCACGTATCCCGGCCAGCCGCCCGCACCGCGCGCGTCCGCCCACGTCGCGAGCGCGTAGATCACGGTCGCGGCGAGCAGGAACCCGGTGGCGATCAGCTTCATCCGCCGCACCCCGCGCCGCCGCTCGGCGTCGGGGTCCGCGCTGGGAGGCCCGGGAACCGGCCCGCCCCCGGGCCCGGGACTCAGCGGGCGCACCGGGTGCCCCGCGTTCGCCGCGTTCGCCGCGTTCGCCGCCGGGCCCGCCGGATTCACCCGGTACCCCGGATCGTTCGTTCGCCCCGCGTCCATCCGCTCCACCCGCGTATTCTCACCGCCACTGCCAGTCTGGGAACGTACGAGGAGTTCCCGGCGCCTCCCGGTGTCGCCGGGGGACGCCGGGGAGCGCGTCGTCAGGAACCGTCTGCCCGCACCGAGGAGCGTCATGACAGCGCCGCACACGACCGGGGGGCTGCCCGGCTACGCCGAGCACTTCGAGGAGCCCGAGGGGTACCTCGACTTCGCCCGGTACGGCCCGCCCTCCCGCGACGTGCTGGCCGCGACCGCCGAGGCGCTGGGCCGGTCCGCACGGGCCGACCAGGACACCGTCAACGACCTGATGGGGGCCGAGCAGCGGGCCAGGCAGACCGCGGCGCGGCTCGCCGGCACCGACGCCGCGCACACCGTCCTGCTGCCGAACGCCTCCACCGGCCTCTTCCACGCCGCGTTCGGCATACCGTCCGGCACCGTCCTGGTCCCCGCCGGGGACTTCCCCGCCAACCACTACCCGTGGCGCCGCAGCGCCGCCCTCGGCCGAGCCGTCCCCCGCTGGCTGACCCCGGACGCGCGCGGCCGGATCACCGCCGATGTCGTACGCGCCGCGCTGACCCCCGAAGTCGTCGCCGTCGCGGTCAGCGCGGTGGACTTCCGCACCGGCGCGCGGGCCGATCTCGCCGGGCTCCGGGAGGTGATCGGGGCCGGGCGGCTGCTGATCGTGGACGCGATCCAGGCGTTCGGGGTGGCCGAACTGCCCTGGCAGGCGGCCGACGTCGTGGTCACCGGCGGTCAGAAGTGGCTGCGGGCCGGCTGGTCCACCGGGTTCGCCACCCTGTCCGACCAGGCCCTGGAACGCCTGGAACCGGTCCTCACCGGCTGGACCGGCGTCGAGGACGTCGCCCTCTTCGACGACCGCGAGCACCCGCCGGCGGCCGGCGCCCAGCGGTGGAGCGTCACCAATCTCAGCCCGGTCACGGCCGCGGCCCTGGCAGCCGCGCTCGACCTGGTCGAACGGGTCACCGTCCGCGCCGTCGAGGCGCACGTCGCCACCCGGGTGGACCAGCTCATCGACACGATCCGCAGCTGCGGCGGCGAGATACTGTCCCCCACCTCCCCCGCCCAGCGGGCCGGCATCGTCTCCTTCCAGCTTCCCGGCACCGACCCCGCGGCCGTCGCGAAGGCCCTCCACGCCCACGACGTCACCCCTTCGGTCCGCACCGCGTCGGTCCGCCTGTCCGCCCACGCCTCCACCCGCCTCGCCGCGGTCGACCGCGTCCAGGCGGCGCTGATGTCGCCGCACTGAGGCGTTCACGAGGCGGCGTCCGTCGTACGAGGCGGCGTGCGTTCCTACGAGGCGGACGTGCGTCCGTTCGAGGCGGCTTCTCCCTCCCGCTCAGGGCTGCGGGGGCGGACAGCGCCCGGAAACCGAGGAAGACCCACGCCCCGCCCACGGCGAACGCCAGGAGGGGGACGGTGCTCCCCGCGCCGACGACCGGGCCGGGCACCGCAGCGAGGACGGCCCCCGGCCCGGCGGCCGGTGCTCCGGATTCCTGTCGCAGGCCGTCGAGCCGACGCCTGGCACGTACCCGGCGTTCACACCGGCTCCGTCGCCGCGCCCTCCCCGTACATCCGCGCGATCACGTCCTCGATGGCCGGTTCGCGGATGGAGAGGTCGACCAGGGGATGGCGGGCGGCCAGCGCCGAGACCAGCGGGGCGGCGCTCGCCGAGGACGGGAAGGCGAACCACTGGCGGGGACCCTCGGTCCGGACCCAGCGGGCGCCGGGGACGTCGACCGGCGGCAGTTCGTACGCGAAGTCGGCGACCAGCGTGCGTTCGCTCTCGCCCACCGCGTGCAGGCCGGCCAGGTCGCCGTCGTACATCAGGCGGCCGTGGTCGATGACCATGACGCGGCGGCACAGCGTCTCGATGTCGGTGAGGTCGTGCGTGGTGAGCAGCACGGTGGTGCCGCGTTCGGCGTTCACCGCGCGCAGGAACTCGCGGACGCGGGACTTGCTGATCACGTCGAGGCCGATGGTCGGCTCGTCCAGGTACAGCACCTCGGGGTCGTGCAGCAGCGCCGCCGCGATGTCGCCGCGCATCCGCTGGCCGAGCGAGAGCTGGCGCACGGGCACGTCCAGCAGCGGGCCGAGGTCGAGGAGGTCGACGCAGGCAGCGAGGTTGCGGGCGTACCGGGCGTCCTCGATGCGGTACATGCGGCGCACCAGCTGGTACGAGTCGCGCAGCGGAAGGTCCCACCACAAGGTGGTGCGCTGGCCGAAAACCACGCCGATCCGCCGGGCCAGCCGGGTGCGCTCCCGGGTCGGGTCCAGGCCGCAGATCCGGATGCGGCCCGCGCTGGGGTTGAGGATGCCGGTGAGCATCTTGATCGTGGTGGACTTGCCGGCGCCGTTGGGCCCGATGTAGCCGACGATCTCGCCGCGCGGCACGGTGAAGGAGATGCCGTCCACGGCCCGCACCTGCCGGCGTTCGCGGCGCAGCGCACCGGCCTTGCGGCGTACCTCGAAGACCTTCTGCACGCCGTCGAGTTCGATGATCGGCTCGGCCATGGCTCCTCAACTCCCGGTGCTGCGGTACGAACGGAGGCCCGCGCGCCAGGCCGCGCCCGCCAGCGCGCAGCACGCGAAGGCGACCGGCGGGGAGGCGAAGTCCACCCAGCTGGGCAGGCCGAGGGGGTCGGGCCGGCCCAGCACGTGCAGGGCGGGCAGCCAGTTCACGAAGGCGAGCGGCACCACGAAGGTGACACCGCGGACGAGTTCGCGGGCGAAGACGCCGGGCGGGTACTGGAGCATCGTCTGGCCGCCGTACGTCAGCGAGTTCTGCACCTCGGAGGCGTCGCTGGCCCAGAACTGGAAGGCACCGCCCGCGACGAACACCGCCGAGAAGATGGCCGCGCCGCACACCAGCATCATCGGCACCATCAGCACCTTCACCGGTGTCCACGCCACATCCACCCGGACCAGCGCCCAGGCCAGCACCAGCGCGCCCTGGGTGATCCGGCCGAGGCGGCGCAGCGCGAACCGGTCCGCGGCCACCTGGGCGAGCACCGGGACCGGCCGCAGCAGGAGCGTGTCCAGGGTGCCGTCGCGGATCCGGCGCCCGAGCCGGTCCATGGAGCCCAGCACCAGATCGGCGATCCCGAAGGCGGTGCTCGTGGTCCCGTAGAGGAACGCCACCTCGGGGAGGGTGAAGCCGCCCAGCACGGTGACGTGCGAGAACATCAGCACGATCGTGACGAAGTCCAGCGCGCTCCCGGTGAGGTTGCCGAGCGCGGTGAGGAAGAAGGAGGTGCGGTACACCATCGTGGACCGCACCCACATGGCGACGATCAACCGGTACGCGCGTACCGTCTCGGTGGTACGGAACCAGGTCTCAGCCACCCTGCACCACCAATCGCCGGCTCGCGACCGCCTGGAGCAGCCGGCCCGCGCCCAGCAGCGCCAGCGCCCACCCGGCCTGGGAGGCCAGCGCAACCGCCGCACCGGTCCCCCGGTGCCGTTCGAGCAGCAGATCCGCGGGCACCTGGAGCAGCGCCGCCCACGGCAGCGCGCGGGCCGTCTCGCCCAGCCAGCCGGGGAAGACGGTCAGCGGCAGCAGCATCCCGGAGAAGAACAGCCCGGCGAGGAAGGCGACCTGGCTGACCCCGGCGCCGTCCAGCAGCCAGAACGCGCTCAGCGCGACCAGAAAGCGGATCGCGAAGCTCACCACGACGCCGAGCGCGACCGAGACCACGAAGAGCAGCCAGGTCAACGCGTCCGCCGGCAGGGCGAGTCGGAAGACCAGTGCGCCGCACACCAGGGGCGCCACGCCGCGCCCGAGCAGGTGGAAACCGGCCCGCCCGAGGTCCGCGGCCAGCCACCAGCCCTGGAGGTCGGCGGGCCGGTACAGGTCCACGGCGATGTCGCCGGACCTGATCCGTTCCATCAGTTCGTCCTCGAAGCCGCCGCCCATCAGCGCCATCACCATCAGCAGCGCCTGGCCGGTCCAGACGTACGTGAGCGCCTGCGGCTCGGTGTAGCCGCCGAGGTGCGGGCGCTGGTCCCACAGCGCGATGTAGCTGTAGGAGACGATCAGGCCGAAGACCGTGTTGGTGAGGACGCCGGCGGCGGTCGCCGTGCGGTACGTCGCGTAGCGCCGGAAGCCGCGGACGACGACGGCTCCGTAGAAACCGCCGGGGAAACGGCTGCCGGAACCTCCGCCGGAGCCGCCGGGGAGACCGCCGCGGAAGCTCCCGGGAAACGCCCTCATCGCTGTGACCCCCTCACGTCCGCCCGGCACACAAGCGGCCGAGCCTAGTGCGACCGGGCTCGGACCCACCACTGGTTTTCCACTCGTTCGGGTGCGGGCGTGCGCCGTCCGGCCTGTCACAGCCCTGCCACGGATGCGCGCCGCGGGTACCGGGCGGTCGGATGATGCGACAGTGGATGACGCGACTGTACGGCTGGAGGGCCAAGTGGGTGAGCCGAATCCGACGGCGGGCGGTGGCGGGAACGGTGCCGCGCGCCCGCGCCGTACCGGCTGGCGCCGGCTGCTGCCCACCTGGAGGATGGCGACCGGCTCGGTACTGACCGTACTGCTCGTCGTGATCGGCGGCTTCTTCGTCGGCTACACCCTGGTGTCCATCCCCGACCCGAACGCCGCCGCGGTCGCCCAGAACAACGTCTACCTGTACGCCGACGGCAGGACCGAGATCACCCGCGACGGCGCCGTCAACCGGCAGAACGTACCGCTCAGCGAGGTGGCCAGGACCGCGCAGTACGCGGTGCTGTCCGCGGAGGACCGCGATTTCTACCACGAGTCCGCGGTCAGTCCGAAGGCGATGGTGCGCGCCGCCTGGAACACCGCCACCGGCAAGGGCCGCCAGTCCGGTTCGACCATCACCCAGCAGTACGTGAAGAACTACTACCTCGACCAGAACCGGACCGCGAGCCGGAAGATCAAGGAGTTCTTCATCGCGATCAAGCTGGACCGCAACGAGAGCAAGGACCAGATCCTGGAGGGCTACCTCAACACCAGCTACTACGGCCGCAACGCCTACGGCATCCAGGCCGCCTCGCAGGCGTACTTCGGCAAGGACGCGGCCACCCTGACCACCGCCGAGGGCGCGTACCTGGCGACGCTGCTCAACGCGCCCAGCGAGTACGACCTCGCGGCGCACCCGGAGAACACCGCCGTCGCCGAGCGCCGCTGGAACTACGTCCTGGACGGCATGGTCAAGGAGGGCTGGCTCACCGCGTCCGAACGCGGCGCCACCGCCTTCCCCTCCGTCCGCAAGCCCAAGCCGACCGCCAGCAAGGCCGGGCAGCGGGGCTACCTCATCGAGGCCGTCAACCGCTACCTCACCGATCACCGCATCGTGGACGCCGACGCCCTCCGCAGCGGCGGCTACCGCATCGTCACCACCATCCAGAAGCCCAAGGAGGACGCCCTCGTCAAGGCCGCACGCGACAACGTGTGGCGCCGCCTCGGCACGACCAGGGCCGACTCCTACGTACGGGCCGGCGGCGTCTCCATCGACCCGGCGACCGGCGACGTCGTCGCGCTCTACGGCGGCATCGACTACACCAAGCAGTACGTGAGCAGCGCCACCAACGCCACCTACCAGCCCGGCTCCACCTTCAAGCCGGTGATCCTCGCCTCCGCCGTGCAGCACGACGCGCGGACGCTGGACGGCGAGACCATCACCCCGGGCACCGTCTACGACGGCGACAGCGAACGGCCCGTGCGGGGCCCGGACGGGCCCGTCGGCTACGCACCGGAGAACGAGGACGGGCGTTCCTACGGGCCGGTCACCGTCACCGAGGCGATGGACAAGTCGGTCAACTCGGTCTTCGCGCAGATGGCGCAGGACGTGGGAACCCGCGAGGTGATCGACACCGCGCGCGACCTGGGCCTGCCGGACGACGTGGAGGTGCCGCGGACCCCGGCGATGGCGCTCGGCGCGTTCGGCGCCAGCCCGCTGGACCTGGCGCGGGTGTACGCCACGCTCGCCAACCACGGCAGGGAGGTCCCGTACTCGCTGGTGCTGAAGGTCAGCAAGGGCGGCGACACCCTCGGGCTGCCCTCGCGGGACCCGGTCCAGTCGGTGCCGCGGCAGGCCGCGGACACCACGACGGCGGTGCTGCGCAGCGTGGTGGAGAGCCCCGGCGCGACGGCGGTCGCGGCGCAGAACTCGGGGTGGCCGTCGGCGGCGAAGACCGGTACGGCGGAAGGGGACAAGGCGGCGTGGTTCGCCGGCTACACCCCGAAGCTCGCCACGGTCGTCGCGGTGCTGGGGCTCAACCCGGACAACGGCCACCAGGAGAGCCTGTACGGTGCGCTGGGCCTGCCCCGGGTCAACGGCGGCGGGCCGCCCGGTGACGTGTGGGCGCAGTACACGGCCGACGCGCTGCGGGGCGTGGCGCAGCAGGACTTCGACCTGGAGCCGCAGAGCGGGGTGAGCACGGCGGAGCCGGCCTCCCCGGATCCGACGGACACCCCGACGACCGAGCCGACGCCCAGCACCACCCCGCCGACCGTCCCGGCCACGGCACCGACACCGACCACCCCGGCCACGACACCGCCGCCGACCACCCCGACGACCCGGCCACCGGCGACGACCACCGAGCCGGGCCCCACGCCGACCACGCCGCCGCCGACCCGGACCCCGCCGCCGACCGGTGGGACGACGGGCGGCAGCGGGGTCGATACGGGGGCGCCGCAGTGACCGGGGCAGGCCGCCGGGGGGTGCTCCCGTACCCCGGGACGCCCTCGAAGGCCTGCTGGCGGACCGGGCCCGACTACAGATACAGCCCGGTGGAGTCGTCGGTGCCCTGGAGCCGTTCGGCGGCGACCGCGTGCAGATCGCGTTCGCGCATCAGGACGTACGCCACGCCCCGCACCTCGACCTCGGCGCGGTCCTCCGGGTCGTACAGCACGCGGTCGCCGACCTCCACGGTCCGCACGTTCTGGCCCACCGCGACCACCTCGGCCCAGGCCAGCCGCCTCCCGACGGCCGCGGTCGCCGGGATCAGGATGCCGCCGCCACTGCGGCGTTCGCCCTCACCGCTCTCCTGCCGTACCAGGACGCGGTCGTGCAGCATACGGATGGGCAGCTTGTCGTGCTCACTGTTGGGACTCACGGCCACGACGTTACCGTTGGCGCCGCCGCGCCGAGAGAGCGGCTGCCACACCGAGCAGCACCACCGCGGCCACCGCGACCGGCACGATGCGCTCCGGGCGCGGCTTGCCCTCCTCGGTGACAAACTGGGCGCGGGCCTTGGTCACCGCACGGTTCGCCGCGACGTACGCCTGCCCGACCGTACGGTCGAGGGCCGAGACGGCCTTCGCCCTGGTGTCCCGCGCGATCGTCACGGGATGCACCCGCACGGCGAGCTCGTCGAGCGTCTCCGCGAGGTCCTGCCGTCTGCGGGCAATGTCCGCCTCGATCTGAGCGGGCGTCCTGCCTTCCGACACCGCACTGCCTCCATCGCCTGGTTCGGTAGCGTTCGCACAGTCTGTCAGTACGACGCGGCCCGCGCCTCGTCGGCACCCCCCGTTTCCACAGGAGTTCCCCATGCCCGAGCGTCTTGCCCCCGGCGACACCGCCCCCGACTTCACCCTCCCGGACGCCGACGGCCGGCCCGTCGCGCTCGCCGACCACCGCGGTCGCAAGGTCATCGTCTACTTCTACCCGGCCGCCCTCACCCCCGGCTGCACCAAGCAGGCCTGCGACTTCACCGACAACCTCGATGTCCTCGCCACCGCCGGCTACGACGTCATCGGCGTCTCCCCCGACGCCCCGGGGAAGCTCGCCACGTTCCGCGACAAGGAGTCCCTGAAGGTCACCCTCGTCTCCGACCCGGACAAGTCCGTCCTCACCGCCTACGCCGCCTTCGGCGAGAAGACCATGTACGGCAGGACGGTCACCGGCGTGATCCGCTCCACCGTCGTCGTCGACGAGTCCGGCAGGGTCGCCCACGCCTTCTACAACGTCAAGGCCACCGGCCACGTCGCCAAACTCCTCCGCGACCTCGGCGTCTGACGGCCTCCTCCGCCCTCGGGCGACGCCGGCCACCGGAACCATGTCGCACTTGGCCCGCCGCACCGCGGTGGCGGGCATCGACACCGCTCACTTCCCCGGCATGAACCGCGAGCACATCGAGTCGCCGTTCACGCCGGAGGAACTGGCGACCGCGGCGAGCCGCGCCGCGAGCGTCCGAGGGGTCGCCCGAGAACTGGACGTGCGGAACGACGGCCGCTTGTGCCTCGTGCGGCGATACGGGCGAACGGCTGGGCCACCCGATCGCACTCCAGATCGATCACATCGGTGGCGACCGGCGCGAGAAACGGATGACGAACCTCCGGTACCTGTGCCCGAACGGCCACGCGCTGACCGACACGTGGTGCCGTCGTGGAAGGACGGCCGGGAAAGCCGGATGATGCGTGGACGTCCGCACCGGTACGATGACCTGCGACCAGCGGCGGTGGCGCAATGGCGACGCAGCAGACTTAGGATCTGTGGCCCTTGACCGGGCTTGAGGGTTCGAATCCCTTCCGCCGCACGATCTCGCCTCGTTGTCAAAGGCCCGCCTCCTTCTGGAGCGGGCCTTTCGCTCACCGACCGGCTCCGGTCAGGGCAGGAGTTCGTGGATCCGGGGGACGAGGGCGCGGAAGGCCTTGCCGCGGTGGCTGATGGCGTTCTTCTCGGCGGGGGTGAGTTCGGCGCAGGTCCGGGTGTCGCCCTCGGGCTGCAGGACGGGGTCGTAGCCGAAGCCGCCGGTGCCGGCGGGGGTGTGGCGGAGGGTGCCGGGCAGGCGGCCCTCGGCGACGCGGGTGGTGCCGTCGGGCAGGGCCAGGGCGGCGGCGCAGGCGAAGTGGGCGGCGCGGTGCGGGGGGTCGATGTCGGCGAGCTGGGCGAGGAGCAGGGCGAGGTTGGCCGCGTCGTCGCCGTGCCGGCCGGCCCAGCGGGCGGAGAAGATCCCGGGTGCGCCCCCCAGCACGTCCACGCACAGCCCCGAATCGTCCGCGACCGCCGGCAGCCCGGTGGCCTCCGCGAGCGCCCGCGCCTTGAGCACGGCGTTCTCCGCGAAGGTGACACCGGTCTCCTTCACGTCCGGTATCTCCGGATAGGCGTCGGCCCCGACGAGTTCCACGTCGAGACCGGCGTCGTCGAGGATCGACCGGAGTTCGGTGACCTTGTGGGCGTTGCGGGTGGCGAGTACGAGGCGGCGGGTCATGGAGCGATTATCTACGGCCCTGCGACCGCCTCCCCCGGCCACCCGGCACCGCCCGGTCCGGCTCAGCCGCCCAGCGCCGCCTTCTGGGCCGCGGTCAGTTCGGCGCAGCCGGTCACCGCGAGGGTGAGCAGCGCGTCGAGTTCCCCGCGGTCGAAGGGCTGGCCCTCCGCGGTGCCCTGGACCTCGACGAAACGGCCGTCGCCCGTGCAGACGACGTTCATGTCGGTCTCGGCCTTGACGTCCTCCTCGTAGGCGAGGTCGAGCAGCGGTACGCCGTCGATGATCCCCACGCTGACCGCGGCGACCGTGCCGGTGAGCGGCTGGGCCTTGGCGCGGATGAGATGGTTGGAGCGCATCCAGTCGACGGCGTCGGCGAGGGCGACGTACGCGCCGGTGATCGCGGCGGTACGGGTGCCTCCGTCGGCCTGGAGCACGTCGCAGTCCAGGACGACGGTGTTCTCGCCGAGCGCCTTGTAGTCGATCACGGCCCGCAGCGAACGGCCGATGAGCCGGGAGATCTCGTGTGTGCGGCCCCCGATCCGGCCGCGGACCGCCTCCCGGTCGCCACGGGTGTGCGTCGCCCGCGGCAGCATCGAGTACTCCGCGGTCACCCACCCCTCCCCGCTGCCCTTCCGCCACCGCGGCACGCCCTGCGTGGCGCTCGCGGTGCACAGCACACGGGTGTCGCCGAAGGAGACCAGGACGGACCCTTCGGCGTGCTTGCTCCACCTGCGCTCGATGCTGATGGGACGGAGCTGGTCGGGGGTGCGGCCGTCGAATCGTGACATGCGTTGAGCCTATCCGGGTGACCGCGCCGCCGCGGACCGCGGTTCCCCGCCCCGGCGGGGGTCATGCCCCCGCCGGGCGGGCGCTCACATCATGTCCTCGATGTCCGCCGCGATCGGATCCGCGTCCGTGCCGATGACCACCTGGATCGCGTTCCCCATCTTGACCACGCCGTGCGCGCCGGCGGCCTTGAGCGCGACCTCGTCGACCAGGCCGGGGTCCCTGACCTCGGTGCGGAGCCGGGTGACGCAGCCCTCGACCTCTTCGATGTTGTCGAGTCCGCCGAGACCGGCGACGATCTTCTCAGCCTTGGTGGCCATCTGTGTCTCCTGGTGTCCCTGACCCTCCCGTGGGTCCGTTCTGTCACGGTAACCCACGGTTGGCGTGACTTCACAGGCCGTCGGGGGGGCCGGGGCGCGCACGTCAGGGGCGGCTCACAGCTCGTAGGTCGAGCCCGCCTTCGCCAGTTCGACCGGTCCGGAGAAGGCGGCCTGCGCGTCCCGGAGGTTGACCGCCGGGTTGGTCCACGGGGGGATGTGGGTGAGCACCAGACGGGCGGCGCCCGCGCGGGTCGCGGCCTGGCCGGCCTGGCGGCCGTTGAGGTGCAGCTCGGGGATGTCCTCCTTGCCGTGCGTGAAGGACGCCTCGCACAGGAAGAGGTCGGCGTCCGCGGCGAGCCCGAGCAGGGCGTCGCACGGGCCGGTGTCGCCGGAGTAGGCGAGCGTGCGGCCTCCGTACTCGACCCGGAATCCGTACGCCTCGACCGGGTGGCTGACCAGGTCGGTGGTGATGGCGAACGGGCCGAGCCGGAACGACCCCGGCTGCAGGGTGCGGAAGTCGAACACCTCGCTCATGCACTTCTCGTCCGGGACGTCCCCGTAGGCGATGTTCAGCCGGCGCTCGGTGCCGGCCGGGCCGTAGACCGGGATGGCGGCGGCGGGGCCGCCGTCGTGGCGGTAGTAACGGGCCACGAAGTAGCCGCACATGTCGATGCAGTGGTCGGCGTGCAGGTGGCTCAGGAGTACGGCGTCCAGGTCGTACAGTCCGCAGTGGCGCTGCAGCTCGCCGAGGGCACCGTTGCCCATGTCGATCAGCAGCCGGAAGCCGTCGGCCTCTACGAGGTAGCTTGAGCAAGCCGAGTCCGCGGACGGGAACGAGCCCGAGCAGCCGACGACGGTGAGCAACATTTCGGGAAACACCTCCGTGGGCGCGCCGCGACACCCCATGCGTGACGGGGTGGGGGGTGGCGGGACCGCCCGCCTGTCCTGGAAGCGTAAGCGCGCGGACGGGCCGAAGCTCCTCTGCAGCGCTCCGTTGTGGGCGGAATCACCAGTCCGGGGGTGGTCGCTCACCCAGGGTGCGGTCAGGCCCAGAGCTGACCGTGCAGGTCGGCCACCGCGGCCTCGGTGGACTCGGCGGTGTAGATCCCGGTGGACAGGTACTTCCAGCCGCCGTCGGCGACGACGAAGACGATGTCGGCGCTCTCGCCCGCGCGGACGGCCCTGCGGGCCACGCCGAGCGCGGCGTGCAGCGCGGCGCCGGTGGAGACGCCGGCGAAGATGCCCTCCTCGGTGAGGAGTTGGCGGGTGCGGCGGACCGCGTCCTCGGACCCGACGGAGAAGCGGGTGGTGAGCACGGAGGAGTCGTACAGCTCGGGGACGAAGCCCTCGTCGAGGTTGCGCAGGCCGTAGACGACGTCGTCGTAGCGGGGCTCGGCGGCGACGATGGAGACGCCGGGGACCTTCTCGCGCAGGTAGCGGCCGACGCCCATGAGGGTGCCGGTGGTGCCCAGTCCGGCCACGAAATGGGTGATGGTGGGGAGGTCGGCGAGGATCTCGGGGCCGGTGGTGGCGTAGTGGGCGCCGGGGTTGGCGGGGTTGCCGTACTGGTAGAGCATGACCCAGTCGGGGTGCTCGGCGGCGAGTTCCTTGGCGACCCGGACGGCGGTGTTGGAGCCGCCTGCCGCGGGCGAGGAGATGATCTCCGCACCCCACATGGCGAGCAGTTCGCGGCGCTCGGACGAGGTGTTCTCGGGCATCACGCAGACGATGCGGTAGCCCTTGAGCCGGGCGGCCATCGCCAGGGAGATGCCGGTGTTGCCGGAGGTGGGCTCCAGGATGGTGCAGCCGGGGGTGAGCACACCGTCCGCCTCGGCCCGCTCGATCATGTGCAGGGCCGGGCGGTCCTTGACCGAGCCGGTGGGGTTGCGGTCCTCCAGCTTGGCCCAGACGCTCACCTCGTCCGACGGCGACAGGCGCGGCAGGCGTACCAGCGGGGTGTTGCCGACCGCCGCCAGCGGGCTGTCGTAGCGCATCAGCGACCGCCGCCGGCCTGGCGCATGAGGTGCACGACCGCGGTCAGCCCGGAGCCGCCGGCGACCGCGGGCAGGATGGTCACGCTGTCGCCGTCGGCGACCTCGGTGGAGATGCCGGCGAGGAAGCGGACGTCCTCGTCGTTGAGGTAGACGTTGACGAAGCGGCGCAGTTCACCGGCGTCCACGACGCGGTCGCGGAGACCCGCGTGCCGGGAGTCGAGGTCCGTGAGCAGCTCGTCGAGCGTGGTACCCGAGCCCACCACGGCCTTCTGGCCGTCGGTGTAGGTGCGGAGGATGGTCGGGATGCGGACCTCGATGGCCATGGCTGCACTCCTGTGAGTGGATACGAAGGCGGGGGCGGGGGTGCGGGCAGTGCCTGTACGCGCGCGTACGTGCGCGGCGTGCGCTCGGTGGCGCGGTGGGCGGTCAGACGCCCGGACAGGCCGCGCTGGTACGGCGGCACAGGTCGACGTGCAGCCGCGCCACGAGCAGCGTGCCCGGCGTCTTGTCACTCACGTCGAGGAGAACCATGGGTGCATCGTATCGATTCCCCTCCCCGCTCCGAGACGGTGATCCCACGATCCGGGACGTCAGGCGTAGGAGGCGACCACTTTCACCTCTTCTTCGGTGACCTGGCCGTCCACGATGCGGAACGAGCGGAACTGGAACTCCTCCGCGGTGGAGACCAGCACGTAGTGGGCGCCGGGCTCGTTGGCGTAGCCGATGTCCGTCCGGGAGGGATACGCCTCGGTCGCGGTGTGCGAGTGGTAGACGATCACCGGCTCCTCGTCGCGGTCGTCCAGGTCGCGGTAGAGCGCCAGCAGGTCGGTGGAGTCGAACTCGTAGAAGGTGGGCGAGCGGGCCGCGTTCAGCATCGGCACGAACCGCTCGGGGCGGTCGCTGCCTTCCGGGCCCGCCACGATCCCGCACGCCTCGTCGGGGTGGTCGGCGCGGGCGTGGGCGACGATCGCGTCGTACAGGTCCTGGGTGATGATGAGCATGCGGGAAAAGTAACAGGGGCCCGGCGCTCAGGGTGCGGCGGATTCGGGCAGGGTCCCGGGCGCGGTGGCGACGCCGGCCCCGGGCCCGGTGTCCGGCGGCAGGTGGGGGCGCCGGACGAAGGCCGCCGGGTCGCGCCGCTTGAGGGCGCGGTAGCCCGCGGCGAGGGCCGCGCACCACACGGGGGCGCCGTACAGCGAGACGCGGGTGTCCGGGTCGGCGCCGATCAGGGCGACGACCAGGCCCAGGAAGGCCAGCGCGCCCCAACTGGCCGCCGCACCGCCGGGCGCGGTGAACCAGGCGGTCGCGGCCCGCCCGGCGCGTACGGCGGCCCGGTAGCGGATGTGGCAGGCGAGGATCACGCCCCAGGTCCACACGCCCGCGACGGTGGCGAAGGCGGTGATGTAGGTGAACGCGCCGTCCGGGTCCACGTAGTTGAGCCACACCCCGACGCACATGACGGCGGCCGAGGCGAGCGTGCCGACCGCCGGGGTGCGACGCCCGGTGAGGCGGGTGAAGACCCGCGGGCCCTGCCCGTTGGCGGCCAGGTCGCGCAGCATGCGGCCGGTGGAGTACATGCCGGAGTTGCAGGAGGACAGGGCGGCCGACAGCACCACGAAGTTGACGATGCCCGCACCGAACGGGATGCCGATCCGGGCGAAGGCGGCCACGAACGGGCTGACGCCGGGCCGGAATTCGGTCCACGGGACGACGCACAGGATGACCGCGAGGGCGCCCACGTAGAACAGGACGATCCGCCAGGGCAGGGTGTTGATGGCCTTGGGCAGGGTCTCCCGGGGGTTCTCGGCCTCGCCCGCGGTGACGCCGACGAGTTCCACGGCGACGTAGGCGAACATCACGATCTGCAGGGTCAGCAGCGAGCGGCCGACGCCGTTCGGGAAGACGCCGCCGTCGCGCCACAGGTGGGTGACGGAGGCGGTGTCGCCCGCCGCGGACAGGCCCAGGGTGAGCACGCCGAGGCCGATCAGGATCATGCCGAGGATGGCGGTGACCTTGATCATCGACAGCCAGAACTCGACCTCGCCGAAGAGCCGCACCGAGATCAGGTTGGCGGCGAAGAGCACGACCAGGAAGCCGAGCGCCGCGCTCCAGCGCGGGACGGACGGCCACCAGTAGGCGACATACGCGGCGGCCGCGGTGACCTCCGCCATGCCGGTGACGACCCACATCAGCCAGTACGTCCAGCCGGTGGCGAAGCCCGCGAAGGGGCCGAGGAACTCGCGGGCGTAGTCGGCGAAGGAGCCGGACACCGGGCGGTAGGTGAGCAGTTCGCCGAGCGCCCGCATGATGGCGAAGACGACGGCGCCGGCCAGCGCGTACATCAGGATCAGGCTGGGGCCCGCCTGGTGGATCGCGCGGCCCGCGCCGAGGAAGAGCCCGGTGCCGATGGCGCCGCCGATGGCGATCATCTGGATCTGCCGGCTGCCGAGGCCGCGGGCGTAGCCCTCGTCGGTGCCGCCGCCAGGGGCGCCGCCCGCCCCGCCGGTGGTGTCAGCCCCGTACGACTCATCCGTCACGTCCGCCATGACCGGATTCGTACCACGGGCACGGGGGCGGCCCGCCGCACGTTCACCCGGGCGGACGAACGGGCCGGCGAAGGAGCGCGGCAGCGCGACCTCGGCCCGCCCGTGCGCGGCCTCAGCCCGTCAACGCCTCGACCAGCGACTCCTGGAGCCCGCCGAGCCACAGGTACGCCATCACCAGCGGCTTGCGCGGGTCGCTGTCATCCAGGTGGTACAGCTCGTCGTTCTCGTCCTCGGTGACCTCAAGGCGGGTGCCGATGGTCAGCCGGAGGTCGTTGAGGCCGCCGAGCCACTGCCGGGCCTCACCGGGGGCCAGCTTGAGCACGGGGCCGCCGGAGTCCAGCACCCGGACCATGGCCAGGGCGTCCTCGCGCTTGCGGGCCCGCAGGTCGTTCTCGGTGAAGCGGCGGAACTCGGCGGCCTCCTCGGACTCCTCGTAGGCGTCGGGGAAGAGCCGGGCCAGCGCGGGGTCGTCGGGCGGCTTGCTGGGGCCTTCCGTGAAGAGCCCGGCCAGCGGGTCGTCGTCGGCGCCGGCGGGCTGCTCGCCGGGGCCGACGAGTTCCAGGAGCTGCACGGCGAGGCTGCGCAGGATGGAGATCTCGACCGTGTCCAGCGCGATGGCGGCGCCACCGCCGGGGACCGGCTCGAAGTAGCCGGCGCGGGCGCGGCGGCCCATCAGCGGTCCTGCGAGAGGGTCGCCCACAGGCCGTATCCGTGCATGGCCTGCACGTCGCGCTCCATCTCCTCGCGGCTGCCGCTGGAGACCACGGCACGTCCCTTGTAATGGACGTCCTTCATCAGTTTGGTGGCCTTGCTCTTGGAGTAGCCGAAGTAGGTCTGGAACACGTACGTCACATAGCTCATGAGGTTGACCGGGTCGTTGTGCACGAGCGTCACCCACGGAACGTCCGGTTCGGGGACCGCAAAAGGCGCTTCGCTCGACTCGGTGCGTTCGATCTCGACGGGGGCGACACTCACAGGTCCCATGCTGCCGCTGTTGTGGTGCCTCGCACAAATGGGCGTGTGGCACGCGGGGCGGCGCGCGCTAGGTCGTATGATCACACCGCGAAATCGTCAAACTGACGAGATTGGGGGTAGCATAATCGCCATGAACACAGCAGACCTGGGACTGCCGGTGGACGTGCCGTCCACCGCCCTGTTCACCGACCGGTACGAGCTGACCATGCTCCAGGCGGCGTTGCGCAGCGGCGCCGCCCACCGCCGCTCGGTCTTCGAGACGTTCACCCGCCGGCTCCCCGAGGGCCGCCGCTACGGGGTGGTGGGCGGCACCGGGCGGGTGCTGGACGCGGTGGAGAACTTCCGCTTCGACCCGCCGGTGCTGGACTTCCTGGAGCGCGAGGGCGTGGTGGACGGTCCCACCCTGGAGTGGCTGGCCGGCTACCGCTTCACCGGCGACGTCTGGGGCTACCCGGAGGGCGAGGTGTACTTCCCCGGCTCGCCGATCCTGCGGGTCGAGGGCACCTTCGCGGAGGCCGTGCTGCTGGAGACGGTGGTGCTGTCCATCCTCAACCACGACTCGGCGATCGCCGCCGCGGCCTCCCGGATGGCGGTCGCGGCGGGCGGCCGGCCGCTGATGGAGATGGGCGCCCGCCGCACCCACGAACTGGCCGCGGTCGCCGCGGCCCGCGCCGCGTACATCTGCGGCTTCAGCGCCTCGTCCAACCTGGCCGCCGGCTTCCGCTACGGCCTGCCCACCATCGGCACCAGCGCACACGCCTTCACCCTGCTGCACGACACCGAGCGGGACGCCTTCACCGCCCAG
Source organism: Streptomyces sp. (assembly GCF_036524955.1). GTDB lineage: Bacteria > Actinomycetota > Actinomycetes > Streptomycetales > Streptomycetaceae > Actinacidiphila. The sequence continues at coordinate 22,464 of NZ_DATDBG010000005.1, forward strand.
GTGCACTCGCTCGGCCGCGGCACCACGCTGCTGGTGGACACCTACGATCTCGCCACCGCGGTCCGCACCGCCGTGGAGGTGGCCGGGCCGGAACTGGGCGCGGTCCGCATCGACTCCGGCGATCTGCTGCTGCTCGCGCACCGGGTGCGGCAGCAGTTGGACGACCTCGGCGCGAAGAACACCAGGATCGTGATCACCTCGGACCTGGACGAGTACGCCATCGCGTCGATGGCCGCCGCCCCGGTCGACGCCTACGGGGTGGGCACCTCGCTGGTCACCGGCAGCGGTCACCCCACCTGCTCGATGGTCTACAAACTGGTCGCCCGGGCCGGGTCGGACGCGGCCGACGCGCCGCTGACGCCGGTGGCGAAGAAGTCGCTGGGCGGCAAGACGAGCGTCGGCGGGCGCAAGTGGGCGGCGCGGCGGCTGGACCGGAACGGGGTCGCCGAGGCGGAGGTGATCGGCAGCGGGCCGATCCCGCCGGAACTGGCCGGCCGGCAGTTGCTGGTGCCGTTGGTGCGCGGTGGCGAGACCATCGGGAGGGAGCCACTGGACGCGGCCCGGGCCCGGCACGTCAAGGCCCGCGCCGAGCTGCCGCTGTCCGCGACCCAGTTGTCCCGCGGCGAACCCGTCATCCCCACGGAGATGCTGTGACCGGCCTCTTGCGCGGCCCCTTCGGGGGCGTCGCGCCCACAGCCCACCCTCGGTACCCACTCTCCCGAAAGGCATTCTCATGCACCGCGCACTGATCGTCGTCGACGTGCAGAACGACTTCTGCGAGGGCGGCAGCCTCCCGGTGTCCGGCGGGGCCGACGTGGCCGCCGCGATCACCGATCTGATCGGCCAGGCCGCCGGGTCGGGCGCGTACCGGCACGTGGTGGCCACCCGCGACCACCACATAGACCCCGGCACGCACTTCTCGCCGGACCCGGACTACGCCGCCTCCTGGCCCGTGCACTGCGTGGCTGGCACCGAGGGCGGCGGCTTCCATCCGAACTTCGCGCCCGCGGTCGCCTCCGGAGCGGTGGAGGCGGTCTTCAGCAAGGGGGCGTACGCCGCCGCGTACAGCGGTTTCGAGGGCGCCGACGAGAACGGCGTCGGCCTCGCCCAGTGGCTGCGGGACCGCCGGGTCGGCGAGGTGGACGTGGTGGGCATCGCCACCGACCACTGCGTACGCGCCACGGCGCTGGACGCGGCCCGCGAGGGCTTCACCACCCGGGTGCTGCTCGACCTGACCGCGGGGGTGGCGCCGGACTCGACCGAGCGGGCGCTGGCGGAGCTGCGGGAGGGGGGCGTGGAGCTGGCCGGGAAGCCGGTGGTCAGGGCCTGACACCGGGCCGGCCCGGGGCTCCGGCCCTCTCGCCCCGTCGGCGGACGGACCGGTCGATCTCAGCGGATGAACCGGTTGAGCGCCGAGATCGGGTGCCAGGGGTCGGAGCCGCGGGCGTGATAGTCCCGCCAGATCAGACCGTCCGGGTGGTGCAGCACCGCGGTGATCTCGTCCGGGGTGGGCGGCTCGGCGTTGCCGCTGAGCCGCACGCCGCGGAAGCCCAGGTTGCTCAGCCGGGTCAGGGCACGCTGCCGGGTCAGGGCGTGTACGACCACCCGTACGGTCCGCCCGGGGCCGGCCGGATGCGGCAGGGCGAGCGCGACGACGACCGTACCGCTCGGTAGCTTGGTGAATCCGCCGACCGCCATGGTCACATCTTCAGCCGTTCGGCCGCCGCCCACCAGAGGGCGACGGCCGAACGTCGCGTCGACGCAGGTCACCCGGATCTTCCCGGGCTCGCCGCGGTCACTTCACCGAGGGCCCGACCTGCACGGTCATCGTGCTTCCGTCCCGAGCCTCGCTGATGATGCTGATCTTCGTGTTGGTGTCCGGCACCCGCACGCCGCCGGTCGGGTTGGTGTCGTACCAGTACACGCCGTCGTGGTCGTCGAAGATCGACCGGCCGCCCGCGGCCGGGATCTTGGTGGTGGCCCCGCCGGAGTGCAGCTTGAACCCGTCGGTGCCGTACCGGCTGAACGGCGAGTCGTACGCCTGGATCCGGTTGCGCATGATCCGGCCGTCCGACCACTTCAGCGGCTTGGCGTGCGAGTCCACCGGGAGGATCTGGCCCTCGCCGGGGTGGACGCCCACGTTGTTGTCGGGCTGCGAGGTGTCCCACAGCCAGATCAGCAGGCCGTTCTGGTACGGGAAGTGCTCGACCCAGTCCGGCTTGGCGGGGCCGAAGCCGAAGTTGTACGGGCCGGTCTTCAGCGTGGTGTCGTACGACACGTACTGCCGGTTCTCGGCGATGTAGAACTGCGGGTACTCGTTGGTGAACGACGCCCCGATCCGCGAGAAGCCCTTCGCCGTCCAGCCGTTGTCGTCGGCCTCGGCGCCGTCGGCCAGCACGGTCGCGCCGTCGGCGGTGACGGTGATCGCGTCGGCCGCGAAGCCCTGCTGCGCCACGCCGCCGTCGGTCAGGTAGCGGAAGCGGAGCTGGATCTGCCGGCCCGCGTAGGCGTCCAGCGGGAAGGCCAGGTCCTGGTAGCCGCCGGAGGTACCGTCCAGCGCGGGGGTGTCACCGCCGTCGCGCGGGATGGACGCGCCGTTCGCGGTGCCGTCCAGCGCGGTCCAGTTGGCGCCGCCGTCGGTGGAGACCTCGGTGTAGAGGTAGTCGTAGCCCTCCTCGATGTCCCACCAGCCCTTGAGGCTCAGGGCGGCCGAGGTGGCGCCGGTGAGGTCGACGGAACGGGTCAGCGTGTTGGCGAGGTTGTCGCCCATGCCGCTCCACCACTGCCTGGCGCCCTCGGCGGGCGTGGTGATGGTGGTGGTGACCGCCTTGTCCGGGAGCTGGACGACCAGCGCCTGCTTGTTCGCGGTGTTGTACTCGGCGACGCCCAGCGTGGTGGTGGACCGGGTCGCGGCCTTGGCGGTGGCGTAGTCGAGCCAGCCCAGCTGGAGCTTGTCCCAGGCGTTCATGTCGCCGGGCAGGTCGCCGATGGCGTCCTGGCCGCGGCCGAGCCAGGAACCGGACGACATCAGCGACCAGAAGCCCACGCTGGACTCGCCGGTGTAGGTGGTGTCGTACTCGTCGGGCAGGCCCAGGTCGTGGCCGTACTCGTGGGCGAAGACGCCCAGGCCGCCGTTCTCCGGCTGGAGGGTGTAGTCGCCGATCCAGAGGCCGGTGTCGCCGATCTGCGTGCCGCCGGCCCTGTTGTCGGCCGGGCCGGTCCTGCCGACGTTGTTGCCGTACGCGTACCAGCGGTGCGCCCACAGCGCGTCGGTGCCCTGCGCGCCGCCGCCCGCGGACTCGTCCTCACCGGCGTGCACGATCTGGAAGTGGTCGATGTACCCGTCGGGCTCGTTGAAGTCGCCGTCGCCGTCGAAGTCGTAGCGGTCCCACTGGTCGTACGCGGCCAGGTCCGCCTTGATCTGCTCGCCGGTGCGGCCCTGCGCCTTCTGGTCGGCGACGTAGGCGGTGGTGGCGTCGCGGATCAGGTCCCAGACGCTGGCGCAGGTGCTGGCGCCGCAGTAGTTGCCGCCGTAACGGGCCTCGTTGTAGGGGACCTTGACCCAGGCGGAGACCTCGCCGTCCACCGAGTACCGGCCCGAGGACTGCTTCTCGTAGTACTTGGCCAGCGATTCGTTCCCGGCCTCGTGCGAGAAGTACAGGTCCTGGAAGTGCGCCTGGTTGTAGTCGGCCTGCCAGGCGGTGCTGTTGTCCACCGTGCGGTCCGGGGCGGCGATGGTGTTGTGCGCCGGGCCGGGCTGACCGCCGAACTTCACGACCGGCGGCTTCGGGCCGCCGGGGCCGTCCGGGTCGTACATGGTGGTGGAGTCCACGGTGTCGCCGAACTCGGCGAGGATGGTGAAGATCTTGTCGGTCTTCTCCCGGCCGAGCTCCACGTACTTGCTCTGCTCGCCCTTGCCGGAGCCGAGTTGGACCACCTTGGACGCGCCGCGCCGCTGGAGGGTGGCCTCGCCCGAGACGACCTGCTGGATGGCGGCCGAGCGCTCGGCCGCCTGCTGCTCGCTGAATGGGCCCGGCAGGTTGTGCGCCTGACGTGCCGCCGGATCGTGGGCCGTCACTGCGCCGTCCGCGGGCGGCGCCACCGCGTGAGCCCCCGTGGCGATGACCGCGGGCGCGCCCAGCACGGCTATCGCGAGGGCCACGGTGGCGGGGCGGATCGTCATCCGCTGTCTTTTCACGTTCTTTGACCTCCCGTTGGGAAAGGCCATTGCATCGGAGCGGCGCCTGAAAAAACAGACCTTGACTTGGGCATGGCACACCATTAGGTTGTGCCGTTTTCCGGCACCCGGGCTCCGCTCAGCGGACGGAGCAGGTGCCGACGGACCGGCAGGGCGGCCTCCGATCCGCTTCCGGCCGCTTCCTGAGACGGCGTCGAGAAGTCGGTCACCCGTGCGACCCCCGTGCGCCCCCCGCGTGCACCTCACCGTGGGTAAGGCGGTGCTTACCGGGAACCGGGCACGGGCATGCCGAACCGTAGAGTCGCCCGTCACCACTTGAGCCATCCGCCGGTGTACCCCCGCACCGACGTACCCGAGGACGGATCCTCCATGCCACGTCCTACGCTCACGCCGATCGCCTGCGGTTCCGCGACTGTCGTGCTGTCCACCCTCGCGATGCTGCTGCTGTCCGGTGCCCGTTCCGGCGCGGGAGTCGTCGTGATCGCGGCCACCGGGCTCGTCCTGGGTCTGCTCGTCGCGGTCGCCGTCCCGCTCCGCGGCCGGCGGTCGGCCGCCGCACCGACCGCCGCGGGCGTGCCCTCGCCGGTGCCCGCGTCCGTCCCGGCGCCGCGCTCCCGGGAGAGCGAGCACTCGCTGCGGAGCTGAGACCGGTGCCCGGTCTCCGAACGGGTGTCAGACGGCGGCCACGACCACGGTCCTGGCCGCCTTGTCGTGCAGGCACTGCCGGTAGGGCTTGTCCCACAGGCACCACGCCGAGTTGAGCAGCCAGAACAGCGGGCCGATCAGGATCGCGGTCAGCAGGCCGGGCAGCACGTAGACCGCGGCGCGCCCCCAGCCCGCCCTGCCGGGCACCGCGCCGTCCGCCAGCCGCGCCGCGCGTATCCGCAGCGCCGTCTTGCCCAGCGTCTGGCCGCGGGCGGCCGTCATCCCGCCCTCGTAGGCGAAGTACAGAAGGAACGTCAGTATGCCGACGAGCACCTGTTTGCCGTACGGCGTGTCGCGCGGGTGGTCCATGTCGCCGCCGAGGACGAGGAAGCTCATCACGACGTCGAGGACGAGCAGGATCACCGTGTCGAGCACCCGGGCCAGGAAGCGCTGGCCGAAGGTGGCGAGGGGTGCCATGCCGGACTGCTGCTCAACGGTCATGGCTGTTGAGTAAATCAGCCATTCGAGGGTTGGTACAGCGCGGAGTACAGGGCGGCCGCGGGGCTTTGACGGGGTGGAACCACCCGGCACGGACGCCGGCGCGGATGGTCGGGGGCCCGCCGACGCGCTCGGCCGGACGGTCCGGGCGCCACCGCGCTCGGCCCGGGCGGTCAGTCGGCCCGGACCACGACCGTCTTGGCGGCCTTGTCGTGCAGGCCCTGCTTGTACGGCTTGTCGAACAGCACGGTGAGACCGATGATCACGAACCAGAAGCAGCTGCAGCAGAAGGCGGGCAGCCACAGCACGAGGGCGCGCACCGCGGCGTCCGACGAGGTGGGCACACTGCCGTCGGCGAGCATCGCGGCCCGCAGCTTCATCACACGCTTGCCGACGGTCTGCCCGGCGGACTTGCTCAGGGACCACTCGTAGACGAAGCCCAGGACCGCGGTGAAGGCGCCGCCGGCCGCCGACCGGCCGCTGCCCCAGTTGTCGCTGTCGAGGCCGACCACCGCCCAGTCCAGCAGCGCGGCCGGGATCAGCACGATGACGATGTCGATGACCCGGGCGAGGACACGCTTGCCACCCTCCGCGAGCGGCGGCATGCCGGCCAGCGGCGAGGGACCGCCGGCGTACGGTTCGCCGGGGCCGGGCGGACCGCCGGCCCCGGGTGGCGGGGCGCCGTACGGGCCACCGCCGTACGGGCTTCCCGGCGGCGGCTGGCCCGGGGGCTGGTCGGACGGCGGCCGGTCATAGGGAGAGCCGCCGGACGCACCGGAGCCGCCGCCGTTCTCGGGGCGCTTGGCGAACGGATCGTCGGGCGATCCGTGGTTCGGCTGATCGGTACTCATGCACCCGAGTCAACCCCGCCCGCCGCACGGCCGCCCGCCGCGAGACCCATTCGGGCTACGCCCGCCCGCCGCGTGAAGGACTGCCCGGGGCCCGTTCCACCGGGGCCCGCCGCGCTCGGAATACCTGGGCCTGGTCCGCCATGCCCGCAGCACCGGGCCCACGGCACAAAGCCCAGCACACCGTGACCCGAACAACCCACCCACGACACAAAACCCCGCACCACAAAACCCAGAACACCGGGCCCACGACACAAAACCCAGGAGACCGTACCCACGCCGCCGGCCTCGCGGCACAAAGCCCGCAGCGCCGGGCTCGCAGCGCCGACCGGCGCCCGCTCGCGCCACCGGGCCGGAGGGCGGCGACGCCGTCCCCCGGCTGCCCGCGCACGCCCCGGCCGCCGACGCCGCCTGGGACGCCGCGCTCAGACCCCCGCGACGAAGGTGCGGGCCGCCTTGTCGTGCCAGCACTGGCGCCACGGCCGGTCGAACAGGCACCAGGCCACCCCGACGACACCCACGACCAGGACGGCCGGCACCGTCTGGGTGAGCCAGCGCCGCAGGCTCGCGCCGAAGCGGGGAGGCACCTGCCCCTCGATGTCCAGCACTCGCAGCCCGACGAGCTTCTTGCCCGCCGTGCGCCCCCATGTGGCGGTCGGCAGCACTTCGAGCAGCAGCCCGGCGACGACCAGCACGGCGAGCACCACGCCGAGCTGTACGCCGGTCGTGCCGTCGATCAGCCACACCGTGACCGTCCGTCCGGTCTGCCGTGCCGCGTCCACCTTGTCCTTGGCATGGTGGTACGCGGCCGTGCCCAGCGGTACGGCCGCGACGCCGGTCACCGCGGCCAGCAGCACCGTGTCGATCACCCGCGCCGCGAACCGCCGCACCAGCCCGCCGGGCCGGTCGTGCCCCCGCGCGCCGGCGAGCGGGTCACTGACCGGCGGGCGCCACTGCACCACCGGCTCCGCCGCCTCCGCGCTCCCCTGCCGCGCGAGGTCGCGCACCTGCGCGGCCCAGGGCGCGGGCCGCGGCTGGGGTCCGGGCTGGAACTGGGGTCCGGGCTGCGGCTGCGGTCCAGGCTGGGGCTGCGGTCGGGGCGGTACGGGCTGCGCCTGCGGCTGCGGCTGCGGCGGTACGGGCTGCGCCTGCCCGAAGTGCTGATGTGGCGGCACCGCGCCCCAGGAGATCCGCGGCGGCTCGGAGGCGGCGGACCCCGCGGGGGGCCACGAGGGCGCGGGGGCCGGAGCCGGGGCGGAGGCGGGCCGCTCGGCCAGCGGGGCTCCCGGGTCCTCGTCCAGGAACATCGGCCCCGACTCGTCCACCGCCGGGACGTGCCGGCGTGAACCTTCGGCCGGCACTCCCGCAGGCGCCTCCGCAGGCCCTCCCGTCGGCTCCCCGTCCGCGGGCGCCGGCCGGCTCGTACCCGGAACCCACGCCGAACCGTTCCAGTACCGGATGTAGTTCGGAATCGACGGGTCCGGGTAGTAGCCCGGGACCGGCGACGCGGAGGGCGAACCGGAGGAGCCAGAAGTGGGAGCGCTCATGGTTCGGGGGGTTCCGTATCTGCTCGGTCCGCGGGGTGTGCGACGTCCACATGTACCAGACGGGCGGACCCCGCGTGCCCGCCGCGGCGTACACCACCCGGACGGCGCGTCTTTACCCCTGTGCGCCACCGTGCGCTCCGGCTTCCGCGAATGTGAAACGAATCGGGGGAAGACGCGTAATGGTTGGGGAGGCACGCGCTCTCTCCAGGTGCAGGCCCCGATCGCGCATCCAGCCCAGGGGCCGCCGCGCCAAGGAAGGACGTCGACTCATGCAGACCGTGGTGGAACGCGAACTCGAAATGCAGCTCGTACTGTCTCCGGAACGCAGTGTTCCGGTACCGGCCAGGCTGGCCTACCGCACGGACGACCCGTATGCCGTGCACGTCACCTTTCATCTGGGCTCCGACGCGCCGGTGAACTGGACGTTCGCCCGCGAGCTGATCGTGGAGGGCGTGTTCCGGCCGTGCGGTCACGGCGACGTGCGGATCTGGCCGACCAAGGTCAACGGCCGCAGTGTGATCTGCATGGCGCTCAGCTCCCCGGACGGCGACGCGCTGCTGGAGGCGCCGTCGTCACCGGTGGCCGCCTGGCTGGAACGTACGCTGCGGGCGGTCGCGCCCGGCACCGAGCACGAGCGACTCGGCCTGGACGACGGGCTCAACCGGCTGCTCGCCCCCACCACCGGGGAGGAGCTGTGGCTGCACGACCCGCGGCGGATGTGGCGGCCCGGGGAGATGCCCCGCAAGGACGAGCAGCCGGACGCGGGGGCGTGACCGCCCCCGCGGACGTGCCCCCGTACCGCCCCGGGGTCAGAACAGCTTGCCCGGGTTGAGCAGCCCCAGCGGGTCGAAGACCGCCTTCACCCCGCGTTGCAGCTCGATGCCGGTCGGACCCAGTTCGCGGGCCAGCCACTCCTTCTTCAGCACTCCCACGCCGTGCTCGCCGGTGATGGTGCCGCCGAGGGCAAGGCCGAGGGCCATGATCTCGTCGAAGGAGTCGCGGGCCCTCCGCGTCAGGTCCGGGTCGTCCGCGTCGAAGCAGACGACGGGATGCGTGTTGCCGTCGCCCGCGTGCGCGCACACGCCGATCGTCAGCTCGTACTTCCGGGCGATCTCCGCCACCCCGTCGATCATGTCGCCGAGCCGGCCGCGCGGTACGCACACGTCGTCGATCATCGTGGCGGTGGAGACCTTCTCCAGCGCGGTGAGCGACAACCGCCGGGCCTGGAGCAGCAGTTCGGACTCGGCCTGGTCCTGCGCCGGTACCACCTCGGTGGCCCCGGCCGCCTCGCACAGCGCGCCCAGCGCGGCCAGGTCGGCGGCGGGGTCGGCGCTGTCGAAACCGGCCAGCAGCAGTGCCTCGGTGCTCTCCGGCAGCCCCATCCGGGCCATCGCGTTGACCGCGCGCACCGTCGTACCGTCCATCAGTTCCAGCAGTGACGGCACATGCCCGCTCTCCATGATCGAGCAGACCGCGGCGCAGGCCGCCGCGGCCGACCCGAACTCCGCGGCCAGCACGAGCTGCCGCGGGGGCGCGGGTCTGAGCGCGAGCACGGCCTTCACCACGATGCCCAGAGTGCCCTCGGAGCCGACGAACAGCCGGGTCAGGTCGTACCCCGCGACGCCCTTGGCGGTACGGCGCCCGGTGCTCAGCAGCCGCCCGTCAGCCAGCACCACGTCGAGGCCGAGCACGTACTCGGCCGTGACCCCGTACTTCACACAGCACAGGCCGCCCGCGCCGGTCCCGATGTTCCCGCCGATCGTGCACTGCTCCCAGCTCGACGGATCGGGCGGGTAGTAGAGGCCCCGCTCGGCCACCGCCCGGGAGAGCACCGCGTTGACCACGCCGGGTTCCACCACGGCGATACGGTCCACCGGGTCGATCTCCAGGATGCGGTCCATCCCGGCCAGCGAGATCACGATCGCCCCGTCCACCGCGTTGGCCCCGCCGGACAGTCCCGTACGGGCCCCCTGCGGCACCACCGGCACGCGGTGGGCGGTGGCCGTCCGCATCACGTGCTGGACCTCTTCCACCGTGCGCGGCACCACGACGACCGCCGCCTCGCCCGCCTCGGAGAAGCTCGCCATGTCCCGGGCATACGAGGCGATGACCTCGGGGTCGGCCACCAGGGACCCGCTGCCGAGGCCGGCGGCCAGGTCCCGCATCACGTCGTCGTGCATGTCTTCACCCTGACACCCGGGAGCGGGCGGCACTAGTGCCGCGTCGGTCGGGGTGTGCCCGGGGCGACCCCGGCCGACGGGGCGCTAGAGGTTTCCGCGCCGCTCCTGTTCGCGCTCGATCGCCTCGAAGAGGGCCTTGAAGTTGCCCTTGCCGAAGCCCATCGACCCGTGCCGCTCGATCATCTCGAAGAAGACGGTCGGCCGGTCCTCGACCGGCTTGGTGAAGACCTGGAGCAGGTAGCCGTCTTCGTCGCGGTCGGCGAGGATCTTCAGTTCGCGCAGGGTCTCCAGCAAGACGCGGGTGGTGCCGACCCACTCGCCGAGGGTGTCGTAGTAGGAGTCGGGGGTGTCGAGGAACTCGACGCCGGCCGCGCGCATCGCCCGTACCGAGGCGACGATGTCGTTCGTGGCGAGGGCGACGTGCTGGACACCGGGCCCGCCGTAGAACTCCAGGTACTCGTCGATCTGGGACTTCTTCCGGCCGGCCGCGGGCTCGTTGAGCGGGAACTTCACCTTGCGGGAGCCGTCGGCGACGACCTTGGACATCAGGGCGGAGTACTCGGTGGCGATGTCGTCGCCGACGAACTCCTTCATGTTGGTGAAGCCCATGACGCGCTGGTAGAAGCCCACCCACTCGTTCATGCGGCCGAGTTCGACGTTGCCGACACAGTGGTCGACGGCCTGGAAGACGCGGCGCGCCGGCGGCTCGACGACCGGGGCGACGGCGTCGTAGCCGGGCAGGTAGGGGCCGCCGTAGCCGGAGCGGTCGACCAGGGTGTGCCGGGTCTGGCCGTAGGCGGCGATGGCCGCGAGCACCACCGTGCCGTCGGCGTCCTTCAGTTCGTACGGCTCCGCGAGGCCGGTGGCGCCGTGCGCGACGGCGTGGGCGTAGGCGGCGCAAGCGTCCGGGACCTCGATGGCGAGGTCGACGACGCCGTCGCCGTGGGCGGCCACGTGGTCGGCGAGGAAGCGGCCGTGGTCGGTGGCCGGCTTGATGACGGAGGTGAGGACGAAACGGGCGGCGCCGGACTCCAGGACGTAGGAGGCGGTCTCGCGGCTGCCGTTCTCCGGCCCGCGGTACGCGACGCGGCGCATCCCGAACGCGGTCGAGTAGTAGTGCGCCGCCTGCTTGGCGTTGCCCACCGCGAAGACGACGGCGTCCATTCCCTTCACCGGGAAGGCATCCTTGGTCTCGGTCATGGCAAAAGCGTCTCTCTGTCGTCCACAGTGCGCAACAGTTGCTGGTTCCGCTGGACAGTCTGGTCAGCTGGAGCCAGGATCGGTGAGTCAATGTGTGCAGGATGACCATGGGAGGCGGGTGGGCATGGGGATCGACGCGCTGGACGGCCGGCTGATCACACTCCTGGACCAGGAACCGCGGATCGGGGTGCTGGAGGCGTCCCGCCGGCTCGGGGTGGCCCGCGGCACCGTGCAGGCCCGGCTCGACCGGCTGCGCGCGGGCGGCGTGATCCGCGGCTTCGGCCCCCAGGTGGACCCGGCGGCCCTCGGGTACCCGGTGACCGCCTTCGCGACGCTGGAGATCAAGCAGGGCCAGGGCGCGGACGTACGGGCCCACCTGGCGGGTGTGCCCGAGGTGCTGGAGCTGCACACCACGACCGGCCACGGCGACATGCTGTGCCGCCTGGTGGCCCGGTCCAACGCCGATCTCCAGCGGGTGATCGACCGCGTGGTCGCCTTCGGCGGCATCGTCCGGGCGTCCACCGCGATCGTGATGGAGAACCCGGTCCCGCTGCGGATCATCCCGCTGGTGGCCCAGGCGGCGCGGGACGCGTAACGGGCCACGCGGCGGGCCGGCCCGTCAGCAGGAGGGGGTCTTCCGCCCCGCGTTCAGGGCGGCGAGGGCCGCCAGGGTGTCGTCCAGCGTGCGGACCGGGATCAGCTTCAGGCCCGCCGGGAGTTCGGCGGTGGCCGCGGCGCACTCGTCGCGCGGGACGAGGAAGACGGTGGCGCCGTCGCGCCGCGCGGCCTGCTCCTTCAGCGGCACACCGCCGACCACGCCGACCTTGCCCGAGGCGTCGATCGTGCCGGTGCCCGCGATGGTACGGCCGCCGGTGAGATCCCCGCCGCGGCCGTCGCCGTCCACCTTGTCGATGATGCCGAGGGTGAACAGCAGGCCGGCGCTCGGGCCGCCCACGTCGGCGAGCTGGAGCCGCACCTTCACCCGCGACGGGGAGAGGCCCAGATGCCGGAGGGCCGCCGCGGTGGCGGCCTGCTGCGACTCGGTCATCTCCCGCTGGTTGACCTTCTCGATCTCCTGCACCGAATCGCCGCTGGGGTAGACCGCGTCGCGCGGCATCGCGGCCTGGTTCTTCCGGAACCAGGCGCGCCACACGTCGACGAAGTGCACCGAGGCGTTCGGCGCGGTCGCCGAGATGGTGACCATCCGCAGCTCCCCGCTGGTCCTGCGGACCGGGGTGCCGGTGACGGTGATGATCTGGGTGCCCTTGTTCGCGCCGAGGACGTTCGCGGTCGGCCCCGGCAGGACGATCGACACCGGCAGCGGTGCGAAGGCGGCCACGGCCAGCAGGGCGGCCACGACCGCCGCGCAGACGGCGAGGACCGTGGAACGGCGGGAGAGCGTAGGCATGCGCCCGACCCTATTTCACCGCGGAGCCCGTCCCCACCCGGTGTCCGTCAGGTCCGGCTCGCCCGCCACGGCGCACCCGAGCCGACCGCGCGCCCGCCGTCGTCGACCCGCACCCGAGCCGCACACCGCTCACCCGCACCCGGTCGGCGTGCCCGCTCACCGCAGCGCGTCCGCGACCTCCGTGGCCGCCTCCACCACCCGCAACCCGACCCGCTCAGGGACCGAATCGGAGAGCATGACCACGCCGACGCTGCCCTCGACGCCCGGTACGCCCAGCAGCGGGGCCGCGGCGCCGCTCGCGCCGCCCTCCAGCTCGCCGTGGGTGAGGACGTACCTGGCCCGGTCGGTGGCGCCGCCCGCGCCCATCGTGCGATGCGTGGCGTCGGCCGTACCGGCGGCACCCGTGGGGTCGGTGAGCCCGGTCGGATCGGTGGGACCGGCCCCGCCGCCCGTGCGGTCGGCGGCGCTCTCCGCGTACTCGTCGTCCGTGGTGCGCCCCCAGCCCCCGGCGGTTCCGTCGGGGGTGGGCTGCATCGCCCGGCCGGCCAGGATCGCCCGGCCGGCCGCGCCGCGGTCCAGCGGGTGGCGAAAGCCGGTGCGGTAGGCGACGTGGTAGTCGGTCCAGGTCGGCTCGACCACCGCGACGGCCAGCGCCTCGCTGCCGTCCACCAGGGTCAGATGGGCGGTGGCCCCGATGTCCTCGGCGAGCGAGCGCAGCGCGGGCAGCGCCGCCTCACGCAGCAGCGGATGGACCTGATGGGCCAGGCCCAGCACGCCGAGACCCACCCTGGCCCGGCCGCCCAGGTCCCGGCGGACCAGCGAATGCTGTTCCAAGGTGGCCAGCAGGCGGTACACCACCGTGCGGTTCACCCCGAGTTTGGCGGCCAGCTCGGTCACGGTCAGCCCGTGATCGGTGTCGGCGAGCAGCTTCAGGACCCGCAGGCCCCGGTCGAGCGTTTGAGACGTCTCCGCGGTCACGACGCCCCTTCCTCGTCAAATCGGCGGCGCATCTCGTGTCGGATCGCCCTGCCGGTCCCGCGGCAGCGCGCGGATGGGCCACCGGTAGTCGGCATACCGGCCGCGCTCCGCGGCTGCACTGCCACGGCGCGTGCGTGACCGGCACGGTAGCGAGCCAGTACCGCTCAGCGGAAGGGGTCGTCCACAATCCGGGCATCGGATTGACCCCTCCTCGGAGTGCGAACCTGTGCGATCCGGCGCAGATCACCGCATTCTCGTGGCCCATTCCTGGACCTTCTTGATGCGCTCGGTGAGCTGTCCGGCGGTCGCCTCGGCGCTCGCCGGACCGCCGCAGAGCCGGCGCAGTTCGTTGTGGATCACTCCGTGCGGCTTACCGCTCTGGTGATGGTAGGCAGCCACCAGCGTGTTCAACTGCTTGCGCAGTTCCAGCAGTTGACGGTGGGTCACGACGGGCCGCCGGTCGGCGGGCAGCTCCAGCAGGTCGGCTTCCTCGTCCGGTTTCTTCCGGCTGTGGGCGATCTGCCGGGCCTGCCGCCGCTGGAGCAGCATCTGCACCTGGTCCGGCTCCAGCAGTCCGGGGATGCCGAGGTAGTCCTGCTCCTCCTCGCTGCCCGGGTGCGCCTGCATCCCGAATTCGGCGCCGTCGTAGAGCACCCGGTCGAAGACCGCGTCGGACTCCAGAGCCTCGAACGGCAGCAGGTCGTCCTCGGTGGCCTCGTCGTCCGCCTTCTCCGCCGCGGCGAGGAGCTTGTCCTCCTCGGCGAACGGGTCCTCCTCACCCTGCTTCCTCGGCCGGTCGAGTACGTGGTCGCGCTCGAGTTCCAGCGCGTTCGCGAACTCCAGCAGGCTGGGGATGGTCGGCACGAAGACCGAGGCGGTCTCGCCGCGCCGCCGGGACCGTACGAAGCGGCCCACGGCCTGGGCGAAGAACAGCGGCGTGGAGATGGTCGTCGCGTACACCCCGACGGCCAGCCGGGGTACGTCCACGCCCTCGGAGACCATCCGGACCGCGACCATCCAGCGGTCGTCGGACGTGCTGAACTCCTCGATGCGCTTGGAGGCCCCGGTGTCGTCGGACAGCACGAGGGTCGGCTTGCGGCCGGTCAGTTCCCTGAGCAGCTTGGCGTAGGCGCGGGCCGAGTCCTGGTCGGTGGCGATCACCAGGCCGCCGGCGTCCGGGATGCCCTTGCGGACCTCGGTGAGCCGCTGGTCCGCGCTGCGCAGCACGTTCGGGATCCACTCACCGGTCGGCGCGAGCGCGGTCCGCCACGCCTGACCGACGGCGTCCTTGGTCATCGGCTCGCCGAGGCGGGCGGAGAGCTCGTCGCCGGCCCGGGTGCGCCAGCGCATGGTGCCGCTGTAGCTGAGGAAGATCACCGGGCGGACGACGCCGTCGGCCAGTGCGTTGCCGTATCCGTACGTGTAGTCGGCGGCGGACCGGCGGATGCCGTCCTGGCCCTCCTCGTACGCCACGAACGGGATCGGGTTGGTGTCCGACCGGAACGGCGTCCCGGTCAGCGCGAGCCGGCGGGTCGCCGGGTCGAACGCCTCCAGGCACGCCTCGCCCCACGACTTGCTGTCGCCCGCGTGGTGGATCTCGTCCAGGATCACCAGCGTCTTGCGCTGTTCGCACCGGTTGCGGTGCAGCATCGGCCGTACGCCGACGCCCGCGTACGTCACCGCGACACCGTGGTACTCCCGGCCCACCGGGCCCGCGCTGTACTCCGGGTCGAGCTTGATCCCTATCCGCGCGGCGGCGTCCGCCCACTGGGTCTTCAGGTGCTCGGTCGGGGCGACCACGGTGATCTGCTGGACGATGTGGTTGTGCAGCAGGTACGACGCGAGCGTCAACGCGAAGGTCGTCTTCCCGGCCCCGGGTGTGGCCACCGCGAGGAAGTCCCGTGGCTGCGCGGCCACATAGGCGTCGATGGCCCCCTGCTGCCAGGCGCGCAGCTTGTTCGCCGTCCCCCAGGGAGCCCTTCCGGGGAACGCGGGTGACAGGTGGTGATGCGATGCGGTAGTCACGGTCTCCGGTACGGGGTCGGCGGCGTTCGGTCAGCGAACCGCCTCAGCGTACCGGCCGTCTGTTACGACCTCCCGCACCCACGTCCCCGCAGCCCGGGGATGCGACCCGCATCACAACGAGCTTGGCGCGTCGCGCTCACGTCCCGAACCGGGGCAGCGTCTCGGCGATCTTCGGTACGTCCAGGTGCCCCTGGCAGACGGCAAGGACAAAGCTCTCGGCTTCGTCGACATCGAACCCGGCGCGCAGAGGGTGCCCGTTCACCTGCAGGAAGACCCATGTGGCGTACCATGCAAGCCGTTTGTTTCCGTCCACGAGCGCGTGGTTGCGGGCCAGCGACTCCATGAGGGCCGCCGCCTTCTGCCAGACGTCGGGGTAGGCGTCCTGCCCGAACACGCTCGCTTTGGGGCGGGCGAGCGCCGACTCCAGCAGGCCGTAGTCCCGTACCTCGTCGGCGCCGAGGCGCATGGCAAGGTTCAACAACTCGGGCAGTACCAGGTAGTACGCCCCCTGGCTCACGCGAGCCTCCGGTTCAGTTCGCCGCTCACCTCGAGTACGTGCGCCGCGGCGTCCTCGAACAACCGCGACCGCTCACTGATCGCCCGCACAACAGCCTCGTGCGCGATCGCCTGCATACTCGTGCCCTCGGCTTCGGCGCGCGCTCGCAGCGCTTCCAGCTCTTCCTCGGTGAACCGCACATTCAATCCAGGCATGGGCACATGGTACCGCCCGGTACCACGCGGTGTGACCCGGGTGCAGCGGGCGGGGCACGCTGCGGCTCAGGAGGTCGCGGGCCGCAGGCGGGTGGAGAGCGCGGCACCGGCGAGGGCGATGAGCGCGGCGGGGAGGAAGACGGCGGCGAACGCGGCGGGGTGACCCGTCGTCGTGGCGGAGGAAGCGGAAGGCGCGGCGACGGACCCGCCGCCGAGGGCGGTGAAGGCGGTGCCGGCGGCGGCGACCAGGACGACGTTGGAGAGGGCGTCGCAGACCTGGAGGGCCGCGGAGTTCGCGCCCGCGTCCTCGGGCGCGGAGAGCCCCAGCAGAAGCACGCCGAGCGTGGAGATCACCAGCCCCATGCCGAACCCGCCCACGCACCAGGCGAGGGCCACGGTCCACGTGGGCACCGCGTGGTCCAGCGCCAGCGGCACCGCGGCGATCGCGGCGGCGGACAGCAGCAGGCCGAGCTGGACGAGGCGTTCGCGGACGGGTTCCAGGCGCGGGCGGGCCTGGACGTAGGAGCCCAGCGCCCAGGTGAGGCCGCCGCCCGCGAGGGAGAGCCCGGCCAGGGTGGCCGACAGGCCCCGCTGGGTGACCAGCATCAACGGGATGAAGCTCTCCGCGGCGATGAACGTCCCCGCGGCGATTCCCCGCATCAGCACGACCGTGGGCAGCCCCCGGCCCGCCCGGAAGGTCCCCCGCGGCAGCAGCCGCAGCGCCGACGGCACGAGCAGGGCCGCGCCGAGAACCGCGGGCACCCCGGACAGCGGACGCAGGTCCTGCCCGGCGTACTGCAGCAGTACGGCCCCGGCCGCGACGGCCACGGCGAGCCAGATCCTGGACCCGTCCATGGCGGGCGCCCCGGCGGCGGAAACCCCTGCCCCGCCCTTCCGTGACCGCGCCCCGCGCCCGCCCGGCCCGGCCACCCCGCCCGTACGCCAAGGCGCCGCACCGGCCCCCGGGCCGGAGGCCGTACGCACACCTGCGCCGCCCTTCCGTGACCGCGCCGAACCGGCGGGAGCCGCGGGAGCCGCGTCTTCCTCTCCCGCGCCCCGCATGCGGCGCAGCGGCGGCAGCATCACCGCGAGGGGCAGGGCGACGAGGACGGGGATCGCCAGGAAGACCCAGCGCCAGCCGAGTTGTTCGGTGACCGTGCCCGCGACGAGGGGGCCGAGGAGGGACGGGAGCACCCAGGACGCGGCGAAGGCGGCCATGACGGCGGGGCGGAGGCGTTCGGGGTAGGCGCGGCCGACGACCACGTAGAGGGCGACGATCACCAGGCCGCCGCCGAAGCCCTGGATCGCGCGGCCGAGGACGAACGGCCCCATCGACTGGGCGGTGCCACTGGCCAGCAGGCCCGCGGCGAAGACACCGATGCCGACGGCGAGCGGCGCGAGGGGGCCGCCGCGGTCGCACCACTGGCCGCTGACCACCATCGCCAGCAGCGACGTCGTGAAGTACCCGGAGAACGCGAAGGCGTAGAGCCCGAGCCCGTCCAACTCCCGCGCGGCGATCGGCATCGCCGTACCGACCGCGGTCGCCTCGAAGGCGATCATCAGCACGACGGACACGATGCCGAGGGTGAGCGCGCGGTACGTCCGCCCCAGCACGCCCTCCGGCGGCTCGTCCCCGGCACCGGATATCCGCTGGTCGTCGCGAGCCCTCGGCACAGTCACCCGCCCAGAGTAAGAGGCGAACCGTCCCCGAGCCCCTGCCCTGCGACCGGTTCCGGCTCCGCCGCGGGTGCTACGACCGCCGGTTCATGAACGCCGTATGGCAGTCCCGTTGCACGGCGCCCCGTCCCATTGACCCCCGCCCCGCGCACCGTCATGGTCGAAGCACGCAGTACGACACGGCCGTGTGCCCGAGTGGTTGAGGGACTCGCCTGCAAAGCGAGTTACGCCGGTTCGATTCCGGTCACGGCCTCCACATATGACGCGCCTCCAGGCAGGACGCGCCCCATTGGCCACACCTGATCAAAGAAATTCTGGAATGCTCTCATTCCGATCGGGACCGTTCACCGCGGAGCCGGAAGAGATCCGGCGAGCCGGGAGAAGGCCGGGAAGGGGGCACCCGATGGGTGAGACGTCGCTGGAGCGTGCCGTCGTGGTGATCACCGGGGTGATGGCCTCGGGGAAGTCGACGGTCGCGCAGTTGCTCGCGGAACGACTGCCGCGCGCGGTGCACGTACGCGGGGACGTGTTCCGGCGGATGGTGGTGTCCGGGCGCCGGGACCTGGTGCCCGGCGGCGACGAGGAGGCCGTCGAGCAGCTGCGGCTGCGCTACCGGGTGTCGGCGGCGACGGCGGACCTGTACGCGGGCGCCGGCTGGACCGCGGTGGTGCAGGACGTGGTGCTCGGCGAACACCTGGAACCGTATCTCGGCGCGATCCGGACCCGCCCGCTCTACCTGGTCGTCCTCGCCCCTTCCCCGGAGGCCGTCGCCCGCCGCGAGGCGGCCCGCGCGAAGAGCGGTTACGGCTCCTGGACGGTGGGCGGCCTCGATCACGTCCTCAGGGACGAGACGCCGCGTCTGGGACTGTGGCTGGACACGACGTTCCAGTCCCCCGAGGAAACGGTCGAGGCGATCCTGGCGGGGCTCGGCGCGGCCAGGGTGCCCGGCGGCCCGGACGACGCCGACGCAGCGCCGCCGCGCTGACCGCACTTCCTGCGGGCCGCGGCCGAGGGGGCGCCCCGTACGCTCCCCCGCAACGGGTCCGCACACGGCGGCGCGCCGGGACCCGCCGAGCCGGATTCCGCTCGTTCCCGGGCAGCGGCCCGGTGGGGGCCGGTCGCGGTTCCCCGCGTCCCTGCGGGGCGCCCCGTGCGCGGCTGCCCCGGGCCGCCCGGAGGGTCAGGGCGCGGGTTTGACCACGGCCGCCTGGGGGCGGATGGGCAAGCGGCTGACCGGGCGGCCGGTCGCCGCGCGGACGGCCGCGGCGACCGCCGCGGGGGCGGTCACGACAGGCACCGCACTGACCGCCTTCGCGCCGAAGGGGGCGACCACGTCGCGCTCCTCGACGAGCCGGACGATCCGGATGTCGGGCGCGTCCAGGGCCGTGGGAAGGGGATAGCCCGTGAGGCTGGGGTGTTTGACGACCCCGCGCGGCGCGCGCAGGTCCTCCATGAGGGCCATGCCGACGCCCTGGGTGACACCGGCCTCGATACGGGCGGCGAGCTGGCGGGGGTTGAGCACGTGGCCGACGTCCTGGGCGACGGCCATCTCCACCACCCGCACCGCGCCGATCTCGATGTCCACGTCCACCACCGCCCGGATCGCGCAGAAGGCGAGGCCGACGAAGGCGTCGCCCTGACCGGTGTCGTCCAGACGGTCGGTGGGGTGCGGGCGGCACTGCGCGGTGGCCCACAGCTCCTTGCCGTCCAGCGTCTCGGCGACGGTGGTGGACAGGACCCCGTCGTACGAGGTGATCTTGCCGTCGGCGATGGTGAGCAGTTCCACGGACATGCCGAACTTCGCGGCCAGCGGCTGGAGGAGCTGCGTGCGTACCATCTTCGCG
>NZ_DATDBG010000006.1:0-3938 GCF_036524955.1 Streptomyces sp.
TGGCCCTGCGCACGGTCTCCCGGCGCCTGGGCCGCCAGCTCATGCGGGCCGCCCGTGCGGCATGGCCGCATCCGGCGCTGGACGACCTCGCCGCGGCCCGGCCGCGCGGGGTGCACCAGCCCGTCGTCCTCGGCGTCACCGCCCGCGCGGCGGGTCTGCGCCCGCTCGACGCGGCCCACGTCGCCGCGTACGAATCGGTGAGCGGTCCGGCGACCGCCGCCGTACGACTGCTCAGCCTCGACCCCTTCCACGCGGCGGCCGTCCTGGCCCGCCTCGCCGCCGACATCGACGCGGTCGCCGCGGCGGCGGGCCTCGCCGGTGAGCGCGCGCTGACGGAGGGGATCGACGTGCTCCCCGCCGCCTCCGCCCCCCTGCTCGACATCGCCGCCGAGCACCACGCGGCCTGGCCCGTCCGGCTGTTCGCGTCGTGAGCGGACCGCCGTGCCGGGCCGCGCCGTCCGGCCCGGCGCACACCTGCCCCGTACCATCACTGCAGCCCCAACGGAGTTGACCATGCATCTGGACCATCCCGAGGTATTCCCGGAGCGGTACGCGCACTCGGCGCCCGAGGTGCGCGAGGACGGCCGGCGGCGGGCACTGCGGATCGGGCTCGGGGGGCCCGTGGGGTCGGGGAAGACGGCGACCGTGGCGGCTCTGTGCCGCGCGCTGCGCGACAGCGTGTCGATCGGAGTGGTGACGAACGACATCTACACGCGCGAGGACGCCGATTTCCTGCTGCGGAACGCGGTGCTGCCCGCGGAGCGGATCGTCGCCGTGGAGACCGGGGCGTGCCCGCACACCGCGATCCGGGACGACATCTCGGCGAACCTGGAAGCCGTGGAGGACCTGGAGGAGGCGGTGGGGCCGCTCGACCTCGTGCTGGTCGAGTCCGGCGGCGACAACCTCACCGCCACCTTCTCCAAGGGCCTGGTGGACGCGCAGATCTTCGTGATCGATGTGGCCGGCGGCGACGACATCCCCCGCAAGGGCGGCCCCGGGGTCACCACCGCCGACCTGCTGGTCGTCAACAAGACGGACCTCGCGCCGTACGTGGGCGCCGACCTGGACCGGATGGCGAGGGACGCCGAGGCGCAGCGCGGTCCGCTGCCCGTGGTGTTCACCTCCGTCGCCCGCGGCGACGGCATCGAGCCGGTCGCGCGGTGGATCGGGGAACGGCTCGCCGCATGGGCGCCGGTGGCGGCATGAGCCTGCGCGCCCCCGGCTCCGGGAGCACGCCGTGATCCCGGAGCAGGCAGCCGGCCCCCGTGCGGTACGGGCCGTCGCGCGGATCAAGGCCGTGGCCGACGGGCGCGGCGGCACCGCGCTGCCGCTGCTCGTCGGCGACGGGCCGCTCGCCCTGCGGCGGACCCGGGCGCACGGCGAACCGGGCGGCGCGGGAGTGACGGTGGTCGGCGCGATGAGCGCACCGCTGGGCGGGGACCGGCTGCGGATCGAGACCGAGGTCGGGGCAGGCGCCCGGCTGGTCGTGGGGTCCTCGGCCGCGACCGTCGCACTGCCCGGCCGCGACGCCGAGGAGGCGTCGTACGACGTGCGGTTGGCGGTACGGGACGGGGGCGCGCTCGACTGGCTGCCGGAGCCGCTGATCGCCGCCCGGGGGAGCGCCCTGCGGATGCGCACCCGGGTGGACCTCGCCCCCACCGCACGCCTGCTGCTGCGGGAGGAGCAGATCCTCGGGCGCCACGCCGAGGAACCCGGGCGGCTCAGCGCCCGGCTCACCGTCCACCGCGACGGCCGGCCGCTGCTGGACCAGGAACTCGCCTTCGGGCCCGGCACCCCGGACACGCTCGGCGACTACCGGGCCGTCGGCCAGCTCCTGCTCGTCGACCCGCACTTCGCCGACGCCCCCGCCGAGCCCCGCACATGGACCGACGACGCGCAGGCGGCGCTGACTCCGCTGGCCGGCCCGGCTGTCCTGATCACCGCCGTCGCCCACGACGGGCTCCGCCTGCGCCGCGCCCTCGACCACGCGCTGGCCGAGCTCAAAGCTCCGTCAGTGCCTTCGTCGCCTTCGTCGAAGGTTCCGTCAGCGGTCGCGTGAGGAGCCCGGAGGGCTTCTCCGGCGACCGGCGCGGGCTGTTCGGCGACGGCGATGATCAGGACGGCCCGTTCTCGCCCGTCCGGGCGACGCGGAGGGCGCTGCCACCCGTGCGGCCCAGCCCAACTCCCTTGCGCCCTCGCACTTTGATGAAGAATCACCCGCCTGGCCTGTTCGCCCCCGACCCACGGGGGAATGGATTCGCACCTCATCACTGTGACCACCGCGGCCACGAGCCGCGGTTCTTCAGGGGGAGGTTCGATCGTGAGACGCACGGTTGTGCTCGTCTCCACAGGCGCCCTGATCGCGGGTGTCCTCGCCGCGGCCCCGGTGGCCACGGCCGGGGCGGCGGAGGCCGGTGACCAGCCGGCCGCCACCGTGCCGGAGTCGGTCGGTACGGCGATCGCCGCCGCCCGGGCCGAGAAAGCCGGCATCGGCTGGGCGGCATGCCCGGCGGACTGGGGCCTGCCGTCCGCTGTCCAGTGCGGCTGGGTCACCGTCCCGGTGGACTACGGCAAGCCGTTCGGCGACACCATCAGGCTCGCCGTGGACCGCGCGACCAGCACCGGCACTCCCGCCGAACGGCAGGGCGCGCTGCTGTACAACCCCGGCGGGCCCGGCGGCTCCGGCATGCGCTTCCCCCTGCGCGTCACCAACGCGTCCCCGCTGTGGAAGAACGCCGCCAAGGCGTACGACTTCGTGGGCTTCGACCCGCGCGGAGTCGGCCGGTCCGCGCCGATCTCCTGCCAGGATCCGCAGGACTTCGTCAAGGCGCCCAAGGCCGACCCGGTGCCGGACGACGAGGCCGACAAACTCGCCCAGCGCAAGCTCGCCGAGGAGTACGCCAACGGCTGCCTGGAACGTACCGGCGCGGCCGTGCTCTCCCGGATGACCACCCCCGACACCGCCCGCGACCTGGACGTCATCCGGGCCGCGCTGGGGGAGAAGCGGCTCAACCTCCTCGGCGTCTCCTACGGCACCTATCTCGGCGCGGTGTACGCCACCCTCTTCCCGACACACGTGCGCCGCATGATCGTGGACAGCGTGGTCAACCCGGCGCGGGACCAGATCTGGTACCGGAACAACCTCGACCAGGACATCGCCTTCCAGGGACGCTGGGAGGACTGGCAGGCGTGGGTCGCGTCGTACGACTCCGTCTACCACATCGGCGACACGCCGTCGAAGGTCCAGAAGAAGTGGGAGGAGCTGCGGGCCGCCGCCAAGGCGAACCCGATCGGCGGCGTCGTCGGACCCGCCGAACTCCTGGGTTTCTTCCAGAACGCGCCCTACTACGACTCCACCTGGGCGCTCGTGGCGGGCGTGTGGAGCCGCTACCTGGCCGGCGACACCCAGGCCCTGGTGGAGGCGGCGGGCCCCGACCTGTCGGACACCGCGGGCAACGCCACCTCGGAGAACGGCAACGCCGTCTACACCGCGGTGGAGTGCACCGACGCCAGGTGGCCCACCAGTTGGCGCACGTGGGACCGGGACAACACCGCGCTGCACGCCGCCCACCCCTTCCTGACCTGGGCCAACGCCTGGCTGAACCTGCCCTGCGCGACCTGGCCGGTGAAGCAGCGCACCCCGGTGGAGGTCCGGTCGGACCAGGACCTGCCCGGTGTCCTGATCGTGCAGAGCGCCCGTGACGCGGCGACCCCGTACGGCGGAGCGCTGGAACTGCACCGCCGGCTCGCCGGATCGCGGATGATCACAGAGCGGGACGCCGGTTCGCACGGCGTCACCGGCCTGGTCAATCCGTGCATCAACGCCCGGGTCGACGCCTACCTGATCGAGGGGACGCTGGACCCGCAGGACGTGGTGTGCGGGCCGCACGCCACGCCCGTACCGCCGGTGAAGTAGACGCGGCGGGGCGCCCCCCCGG
>NZ_DATDBG010000007.1:0-16959 GCF_036524955.1 Streptomyces sp.
CCACCGAAGGCATGTCCAAGAAAGACATCCTGCGCTGCCTCAAACGCTTCATCGCCCGCGAGGTCTACAAGCACCTCACCAGCCCATCAACCACACCGAAAACGCTCCTCCAGACCGCTTGACGATCTATAGGAGCTTCACGCCGCTTGGTGGTGTCGGTCTTGGACGTCGTCTTTCCCTTCTTGTGGTGACGGTGTTTGGCGGGGATCACGTGAGTGAGGTTCATGACCTTTCCTCTCGCAGGAACATCTGAGGTTGATACGTATCGGCGCGGTTGATGGATGACTTGCCGGGGAGTTCGGGGCGTCTCCGCACCACATACGGCCGCTCCGCTGCGGAGACCGCTCGCCCGCACCCCGGCGTGGCCCGTTCACGCGGCCGGGGCCCCCGCGAAGGGGCCCCGGCCGCGTGAAGCCGGACGACCATGGCCTCGGCCACGGCCCGCCCGCTGATCCGGACGAACCCGCCTAGTTGGAGAAGTACAGGTACTTCCAGGGTCCGTACGTCGTCGTGTTCACGTTGTCGCCGGACGACCCGCTGACGTACAGCGACCGCATCCGTGCCTTGATCCCGGACTGCCCCGGCGCCTCCAGGCGTACCACCGACTTCCCGGCCGTGCTCAGCGGGAAGTACTGCGAGGCGGCGGAGCGCCACGCTCCGCCCGAGTAGACCTGCAGGTCGACGCGCTGATGACGGCCCGTGTAGTAGGTCATGGTCGTCGTGTACACCGGTTCGGTGGACTTGTGGAACCAGTAGTACGCCGTCGAGCCGATCGTGCCCGTCCTGTAGTACCCGGAGAGGGCGTTGGAGACAGCGACCCTGGCGTACACCGTGGACTTCACCGACGTGGGCGCGGTGCGGGCGTCCCCCTTGAAGACCGCGGTGACGGTCGTGTTCCGCCATGTGCGCACCGTCACGGAGATGTCGCCGCGGGCGTTGACCGTCCCGGTCTTCAGCAGCGTGTTGGGCTTGTCGAGGCCGAAGGGGTTCACCCACATCTCGACCGTGCGGTTCTTGTACGTCGAGCCGAGGTGCGCGGTGAAGGAGACGTAGGTGCCGTAGTTGTAGACCTTGCCGTTGTTGTTCAGGGTCAGCGCCGGCGCCGTACGGGAGACCTCGACCTTGTCGGACGCGCTGACCGCCGTGTGCCCGGCGTCGCCCGCGTAGGCGACCCGGTAGGTGACCGTGCCGCCGGCCGGCGGGGTGTCGGTGAAGGAGTACGAGCCGTCCGCCTTCACGGGGGCGGCGGCCAGCGCCTTGCCGCCGGGGCTCTCCAGGTCGATGCGGGTGACCTGCAGCGAGACGCCGCTCGGCAGCGGCACCGTCGCCGACAGCTTCCCCGTCACGGTGAGCGGCTTGCCGCGGGTGGCGGTCGACGGGGCGTTCACCGTCAGGCTGGGGACGTTCAGCGTCGGGTCGGTGAACGTCTTGAGGGCGTAGGCGCCGTCCGTCCCCACCAGAGCGAAGATCCGTGAGGAGTCCGGGGCCCACGTCAGTGCGCCCGGGCTGGACGCGTCGATGGCGTAGGTACGGATCGGCTGGGTGGCGTCGGGCCGGTAGACCGCCACCTTGGTACCGGTGATCTGGGCGACCAGTCCGTTCGCGGCGATGTCGGCGCGCTGCCCGGAGGGATAGCTGCCGGCGGCGGTGAACTTCCCGTCCGCGTAGACATCCCGCTGCGCACCGTTGACCAGCACCTGCGAGGCGCCGGGCACCAGGTCGATGTCCCCGATGCCGTTGTTCAGCGTGTAGTCGCCGTGGTGCCAGGCGACAAGCTGCGGCGTGGCGCCGGAGACGTCGACGACGGCCATCGAGTCAGTGGACAGGCCGGTCTCGCCGACGGCCAGCAGGCCGGGCGCGGACGGGTCGGTGTCCAGGAGTGCCGGGCCCCAGACCCCCGGATACGGCTGCGGGAACTGCCCGAGTGTCACCGCGTCGGCCCCGCTCGCCGGGTCCACCGCCGGGTCGACCGAGCCCAGGTCGCCGTCCCACTGGTCGCCGTACGAGAACCAGACCTTGCCGCCGGCGAAGGCGACGTAGCGCGGACCGGTGTCGGTGGCGACGCTGTAGCGGGCCTTGACGTCGAGGGTGGCCGCGTCCAGGGCCACGATCTCGTGGCTGCCCGCCGCGGCCGCGTACAGGGTGGCGCCGTCGTCGGACAGCGCCAGACCGGAGACCCCGCTGACGCCGCTCACCGAGTCGACCAGGGCGCCGGTGTAGTCGGCGGCCAGGATCTTCCCGGCCGAACGGTCGCCGACGAAGACCCGGTGCAGGGCACCGTCCGCGACGATGCCGCCGGGCGAGGCGACGGCGACGGAGGCGGCCGAGGCGGATCCGGCCGCGGCGACGCTTAACGCCGCCGAGCTGACGAGGACCGCGAGCGCTGTCGCGGTCGAGATGCTGCGCGTGCGCACAGTGGTGTGTACCCCCCACAGGAAGCCCGGTGGATGACCGGGAGTCGAGAACGCCGCGCAACGCCCGGACATGACCGCCTGCGTGCGGTGACGCGCGGGGCGCGGCTACTGCCGAGCAGGGTATGGCATGACAGTGACAGATGAGGAGCGAGTTTCCGGTGCGGAGACCCGCGGGGTCACGCCGCGGACCGGTGACTGGACGATCCCGGCGAGACCGCCTCGTACGACGCGGAACGTGCGGTCGGCCGCGTCGTGGGTGATCGGGTACGGGGTAGCGCCGCCCCGCGCTGTGGCGACGGCCGGCCTCGTACCGACGACGGCCGGCCGGTGGCTCCCCCTGGCCCGGCCCCCTGCCGCCCGCCCGGCACGCGCGGATACGCGTGGGCGCGGGCGTATCGGGTCCGCGGGACACCCTCGCCCACGCCGGGCGACCGCACGCGCATACGATGGGGGGCATGTCGGCGAGCAACAGACCCATGGCTGCAGGCGCTTTGCAGACGCACCCCAGCGGTGCCGCGCAGTTCGCCGCGGCGGCCGGCGTTTTCGCGCTGCTCTCCGACCCGACCAGGCTGCACCTGGTGTGGACGCTCGCGCGGGGTGAGGCCGACGTCAACACCCTCACCGACGCCAGTGGGGCTGCCCGGCCCGCGGTCAGCCAGCACCTGGCCAAGCTCCGCCTCGCCGGTCTGGTCGAGGTCCGCAAGGACGGCCGCCGCTCCATCTACGCGCTCCGGGACGGTCACCTGCGGCGCCTGGTCATCGAGGCGATCAACCACGCCGACCACATGGTGACCGGGACCCCGCCGCACGACTGACCCCGCGGCGCCCGCGGGAGGCAGGCGCTACGGGCGCGCCCGCGCCCCTCACGCCCCCCGCCGCACCGCCACGATCTTCGGTTCGGTCATCGCCTCGACCGCGTACCGCACACCCTCCCGCCCCACGCCCGACCGCTTGGGTCCGCCGAACGGCATCGCGTCGATCCGGAAGTCGCTGCTGTCGTTGACCATGACCGCGCCGACCCGCAGCCGGTCGGCGATGTCCAGGGCCGCCTCCAGGCCGGCGGTGAAGACGCCGGCCTGGAGGCCGTAGCGGGTCTCGTTGACGCGGGCGACGGCGTCGTCCACCGTGTCGAACGGCTCGATCACCAGCACCGGTCCGAAGACCTCCTCCGTCATGACGAGGGCGTCCGCGGGCACCCCGGTGAGCACCGTCGGCCAGTAGAAGGCGCCCTGCCTGCGGTCTCCGGTGCGCACCTCGGCGCCGGCGTCGTGCGCCTGGCGCACCCACCCCTCGACCCGGCGCGCCTCGCGCTCGTTGATCAGCGGACCGATGTCGGTGCGCGGATCGGCTTTGCCGCCGACCCGCAGCGCCTCGGTCATCGCCACCACGTCCTGGGTGAACCGGGCGGCGATCCGGGCGTCGACGAAGACCCGCTGCACCGAGAGGCAGTTCTGCCCGGCCACGCCGAACGCGCCGTCCACCACCGCGCGCGCCGCGGCCTCGCGGTCCGCGTCGTCCAGGACCAGCACGGCGTTGTTGCCGCCCAGCTCCATCAGGGTCTTCTTGGCACCGGCCGCGCGGGCCACCTCGTCGCCGGTCCGGTGGCCGCCGGTGAAGGAGACCAGGTCGACCAGGGGGTGCCCGACCAGTGCGCGGCCCGCCCCGCTGCCGGTTCCGGGAACGACCGCGAGGCGTCCGGCGGGCACCCCGGAGTCCAGCAGGATCTGGGCGAACGCCAGGGCGGTCAGCGGTGTGGCCTCGGCGGGTTTGAGGACGACGCCGTTGCCGCCCGCCAGGGCGGGGCCGACCTTGTGCGCGACCAGGTTGAGCGGATCGTTGAACGGGGTGATGGCGGCGACCACCCCGACGGGTTCCCGCGTGTACCAGCCCAGCCGACCGGCGCCGCGCGGCGTGTCGGCGAAGGGCAGGGTCTCGCCGGTGAGGTGGGCGGTCTGCTGGGCCGACAGCCGCAGCGTCTCGGCCGCGCGGGACACCTCACGGTCCGCCTCGCGTACGGTCTTGCAGCCTTCCCGGGAGATCAGTTCGGTCAGTGCCGCGCGGCGCCGCAGCACCAGCCGGGCCGCGGCGTCCAGCGCCTCGCGCCGCTGCCAGGCCGGCCACTCCTCAGTGGCCACGGCGGCGGCCACGCCGGTCACGGCCCGGTCCACCTCGGCCGGACTGGCGTCCGCCACCCGGCCGACCAGGCTGCCGTCCTCCGGGTCGTACACGGACATGGCGGACCCGCCGTCGACCCACCGGCCGGACCACAGGCCCCCGGCCGGCGGCTGCCAGGTCAGCGGTGCGGCGGCCTCGGTCTCGACTGTGGTCATCGGCTTGCTCCTTCGGGTCGGACGGCCGCCCACGGCCTGGTGGGACGGCTGCTTGCGGCAGGGCCTCAGGTGTACGGGTAGTGGCACGCGGCCAGGTGTCCGGGCGTACCGGGGACGAGCATCGGCTCCTCGGTACGGCACCGGTCGCGGGCCTGCGGGCAGCGGGGGTGCAGCCGGCACCCGGCCGGCGGATGCACCGGGCTGGGCGGTTCGCCGCGCAGCGCGCTGTACGGGGTGCGCGGGCCGGGCTCCTCCGTGGCCGGAAGGCGCTCGTCCGCCATCGAGGCGGCGAGCAGCGCCCGGGTGTACGGATGCGCGGGGCTCTCGAACAGCTCGTCCCGGGTGGCGACCTCGACGATCTCGCCGAGGTACATCACGGCCACCCGGTCGCAGACGTGGCGTACCACACGGAGGTCGTGCGAGATCATCAGCAGCGTGAGGTCCAGCTCGTCCTTGAGCTCCATCAGCAGGTTGAGGATCTGGGCGCGCACCGAGGCGTCGAGAGCGGAGGTGGGCTCGTCACAGATCAGCAGCCGCGGGCGCAGCAGCAGGGCACGGGCCACCACGATGCGCTGGAGCTGACCGCCGGAGCACTCCCGCGGGCGGCGGCCGAGGAACGACTCGTCGAGCCCGACATGGCCCAGCACCTCCACGATGCGCCGGTGCCGCTCCTCCCGGGTGCCCAGACCGTGCTGGGCCAGCGGCGCGTCGAGGCTCGTGCCCAGCCGCATCCGCGGGTCGAGGGCGGCGAACGGGTCCTGGAAGACGAGCTGCATGGACCGGCGCAGCTCCTTGCGTTGGCTGCCCCTGGCCCGGGCGACGTCGGTGCCGTCGAACAGCACGCGCCCGGAGTCGACCGGGGTCAGCCCGAGCATGGCCCGGGCCAGGGTGCTCTTCCCGCAGCCCGACTCGCCGACCAGCCCGAGCACTTCGCCGGGTGCGATGGTGAAGGTGACGCCGTCGACCGAGTGGACCCGCTGCCTGGACCCGGAGAGCCGGCCGGGCAGCGGGAAGTGCTTGACCACGTCGTCCACGACGACGAGGGGCTGCCGCGCCCGGGCGGCCGGGTCGGCGGGGGGCGCCGCTTGGGGCATGGTCATGCGGTCACCGCCTGGGCGCGGGCTTCGGTGCCGGGCGGGGTGGCCCAGCAGCGGCAGCGGTGTTCGCCGCCGCAGGTGTGCAGTGGCGGCTCGGCGTCCGAACAGGCGCCGGCGATGCCCAGGTCCTGGGCGATCGAGCAACGCGGCTGGAACCGGCACCCGCGGCTGAGCCCGCGCGACTGGGCGGCGCTCCCCGGTATGGAGAACAGCCTGCCCTTCTCGGACTTCAGCAGGGAGGCCCGCAGCAGGGCCCGGGTGTAGGGGTGTTCGGGGGAGTCGAAGACGTCACGCGTCGCGCCCTCCTCCACGACGCGCCCCGCGTACATGACGGCCACGCGGTCGGCGATCGAGGTGACGATGCCGAGGTCGTGCGTGATGAGCAGCACGGCCATGCCGGACTCGCGCTGTTTGCGGCGGAGCAGTTGCAGGATCTGGGCCTGGACGGTGGCGTCGAGGGCGGTGGTCGGCTCGTCGGCGATGAGCAGCGCGGGGTCGCCGGCCAGCGCCGCCGCGATCATGACACGCTGTGCCATGCCGCCCGAGAGCTGGTGCGCGTACGCGGTCGCCCGGCGCTCGGGTTCGGGGATGCCGACGTCGCGCAGGAGTTCCACGACCCGGGCGTTCGCCTCCCGGCGGTTCAGCCCGCGGTGCAGCCGCAGCGGCTCGGCGACCTGGCTGCGTACCGTCGAGGTGGGGTCGAGCATCGTCTTGGGCTGCTGGAAGAGCATCGCCATCCGGTGCCCGCGCATGCGGTTCATCCGTTTCGGCGGGAGCTGGGCCAGGTCCTCGTCGCCGAGGGTGATCCGGCCGCCGGTGATCCGGGCGCCGGTCGGGAGCAGGCCCATGACGCTGGAGGCGGTCATGGTCTTCCCGGACCCCGACTCCCCGACCAGCGCGACGATCTCGCCGCGCCGCACGGACAGATCGAGGCCGTCGACGACGGTGGTGGTGTTGGTGGTGGTGGTGGCGCCGGAGTCGGAGAACTCCACCCGCAGGCCACGGACGTCGAGAACGGTGTCGGAGGTACGGCTGCCGCTGTCGGGTGGCGGGAGTCGGCGGTGTGTGCGCATATCCGGGTTCCTTTTGTCGAGGAGGTGTCGAGGAAGAGGAAACGGCGCGGCTCGGGGCAGGGGGGGCCGGCCCCGCACGGGTGCTCGGCCCGTACGGGTGCTCAGCCCGTGGAACTGATCAGCCGGTACGGCTGACCAGCCCGTACGTCCGGTCAGCTCTGTGCGGCCCGCAGGCGGTCCCGCAGGGTCACGACGGCATCCGCGAAATGCCTTTCGAGGGTGGCCAGCGCCGCGTCCACGTCGTTCCCAGCGACCAGCCGCGTCAGCTCGTGGTGCTCGTGCACGAGATCGCGCCGGGCCGGGTCGACGTCCGCCATCAGGTTCAGGCACAGCCGGGTCTCGGAGATCACCGTGCCGAACATGCGGTTGAGGCGGGGGCTGCCGGCCGCCTCGATCACCAGGGAGTGGAAGCGCACGTCGAGATCGCCGACCGTCGGCCAGTCGCCGCGCTCCGCGGCGCGGGCGATCTCGTCCACCGTCGCGTCCAGTAAGCCCACCAGCTCCGGGGACGCGGTCGAGGAGATGACACGGCGGAAGGCGGCGGCCTCCAGCGCTTCCCGGGCGAAGTAGATGTCGACGATGTCCTCCTCGCCGAGCAGCGGGACGAAGACCCCACGGTGCGGCTGGCTCAGCAGCAGTCCTTCGTGCACGAGACGGGCCAGGGTCTCGCGTATCGGGCCGCGGCTGACGCCCAGCGACGCGGCGAGTTCCACCTCGTTGAGCTGGTGTCCTGGCGGGTACTTTCCCCTGAGGAGGTCGTCGCGGATCAGTTCGGTCACCTGCGAGGTGAGCGTCTTGCGACGCACCGGGGTGAGCGACGCATTCGCCGCCGTGTCATCCGACATCGCTGCTCTTCTTCCGTTTGAGTTCCATGCCGTGGCCGATCAGGGTGACACTGAGGGCGGTCAGGAAGACCGCGGCGCCGGGCACGAGCACCAGCAGCGGGACGCGTTCCATGTACGGCTGGGCGTCCAGCAGCATCGCCCCCCAGTCGGAGTCGGGGGGCTGCACACCCAGCCCCAGGTAGGACAGCCCTCCCACGGTGATCAGTTTGTGCCCGAACCGCAGGAAGCTCAGCGACAGGACGGGACGCGCCGCGTTCGGGATGACGTGCCGGAAGACGATGAAGCTCCGGGAGCAGCCCAGCGCCTCGGCGGCCTCCACGTACTCCCGGCGGTTGATCTCCAGGGCCAGACCCCGCATCAGGCGGGCGAACGGGGTCCAGCCGACGATCGTCAGCGCGGCGATCAGCATGCCGTAGCCGGTGCCGAAGGCCGCGATCAGGAAGAGCGCGACGATCACGTCGGGGATCGAGATCAGCAGGTCGGTGGTGCGCATGACGATCTCGTCCACGATCCCGCCGCGCCGGGCGCTGACCGCTCCGACGACCGTACCGACGACCACGCACAGCACCAGCGTGATCGCGGCGATGGACACCGAGAACCGGCCGCCGTACATCAGCCTGCTGAGCACGTCCCGCCCCAGCTGGTCGGTGCCGAGCCAGTGCTCCGCGCCGGGTCCGGCCAGCCGATGGGTCAGGTCCTGCTGGGCCGGGTCGTAGGGGGCGATCCACGGGGTGAGCGCCAGGGTGGCCAGTACCAGGGCCAGGACGACGGCGCCGGCGGTCAGCGACCAGTGCCGGCCACGGGCGGCGCGCAGGCCGGCTGCCGTCCAACGGGCGATGTCCTGGGCCCTGGTGCGGAACCTGCCGCGGAGGGCCGGACTGTTCGGGACAGGGCTAGACAGAGCCATCGCGCACCCTCACGGCTGGGTTGATCACGGCGTACAGGAAGTCGGTGGCGGTGGTGATGACGACCGCCAGCGCGACGATGCTGAGGATCCCGCCCTGGATCAGGGGCACGTCGTGGTTGACCACCGCGCCGTAGATCAGTCGG
Source organism: Streptomyces sp. (assembly GCF_036524955.1). GTDB lineage: Bacteria > Actinomycetota > Actinomycetes > Streptomycetales > Streptomycetaceae > Actinacidiphila. The sequence continues at coordinate 8,810 of NZ_DATDBG010000007.1, forward strand.
CCCATACCGGGGATGGCGAAGATGACCTCCACGATCACGGAACCGCCGAGCAGGCCCGCGAACCACAGCGAGAACAGCGTCATCACCGGCAGCAGGGCGTTGCGCAGCCCGTGCCGCAGCAGGGTCTGGGACTGGCTCAGGCCCCGGCTGCGGGCGGCCGTGATGTACGGCGCCGCCAGCACGTCGGTCATCGCGGCCCTGGTGACCTGCGTGAAGTACGCCATCGGGCGCAGTGCCAGGGTGAGCACGGGCAGCACGAGGGAGGCCGGATCGCGCCAGCCCGCGGAGGGCAGCCAGCCGAGGTAGCGGGAGAAGACCAGGACCAGCACCGGGGCCAGCCAGTATTCGGGGATGGCGACGAAGCTCTGCGTCACCAGCGTCACCCCGTTGTCGAGCCGCTTTCCGGGCCGGGTCGCGGCGAGCGCGCCCAGCGGGAGAGCGGCCACGAACGCCAGCCCGATGGCGAGGACGGCGAGCGTCGCCGACACCCCCAGCGCGCCGCCCAGCAACTGGTCGACCGGCGTGCGGCTGGTGAAGGACAACCCGAAGTCGCCCCGCACCGCCCGGCCGAGCCAGCTCAGGTACTGCATGATGATCGGCCGGTCGAGCCCGAGGTCGGAGCGCAGGGCCGCGATCGACGCGGGATCGACGGCCTGGTCGGAGACCCTGGAGCGGAGGATCGTCCGCGCGGGGTCGCCGTCACCGGCGTACGGGATGGCGAAGGTGGCGGCCGACGCCGCGAGCAGCGTGATCAGCAGTACCACAAGCCGCCGCAGGGCGAACCTGACCATCTTTCACTCCGTCCTTTCGGGCTCGTCGGCGGCGGGCTACTTGATGACGTCCAGCGCCCGGTAGTAGGCGCCGGCGAACGGCAGGAACCACGGCGGCCCGAAGTGGCCGGGCACGCGCGGGAACTTCAGGCCCCGCCAGGGGTTCGCCGAGGGTCTGCCGTCCAGCACCTCGGCCATCTGGCGGCCCATGTGGGTGGCCATCTGCACGCCGTGGCCCGAGTAGCCCACGGAGTAGAACAGTCCGTCCTGCTCACCGGCATGGACCATCTGGTCCATGCTGATGTCGACCAGACCGCCCCAGCAGTAGTCGATGCGCACCCCGTCGAGCTGCGGGAAGACCGAGAGCATGCCCTTGCGCAGGATGCGCCCGCTCTTGACGTCGGACTCGGGGCTGGACATCGCGAAGCGGGCACGCCCGCCGAAGAGCAGCCGGTTGTCCGGGGTGATGCGGAAGTAGTACAGGATGTTCTTGCTGTCGGAGGCCATCCGGCGGGTGGGCATCAGTTCGTCGACGACCTCCTGCCGCAGCGGCTCGGTCACCAGGATGAAGCTGCCGACCGGGACGATCCGGTTGCGCAGCCAGCGGAACGGGGCCTGGGTGTGGCCGCTGGTGGCGACCAGTACCTTGTCGGCGCGCACGGTGCCGACCGGTGTGGTCAGGTCGTGCCTGGTGCCGCTGATCCGGCGGACCCTGGTCACCGGGGCCTTCTCGTGGATCCGCACGCCGAGGGCTTCGGCGGCGTCCGCCAGGCCCCGGACGAACTTGCCCACGTGCAGGCCGGCGCCCTGCGGGTCGGCCATGCCCCCGTAGTAGTGGTCGGACCCGATCTCGGTCCGCATGTCCTTCCTGGGGATCAGCTGGGTCTCGTAGCCGATCAGTTCGGCGAGCGCCTCGTGGGTGCGCGCGAGGCGCTCGTAGTGGGCGGGCTTGGCGGCCAGGTTGAGCTTCCCGGTCCGCGAGAAGTCGCAGTCGATGGACTCCTCGCTGACCAGCTTCTCGACGGTGTCGATCGCCTCGTTGTAGGAGAGGTAGAGCGCCTTGGCGGTCGGGATGCCGTAACGGGCGACGGCGGTGAGGAATCCGATGGCCAGCCCGGTGGTGCACATCCCGCCGTTGCGCCCGGAGGCGCCCCAGCCGACGGTCTCCTGCTCCAGTACGGTGACCTGCGCGCCTTTACGGGCCAGGTGCAGCGCCGCCGACAGGCCGGTCAGGCCCGCGCCGACGATCGCCACGTCCGTCCGTCCGTCGATGTCCACCGCGGTGCGGTCGCGGCCGGCCGGGGCGGTGTCCAGCCAGTACGGTACGGGCTTCACGGCGCTCACAGCCCGAGCAGCGCGGGCAGCTCGGTCAGGGCCTTGACCTCGTGGTAGCCGTAGTACGGCACGCTGGGCTCGTACCCCCGGTTGACGTAGACCTTGTTGGTGATCCGCAGGTCGTGCGCGGGGATGAGGTCGTAGCGCAGGCTGGACGAGACGTGCAGGATCTCGCCGGGGCCGCAGCCCAACTGGTCGAGCATGTACTCGAAGGCCTGGAAGCGCGGCTTGTACGCCTGCGCCTGCTCGGCGGTGTAGACGGCGTGGAAGGGGGCGCCCAGCTTCTCGACGTTGCCGCCGATCTGGTTGTCGGCGGCGTTGGAGAGGATGACCAGCGGGAAGCTCTCGGCAAGGGTGCGCAGCGCGTCCGGCACGTCGGGGTGCGGGCCCCAGGTGGGAACCGCGGCGACGATCGCCTCGCCGTCGGAGTCGCGGTACTCGACCTTCCACAGGGCGCAGGCGCGGGTCAGGGCGCTCTTGACGACGTCCGGGTAGTACTGGTAGGCGCCGAGCACCTGGTCGATCCGGAACGCCTCGAAGTCGTCCAGGAAGTCCTCCATCCGGTCGGCTTCGACGCGGTCCGCGAACAGCTCCCGGGTCAGCGCGGACATCCCGAACGCGGTGAGGGTGCCGTAGCAGTCGAAGGTGATGTACTTGGGCTGGAAGTCGATCACGACGAACTCCTTGTGTGTGTACGGGTGTTCACTTGGTGGCGAGGGACAGGTCGGCGGTGAGGGTGTAGTAGGGGTGGAGGCGGAAGCCCGAGACTTGGCCGGCGAGGGCGGCGGACTCCGTCTCGTGGACGAGGAAGACGTCCACCGCGCGGGACTGGAGTGTGGCGGCGACCTCGGCGTACACCGCGTTGCGGGTCTTGGTGTCGGTGGTCGAGGCCGCCTTCTTGAGGGCGGCGTCGATCTTCGGGTCGCAGAAGTGTGCGAGGTTGTAGCTGCCCTGGCAGGTGTAGTCGGCGGTCAGGAAGCCGAGCGGGTCGGGCATGGTGCTGAGGTAGTTGCGGGACAGCAGCGCGGCCTGGAAGTCGCCGGACAGCAGGTCGGGCTCCACCGAGGCGTAGTCCGCGGTCCGGATCGTCACGCGCACGCCGATCGCCTTGAGCTGGGCCTGGATGACGGCGGCGAGGTCGGAGAAGCTGGACCCCTCGTTGTACGCGATCAACTGGATCTTGACGGAGGACGGTGCGACGCCCGCCGTGGCCAGCAGCGTCTTGGCCTTGGCCGGGTCCGCGGCGACCGGCTCGGCGCCTTCGGGCGTCCAGGGCTCGCCGGGACCGAACGGACCGACCGCCGGCCGGCCCGCTCCCGCGTAGACCGCCTCGGTGATCGCCTTGGGGTCGATCGCGGCCTGGATCGCCTGCCGCACGAGCTCGTTGTCGAATGGCGCCTTCTTGTTGTTGAGGACCAGCTCGATGGTGCGCGGTAGTTGGGCCGTGTCGACCTTGATGTCGCCGCTGCCCTTGAGGTCCTGGATGCTCGTCACGGCGAGCTTCCTGGATATCTGGGCCTCGCCGGTCTGCACCTGGGTGGCCCGCTTGGCGGCGTCGGCGATGAAGCGCACCTCGGCGGAGCCGAGCTTCACCGGGCCGCCCCAGTAGGACGCGTTGCGCTTGAGGGTGACCGCCTGCTGCGGGATCTCCTTGGTGACCTGGAACGGGCCGGTGCAGGTGCCCTTCGGATCGGTGGACGACCCGGTGTACGCCTTCGGCGCCAGAATCCCGGTGTTGGGGGCGGCCAGCCGCTGGGGCAGCAGACTGTCCGGGGTCTTGGTGGTGATCCGGACCGTCGAGCCGTCGACCGCGGCGACGTCCTTGATGGTCTCGGGTGAGAAGACCGACGCCGGGGTCTTCACGCCGAGGGCGTGTTTCAACGCGCCGACCACGGCTTGCGCGTCGAGCGGGGTGCCGTCCTGGAACGTCACGCCCGACCGGAGCTTGATGTCCCAGGCGGTCCAGGCGGTCTCCTTCCAGGACACGGCCAGCATCGGCTTGAGCGCCCCGCTGGTCTCGTACTTCACCAGCGTTTCCAGACAGCCGGCCTTGGAGAGCACGAAGGCGTCGTCGGTCTCCAGCGCCCAGTTGGCGGCCGGCGCGAACGGTTCGTCCACCACGATGGTCTGGTCCCCGGTGGCGCCGCTGCCGCCGTCGGTGGTTCCGCCGCCCATGCCGCAGGCCGCGAGGGTCAAGGTCGATGCCGTCAGTACAGACGCGTAGCGCAGTTTTCTCATGAGTCTCACTCATCCGATGGGGCCTACGGGCTACGGGGACGTCCCGGCCGTTCGGGCACTGTGGCGCTTGATTGAAGAAGGTATGAGGCGGCGTATGCGCCTGTCGACACGTTGTTGACAATGTTTTGTAAACAAATCATTGCCTGCACAGTCAGTTGTTCATGAAGGTATGAGCTGCCGAAACGCGTGGGGGCCGGCGAGCGAGGGCATGACAAAGCGCTCCAGGACCGGCGTGTTGTGGCCGTCGAGCCGAAGTGTCCATCAGCGGCCTCCGGCCGCGGAGCGCGCCGGTGTCGAAAGGGAGAGCGCGTGCAGATCGTGAGGAACGAGCGATCGAGCACGGCCGACCTCCCCCGGACTTCGTCCGGAGGGACCTCCGGACACCGGGTCGAAGCGCCCGGAGGCGAGAGGGCGGCAAAAAGGCCGCGCGGGACGGCTGGTCAGGCGGCCCGGCCGGGTGGGGCCGGGCCGCCAGTCGGACTCGCCCCCGAGCGGGGGGACGCGGGCCGGCCGGACTCAGGCCGTGTGGGCCGCGAGGCTCCGGTGGGGATCGTCCATGTCCGGTCCGAGCACCGGGTCGGTGTGCACCAGGGCCGCGGTCAGCCGGGGCACCGCGTGGATGAGGGCGTGCTCGACCTCCACCGCCACGTCGTGGGCTCCCCGCAGATTGAGCTCGCCGTCCACCTCCACGGTGACCTCCGCGCGCAGCCGGTGACCGATCCAGCGCATGCGCACCTCGGTGACGGACCGCACGCCGGGCACCTCGCGCACGGCCGCCTCACCGGTGTCGATCAGGGCCGGGTCGACGGAGTCCATCAGCCGGCGGAAGACCTCACGCGCGGCGTCCTTGAGGACCAGCACGATCGCTGCGGTGATGGCCAGACCCACGATCGGGTCGGCCAGTTGCCAGCCGATCGCCGCGCCGCCCGCGCCGATCAGCACGGCGAGTGACGTGTATCCGTCGGTACGGGCGTGCAGGCCGTCGGCGACCAGCGCGGCGGAACCGATCTTGCGTCCGACCCGGATACGGAAGCGGGCCACCCATTCGTTCCCGATGAAACCGATGACCGCCGCCACCGCGACCACACCCGCGTGGGTCATGTCGCGCGGGTTCAGCAGCCGGTCGACGGCCTCGTACGCCGCCAGGGCCGCGGAGGCGGCGATGGTGAGCACGATGGCGATGCCGGCCAGGTCCTCGGCCCGGCCGTAGCCGTAGGTGAACCGGCGGTTCGCCGCGCGGCGGCCGAGGACGAAGGCCACTCCCAGGGGCAGCGCGGTCAGCGCGTCGGCGGCGTTGTGGATCGTGTCGCCCAGCAGCGCGACGGAGCCCGACCATACGACTACCACGGCCTGGAAGACGGCGGTCGTGCCCAGGATGGCGAGGGAGATCCACAGCGCGCGCATGCCCTCGGCCGACGACTCCATGGCGGAGTCGACCTTGTCCGCCGCCTCGTGCGAGTGGGGCTTCACGACGTGGGCGATCCGGTGCTTCCAGCGGACGAGGGCGCTTCCACCGTGCGGGTGGTCGTGGCCGTGCCCGTGATCGTGGCCGTGATCGTGGCCGTGGCCGTCATGGTCGCTGTGGCCGTGGTGGCCGTCGTGCCCGTGGTCCTGGTGGTCCCTGGTGCCGTGGTCCTGGTGGTGGCCGTCGCCGTGGTCGTGGGTGCCGTGGTCGTGGGTGCCGTGGTCGTGCCCGTGGTCGTGGGTCTGCGCCGGGGCCGGCGGGTGAGGGTGCTCATGGGGGGCGTTCACAGGTGGCTCGCTTTCAGGAGTGTGACCGCTGGGCGGGGGCGCGGAGGCGCTCACTTCTATTATGTGCATACACGCGCACCAATGCACGTGTGGGATCGTCCAAACCCGGAGTGGTGGTGCCCGCGCCGCGTCACGCCGGCATGGCGACGTACGTGTACTCCAGGAACTCCTCGATCCCGGCCCTGCCGCCCTCGCGGCCGAGCCCCGACTGCTTGACGCCGCCGAAGGGGGCGGCGGGGCTGGACACCAGGCCGGTGTTCAGCCCGACCATGCCCACCTCCAGCCGCTCGCTGACCCGCAGCGCCCGGTCGAGCCCCCGGGTGAAGACGTAGCCGACCAGGCCCCACGGGGTGTCGTTGGCGGCGCGGACCACCTCGTCCTCGTCGTCGAAGGCGAGGATCGCCGCGACCGGCCCGAAGATCTCGGTCTCCATCAGGCGGCTGCCGGGGTCCACGCCGGTCAGCACGGTCGGCGGGTAGAAGCGGCCGGGGCCTTCCGGCACGGTGCCTCCGGTGAGGACCCGCGCGCCCCGGCCCACGGCGTCGGCGACCAGTTCCTCGACCTTGGCGCGCCCGGCAGCGTCGATCAGCGGCCCGACGTCGACACCGGGCGTGGTCCCCGGGCCGACCACCAGCGCCGCCATCCGCTCGGCGAGCCGCCGCGCGAACTCGTCCGCCAGGGAGCGGTGCACGAAGATGCGGTTGGCGGCGGTGCACGCCTCGCCCATGTTGCGCATCTTGGCCGTCATCGCACCGTCCACGGCCGCGTCCAGGTCGGCGTCCTCGAAGACGATGAAGGGGGCGTTGCCGCCGAGCTCCATCGACGTGCGCATCACCGTGTCGGCGCACTGGGCGAGCAGGGTCCGGCCCACCTCGGTCGATCCGGTGAACGAGAGTTTGCGCACCCGGCCGCCGCGCAGCAGCGGTTCCACCACCTCGCCGGCCCGGGAGGTCGTCACGACGTTGAGCACGCCGGGAGGCAGCCCCGCCTCTTCCAGGATCGCCGCCAGCGCGAGGGCGGAGAGCGGGGTCTGCGGGGCGGGCTTGAACACCATCGTGCAGCCCGCCGCGATCGCGGGGCCGATCTTGCGGGTACCCATGGCCAGCGGGAAGTTCCACGGCGTGATCAGCAGGCAGGGACCGACCGGGCGGCGCATCAGCAGCATCCGGTTGCGGCCGTCGGGCAGCGTGCCGTAGCCGCCGTCGACGCGGACCGCCTCCTCGGAGAACCAGCGGAAGAACTCGGCCGCGTACGCCACCTCTCCCCGGGCCTCGGCCAGCGGCTTGCCCATCTCGGCGGTCATCAGCGCCGCGAGGTCGTCGGTACGCGCGAGGATGATCTCGTACGCCCGGCGCAGGATCTCACTGCGCGCCCGGGGCGCCGTCCGCGCCCACTCCTCCTGCGCCGCGACGGCGGCCTCCTCCGCGAGCCGCCCCTCCGGCGCGCCCGCGTCCGCGACCCGGCACAGCACCTCCCCGGTCGCCGGATCGTCCACCGCCATCGTGGCCCCGTCGGCCGCGTCCAGCCACGTCCCGCCGACGAGGAGTTGCTTGGGCACGGCGGCCACGATGTGCTCGCGCGCGGCGGTCACGGCTGCGGGCGGAGTCGTACTCACGGGATACCTCCTGGCTGATCGAGGGAATGACGGGTTTGCTGGTCCGGCGCCCACCGCGCCGAGCGGCCGCCCGCACGACGCCGGTCCCGGCGGGCGGTTCGCCGGCGGAACCGACGGGCACGGACGGGCCGACCTGCGCGAGACCGCCGGGACGAACAGGCGGACGCGGGCGAACCGCCGTCCGGGCGGACGGACAGCCGCCGGTGCGGACCGACGGACGTACGCGAGACGGCCGAGCCCGGCGGACGGATGTCCGCGGAACCGACGGGCCCGGGCGGGCGGAGTCGGCGAGACCGCCCGGTACCGAAGGCGGACGTACGCGAGAACGGCGACCCCGCGGAACCGAGGACCCGGGCGGGCGGCCCGCGCACCGTCCGGTCTGCGCCGCGCGGGCGGCTGCGTTACGCCTGGGTGCCGGCCCGCACCGCCGCGGTCCAGGC
>NZ_DATDBG010000008.1:0-5792 GCF_036524955.1 Streptomyces sp.
TGGGGCCGCTCGGGTCGCGTCCGGGCGGCCCCGCCCCATGTCAAGCAGCGGTCGTGGCGCCAGGGGGCGTCAGCTGCAGGTAGGGCCGGTGGAGGATCGCCAGGCGGGCGATCTCCTCGGCCGTCAGCGCGCAGCGCGGGCAGTCGCCGGGGCCCAGGCCGTGCTCGCACGGCGCGTCCCAGCCGGCCTGCCAGGCCTCGTCCGCAGTACGGCAGATCACGCGGACGCTCGCTCATTGGTCACCGGGTGCTCGGCGTACGGCGACACGGTGATATCGGCGATCTCGCAGCAGAGGATGCCCGCCGCCGTCCGCAGGTATCGGGGGCCCGCGTTGCTGTGACCCAGCTCCACCTGGCTGACATGCGTCAGCGTGTAGCCGGCCCGCCGGGCGAACTCCGTCAAGGTCAGGCCTTGCAGTTCGCGCCGTCGACGCAGCTCACGTCCGTTGGTCTGAAGTGGCATGGCTCGATGCAACCACGACCTATAGCGAACCTGCAAGGAACCTGTAAGAAAACTTGCAAGACTCTGGTCCCGCGCCTCCCACGTGCGCCCCTAGCGCCCCTTTTGGGCACATGAAAACGGAGATGTCTTATAGATTTTTTAAAGAGGCCGTGGCAATCTGCTGCCCATGAGTGAGCCCAGCGCCACCCCTCCGGTCGGGAGGCAACTGGCCGAGCGACGTGATGAGCTGAACCTTTCGCAGGTGGCTCTCGCCGAACTCATCGGGGTCACCTCCACGTCAGTGAGCGCGGCCGAGAACGGACGATCGTCGATCCAGCGGGGGAAGCGGTCGGCCTGGGAGCGCGCGCTCGCGCTGAAACCCGGCACGATCAGCCGCGCCTACGCCCGAGGCACCCTGCTTGAGCCGCTGGACGACACCTCGGTCTCAACGCCAAGCCCGTACGCGGATATGAGCAACCCTCGCGAGCGAGCCATCTGGGAGATGTCGATCTCGGAGGCGGACCGGCGCATGATCATCGACCTGCTCCGGCAGGAACGCCACGATTCCGGGCAACGGCCGGCTTAGCTCTGCCACCAGCGACTTTGGCGGCTCAGTGGCCTGTTCGCTTGTGTTGGTGTCAAGCGGCTGGTTAGCTCCGTCACCTCGACCCCGCGCACCTCGCCGACGACGAGCCGGTCGGGCCGCATCCGCAGGGCCTGGCGAACCAGGTCCCGCAGGGTGACATGACCGGCGCCCTCCTGGTTGGCGGGGCGGGTCTCCAGGCGGACCACGTGCGGGTGATCGGGCCGCAGTTCGGCGGAGTCCTCGGCGAGGACGATGCGCGCCGCGGGGTCGACCAGGCCGAGCAGGCAGCTCAGCAGCGTGGTCTTCCCCGACCCGGTGCCGCCGCTGATCATGAACGACAGGCGTGCGTCGAGGACGGCGCGCAGCACTGCGCCGGTCTCGGCGTCGAGGGTGCCCGCGGTCACGAGTTCGCCCAGGGTGAAAGCCCGGGCCCGCACCACGCGCAGGGACAGGCAGGGGGAGCCGACGGCGACGGGCGGCAGAACGGCGTGCAATCGGGTGCCGTCGGGCAGCCGGGCGTCGACCCACGGCCGGGCGTCGTCAAGCCGCCGTCCGGCCGTGGTCGCCAGCCGCTGGGCGAGCCTGCGGACGGCCGCGGTGTCGGCGAAGCGGACGTCCCTGCGCTCCAGGCCGCGACCGCGGTCGATCCACACCTGGTCCGGAGCGTTGACGAGGATGTCGGTGACCTCGGGGTCGGCGAGCAGCGGCTCCAGCGGGCCCGCGCCCACCAGTTCCGAGCGGAGTGCGGCGACGACGCCGAGCACTTCGGAGTCGCCGAGCAGCCGGCCCTGGGCCCGTAGCGCTGCGGCCACCCGGGCTGGGGTGGGTTCGCCGCCGTCTTCCGCGAGGCGCAGCCGTACGGCGTCGAGGAGTTCGGCGGTCATACCGTCACGCTCCCGCCCCTGGGCAGCGCCTGCGCGAGGAAGGCGGTGCAGAACCGGGCAAGGGGTCCGCGCCCCGACGAGCCGGGCGGGCCGCCACCGAGCAGGCCGTCCGCGAGGGCGGGTTCGGCCGGCAGTTCGCCGGCGAGCGGCAGTCCGACGAGCCGGGCGATCTCGTGGTCGTCGAGCCCGGAGCCGAAGGGTCCGCGAGCCACGATGCGCAGGTCCTTCAGGACCATGGTCACCGCCGCCGCGACGCGGGCTGCCGCGGCCACCGCCCGCAGTTCGGACGGCACGACCAGGAGACCGACGTCGATCTGGGCGAGCGTCTCGGCCACCGCCTCGTCCACCCGGCGCGGCAGGTCGACCACGACCACCCCGCCGCGCCGCCTGGCGGCGCCCAGCACGGATCGCATGGCCTGCGGCGGAACGGCCACGCAGTCGCCGCGGTCCCAGCTCAGGACGCTGAGCGAGTCGAGTCTGGGTAGCGACTCTTCCAGGGCGCCGCTGTTGACACGCCCGCGCGAGTCGGCGAAGTCGGGCCAGCGCAGCCCACCGGTGCGTTCCGCGCCGAGCAGGATGTCGAGGCCGCCGCCGAGCGGGTCACCGTCGATGAGCATGGAGCGGCGCCCACCGCGGGCTGCGGTGACGGCGAGCGCGCAGGCCAGGGTGCTGGCCCCGGCGCCGCCCCGGCCGCCGACCACACCGATGGTCAGAGCGGGCTCCCCGGCGCCTTCGGCGATGTCGGCCATCCGGTCGACGAGCCAGGTCTCGGCGTCCGGAAGGAAGGTCACATGATCGGCGCCGATGTCCATGGCCCGATGCCAGATTTCCGGGTCGTCGAGGTTCCTGCCGATGAGCAGCACGCCTTTGCGGCGGGCGGCGCCCCGTACTCTCCCGGAAGCCTCGGCTCCGACCAGAACCAGCGGCGCATTGTCCCAACTTGTCGCACGAGGTGGCGCCTCGAAGACCACTTCCGGTTCAGTACCGGCTGCGGCGCACAGCCTGAGCAGATCATCGAGGAGACTTTCGTCCTCGGTGACAATCAGCGGTCCGCCCGGCCGTTCCGCAACGCCCGGCAGCGGGCCGGGCGCGATGGAGCCTGCCATTTCTCTGTCCCCCGTCGCTTGAGATGCGAGCACGGCGTGCTTCGCCTGTGATCAGCTTGGGACACGTCGAGGAATTGAGATGATCTTGGTCGGAATCGGTGGACAACTCGGCGATTGTGGATAACTCCGCCACTCGGAAGGGTGAGTTCGACGCGATCGCGAAACGATTACGGTCCGTCACTCGTCGTAAACACCAGAGCGCACAGACGTACGAAGGAGCGCGACATGGTCGAGTACGACGAAGCCCCCTACCCGGAGCGGGTGAACGCATCCGGACATGCGACGACCCCCGCCGGGGGGGAGAGCGGGGGTCGTCCCCACGGTCCGACTCGGGGGGGGAGGAGCCAGACCGGGTTAGCACGGTCGCGAACGATCCGTGACTTCCATGGTGTACCCGAAGCCCTTCTCGGGCAAACCCACGCGCCTGAGCTTACGCCGAATGGTGGTTGCCTATGCTCGTCTCGTGGAAAACCACCTGCCGCCGCGCACCGCGGCGTTCTTCGATCTCGACAAGACCGTGATCGCCAAGTCCAGCACGCTCGCCTTCGGGCGATCCTTCTACCAGGGCGGCCTCATCAACAGGCGCGCGGTATTGCGCACCGCATATGCCCAGTTCGTGTACTTGGTCGGTGGCGCAGATCACGACCAGATGGAAGGTATGCGCAAATACCTCTCCGATCTGTGCCGGGGCTGGAATGTGCAGCAGGTACGGGAGATCGTGGCGGAGACCCTGCATGACCTGATCGACCCGATCATCTACGAAGAGGCTGCCTCGTTGATCGAGGAACACCACGCGGCCGGCCGCGATGTGGTGATCGTCAGTGCCTCCGGATCCGAGGTCGTCGAGCCGATCGGCGAGATGCTGGGCGCCGACCATGTCGTAGCCACCCGAATGGTCGTCGAGAACGGCGCGTACAACGGCGAGATCGAGCACTACGTCTACGGTCCGGCGAAAGCCGAAGCCATCACCCGGCTTGCGGAGTCGGAGGGCTACGACTTGGAAAGGTGTTTCGCATACAGCGACTCGGTGACCGACATCCCCATGCTGGAGTCGGTGGGTCATCCGTACGCGGTCAACCCGGACCGCGCACTGCGCAGGGAGGCCACCGCCCGCGAGTGGCCGGTACTGACCTTCAGTCGTCCGGTACGGCTGAACCAGCGCATCCCGTCGCTGCCGATGGCACCGGCCCCGGCGCTCGCCGTCGCCGTGCTCGGAGCAGCCGCCGCCACCGCGGGGCTGGTCTGGCTGGCAGCACGCCGTCGCCGGCCCATGTATTTGTCCTGATTGATCTGAAAAGTAAAAAGTGCAGCCAGGGGTTCCGCTTCAAGCCGGTCAGCGGTAGAAAGGACATAGCGGCCCGCGAGACCACGGAGTTCCGAGAGGAAGACCGAGTTCACAGCAGATGGCCCCACGGACCGAGCATGAAAGTTGGGCACCCACGCGTAGCCGACCCGCCAACCGGGCCAGCCGCACCAGGTAACGGGCCAAGATCCCGGCCTGATCGGCAGAATAAGCGCACGCACTGGTAACTCGGCGGACATGCCAGCGGCGGCACCCCATGGTGCCGCCGCAACCCTTTCCTGGCACCTTCACCCGCTTGCCGTCGGTGGCAGTCCGCTCGTCCTCTCGCCTCAGCCACCCGCCGCGGATCGCCCCCTTCGGACGATGACAGTCAGGCCGCGCCCCGCTGAAGCGCCTCGCAGACGGCGACACTCTCGCGCACGCCGAGTTCCAGCGCCCGGCCGCAATGCGCGATCCACTCGGCCATCCCCTCGGGCGTGCCGGAGGCGTAGCCCTCAAGAGCCTTGAGGTATCCGGCCCGGCCCAGTTCCGCGTGACCGACCTCGGCGGGGCAGATCGACTTCGGGTCCAGTCCGCTGCCGACCAGCACGACACGTTCGGCTGCGCGGGCGACCGGTCCGTTGAAGGAGCCAAAGGCCCGCAGGCAGAGCAGTTCGCCGTGCACGACCGCGCCGACCACCAGTGCGGGCGCCGAGGACCCCGCCCGCAGCAGCTCGGCGAGGCCATCGAGGCGTGCGGCCACCTCTCCCGGCTCCGGCAGCGGAATCTCGGCGATCCCCACCAGCGGCTCGGCCACCGGCTCCGCGGCAAGCCGTGGCCGGCCCACCGTGGACTCCTCCGCCACTCCGGCCGCGGCCACCAGGTGCAGCCGAGCCAGCGCCTGCACCGGCGACTGCCGCCAGACGCTGAGAAGCTGCCCGGCCTCCGCGGTCAGCCGCAGCGCCGCGCCGACCGTGCGGGCCTGCTCGTCGGCCGAGAAATCGCTGCGCCGCCGCACCTCCTCCAGCGGCCAGTCGGCGCCGGCCAGCGCCGCCGAGGCGCGCGCACCGCGCAGGGCCGCCTCGGATGCCACCTCGTTGGACCGGCGGCGCATCACCCGGTGCCCGTAGACCTTGTCCACGGTCTGCCGTACGGAGTCCACCGCCTCGGGCACGCCCGGCAGCGCCCCGAGGACAGCCAGCGGGTCCGCCTGGCCGGGGGCGGGGGAAGGAGCAGCATTCATAGCCATGTCCCGACCCTACGCATCACCGAGCTGGCGAAGGACCCAGATCGAGTGGCCTTGCCCACTCAGAAGGCTCTTGGGCGCGGCCCCGCCACTTCGCTCAGCGAGCATGAGGATCGCTCCCGTGGGAAAGGGGACAGCGCCAACCACGCTGTCCCCGCTGTTCATCCGCCATCTCGCCGCGCGCGGTCCGGTCGTCGCGATCGACGCGGACATCGACCAGCACCTGGGTTCGGCGCGCGGCGCCACG
>NZ_DATDBG010000009.1:0-22376 GCF_036524955.1 Streptomyces sp.
GGCGCGCGGCCCCCGCGCCGCCCGCGCGGGGGATCAGTGCGCGCCGGCTCCGGTCAGCGCGCGGACCTCCAGCTCCTGGTACTTGGCCGTGTCCGGCCGCTCGCGTGAGAGCACGGTGCCGAGCCAGCCGAGCAGGAAGCCGAGCGGGATGGAGACGATGCCCGGGTTGGTCAGCGGGAACCAGTGGAAGTCGCTGCCGGCGAAGAGCGCGTCGTCCGCTCCCGAGACCACCGGGGAGAAGACCACCAGTACCACGGAGGAGACCAGGCCGCCGTAGATCGACCAGGTGGCGCCGCCGGTGGTGAAGCGTTTCCAGTACAGGCTGTAGAGGATGGTCGGCAGGTTCGCCGAGGCGGCCACGGCGAAGGCCAGCGCGACCAGGGCGGCGGCGTTCAGCTTGGTGGCGTACATGCCCAGGACGACGGCGACCGTGCCGATCACCACGGCGGCGATCTTGGCCGTGGCCACCTCGCCCTTCTCGGTCACCTTGCCGCGCCGGATCACGTTGGCCCACAGATCGTGCGCGAAGGAGGCGGAGGAGGCCAGGGTCAGTCCGGCGACCACGGCGAGGATGGTGGCGAAGGCGACCGCGGAGATCACCGCGAGCAGGATCGCGCCACCGGTGGTGCCGGAGCCGCCGCCGAGTTTCTCGGCGAGCAGCGGGGCGGCGGTGTTGCCCGCCTTGTCGCTCTTCACGATCGCCTCGTGGCCGACCAGGGCCGCGGCGCCGAAGCCGAGCGCGATGGTCATCAGGTAGAAGGAGCCGATGATGCCGATCGCCCAGTTCACCGATTTCCGCGCGACCTTGGCACTGGGCACGGTGTAGAAGCGCACCAGGATGTGCGGCAGCCCGGCGGTGCCGAGGACGAGCGCGAGGCCGAGCGAGATGAAGTTGACCTTGCTGGTGGTGTCGATGCCGTACTTCAGGCCGGGTTCCAGGAACGACGAGCCCTTGCCGCTGCGGTCGGCGGCGGCGCCGAGCAGGCTGGACGGGTTCCAGTGGAACTTGTTCAGCACCAGGACGGTGATCAGCAAGGTGCCCGCGATGAGCAGGACCGCCTTGACGATCTGCACCCAGGTGGTGCCCTTCATGCCGCCGATCGTCACGTAGAGCACCATCACCACGCCGACCAGGGCGACGATCAGCCGTTTGGCCCCGTCGCCGTGCACGCCGAGCAGCAGCGACACCAGCGCGCCCGCGCCGACCATCTGGGCCAGCAGGTAGAAGACCGACACCACGATGGTGGAGGTGCCCGCGGCGGTGCGCACCGGGCGCTGCCTGAGCCGGAAGGCGAGCACGTCGGCCATGGTGAACCGGCCGGAGTTGCGCAGCGGTTCGGCGACCAGCAGCAGCGCCACCAGCCAGGCGACCAGGAAGCCGATGGAGTACAGGAAGCCGTCGTAGCCGGCCAGCGCGATGGATCCGGCGATGCCGAGGAAGGACGCGGCCGACATGTAGTCGCCGGAGATGGCCAGGCCGTTCTGGAGTCCGGTGAAGCCCCGGCCGCCGGCGTAGAAGTCGGTGGCGTCCTTGGTCCGGCGGCCGGCCCGGACGGTGATGCCGAGCGTCACGGCCAGGAAGACCGAGAAGAGGGTGATGATCAGCGAGCGGTGGTCGCCCGCCCCGGCGGCGAGGGTGATCGTGTGCGCGCTCATACGGTCTCCTCGGGGGTGGCGGCGGTGATGGGCGGAGCGGCGGGCCTGGTCGGCGGTACGGGCTCGGCCGCCGGTGCCCGGCCGCCGTTCTCGATCCGGGATTTCAGCAGCGCGCCCCGCGGGTCGAGCCGGGCGTCGGCGTACCGCGCGTACAGCCAGGCGATCAGGAAGGTGGTGGCGAACTGGGCGACGCCGAGGAAGAACGCCATGTTGAGGTGGCCGACCAGCTTCGTGGACATGAAGCCGTCCGCGAAGCTGGAGAGCAGCACGTACAGCAGATACCAGCCGAGGAAGGCGAGGGTGACCGGGAAGGCGAACACCCGGGAGGAGCGCCGCAGTTCGCGGAACTCCTCGCTCGCCTCCACCTCGGCGTAGACGGCCGCGTCGGCGTGGGGTGCCGGTGAATCCACGGGACCTCCAGGTGGGGGTGCCCCCACCTGCCCGTAGGACGGCAGGGGACAGTGAGACGTGATGTGCGTCACATGTACGCGGTTCCGCATGATAAAGGCAAGAAAAGGAGTGCAACAGAGGGGCGGTAGTTGAAACTGACGTGTCGTGGGACCGGGGCGACACCGCCGCCCGGCCGGTTCGTTGGACAGCGCGTCAGGCGGTCGCACCCCTGCCCGTAGGCCGCCGCACCCCTCCGTCCGCCGCCGCAGCACCGAGGACCACCGCGTGAACACCTCACCGCCCCCGCCGCCGTCCGAGCCCCAGCTCCCCGCCCGCAGGCCGTACGGGAGCACCACGCTGCCGGTGGCGGTGGCAGCGGTACCGCCCCGGCCGGCCCGGGTGGCCGCGACCGCACCGGAGGGCTGGCACTCCGCCCGGGTCCGGCTGCCGCTGCTGAGCATCGAGTCCCTGCGGTACGACCGTCCGCGCGGCTGAGCCCAGCCCGGTACGGGCCCCGCGGGCGGTCGGTCTTCCTGCTCGCTCCCTGCGCGGGTGACCTCGTTCCTCGGCCGCCCACCCCGGGAGTGCGGGCGTCAGCCCTCCGCGGGGCCGCTGAGTCCGACCGGTAAGACCCCCGCTCCTGGCCGAAACAGCCGTCACCCCGTGGCCGAACCGCCGTCAGCGCTCGCCGAACCATCCGCCGCAGGCGGCAAATTCCGGGCGACCTACGGCAAACTCCTGCTGCCGGGGCCCGTTCACGGCTAGTTTCCGTCCTCATGTACCCGTTCGATGGCGACCCCGCCATTGAGTGCCCTTCACCCGAATGAGGTAAGGGCCGGGTCCAATGGACGATTGGAGATCCCATGGCTCCGCACTCCTGGCGTGGGGGCACCCCCAGGCCGGTCGGGCTGACGGGGAGACGGCGCGCCCTCGCCGCCACTGCCGGCCTGACGATGGCGGTCGCGTTCGCCGTCCTCCCCGGCACCGCGACGGCGCAGACCGCCGGCGAAGCTCCGCGCGCCGACGGGCCGTTGCTCTCGTACGTGGTGAACACCAAGGGCGGCGCGGACACGCTGAGGTCCGTGGAGGCGGCGATCGCCGACGCGGGCGGCCAGGTGGTGATCGCCTACGACCGGATAGGCGTCATCGTCGTGCACTCCGCCAACCCGGACTTCGGCGCCACCATGCGGCACGTGCACGGCGTGAAGAGCGCGGGCGCCACCAGGACCGCGGCGATCGCGCCGGCCTCCACCACCGAGCTGGGCGCGCCCGAGCTGCTGACCGCCGCCGAGACCGCCAAGGCGGCGGCCGCCGCGACGGCCGGTCAGGAGCCGCTGGAGGCCGACCAGTGGGACCTGCGGGCGATCGGCGCGGACAAGGCCGCGGCGATCAACCCCGGCAGCTCCGAGGTGACCGTCGGCGTCATCGACACCGGTGTGGACGACACCCACCCGGACCTCGCCGCGAACTTCTCCGCCGCCCAGTCGGCGAACTGCGTCGGCGGCGTCGCGGACACCACGCCCGGCGCCTGGCGCCCGTGGGACTCCGCGTCGGACTACCACGGCACCCACGTGGCCGGTTCGATCGCCGCCGCGCGTGACGGCGTCGGCGTGGCCGGTGTCGCGCCCGGCGTCAAGGTCGCGGCGATCAAGGTGAGCGAGCCGGGTACCGCGCTCTTCTACCCGGAGAGCGTGGTCTGCGCGTTCGTCTTCGCCGCCGACCACGGCATCGAGGTCACCAACAACAGCTACTACATCGACCCGTGGCTCTACAACTGCCTGGGCGACCCCGACCAGCGGGCCATCGTGGACGCCGTGCGCCGCGCCGCCGACTACTCGACGGGCAAGGGCGTGCTCAACGTCGCCTCGGCGGGCAACAGCAACCACGACCTCGACTCGCACGCCCTGGTCGACACCTCCAGCCCGGACGACTCCCCCGCCGTGACCCGGACCGTCGACCCGCACACCTGCTGGGACATCCCGACCCAGCTCCCCGGCGTCGTCACCGTCTCGGCGACCGGTGTGCGGAACCTGAAGTCGTACTACTCCAACTACGGCTACTCGGTGATCGACGTGGGCGCGCCCGGCGGTGACCGGTACCAGATCCCGGCCACCCCGTCCGGCAACGGCCGCATCCTGTCGACGCTGACCGACGGCAGGTACGGCTTCCTGCAGGGCACGTCGATGGCGAGCCCGCACGTGGCCGGCGTCGCAGCACTGCTCAAGAGCACGCACCCGAACGCCACTCCGCGGGCGATCCTGGCGCTGCTCAAGAAGCAGGCGGACAACCCCGGCTGCCCGACCGGCCTGTACGACCCGGACGGCGACGGCGTGCAGAACGCCACCTGCACCGGACCGAAGGCGTACAACAGCTTCTACGGTTCCGGAATCGTGGACGCGCTGGACGCGGTCACCAAGTAGTCCGCACCGCCGGTAGGGGGACGGGACGCCGGTCCTGACCCCCTACCGCACAACCCCCCGACCCCGCGGGAGACGGAGCCGGCGGTGCCCTGTCGGTGGCGCCCCGTATTCTCAGTGACCATGCTGGACAATCCCACCGAGCCGCAACTTGCCCCTGCCGGGCCCTCCCTGCCGAGCCCGTGGCCCGCGGACTACCCCGAGGGGTATGCCGTGGTCGACGTGGAGACCACCGGACTCGGCCGGGACGACCGGATCGTGTCCGCCGCGGTCTACCGGCTGGACGCGCGCGGCGAGGTCGAGGACCACTGGTACTCCCCGGTCAACCCGCAGCGCGACCCGGGCCCGGTGTGGATCCACGGGCTGACCAGCGCGATGCTCGCCGACGCCCCGCTCTTCCCGGAGATCGCCGCCGACCTCGCCGAACGGCTCGCGGGACGGGTGCTGGTGGCGCACAACGCGGTCTTCGACTGGTCGATGCTGGCCCGCGAGTACGCCCGCGCCCGCTCCAGCGCGCCGGTCGAGCACCGGCTGTGCACCATCGTGCTCGCCAAGGAGCTGCGGCTGCCGCTGGCCAACCACAGGCTGGAGTCGCTGGCCGCGCACTACGGGGTGGTGCAGCGCAGGGCGCACCACGCGCTGGACGACGCGCGGGTGCTGGCCGAGGCGTTCCGGCCGAGTCTGCGGCTCGCGGCTGCGGCCGAGCTGCCGCTGCCGCTGCACACCTGCCGCCCGCTCACCGAGTGGACGGACCAGCCGGCGGTGCCCGCGCCGCGCCACGGTGCGCTCTACGGTTCCGGCTACCGCTCCGGCTGGCGCCCGGCCCGCAGACGGCCGGCCTGCCCGTACCCCAATCCCGGGCGGCTGGCCCCCGGCGGCCCGCTGGTCCAGGGCATGCGGGTGGCCTTCTCCGGCGACACCGGCACAGACCGCGAGCTGCTGGAGGACCGGGCCACCGAGGCCGGCCTGCACGTGGCTTCCTCGGTCAGCCGGCTCACCAGCGTCCTGGTCACCAACGACCCCGGCTCCCCCACCACCAAGGTGGTCAAGGCCCGCCAGGTGGGCACCCCGGTCATCGACGAGCACCGGTTCGCCGAACTCCTGAAAGCGGTCCGGCCCGCCCCCGGTGTCCACGGCTGACGTGCGGTACGCCGTGCAGCCGGCGAGTCGAAGGCCCGCGGAGGGCTGACGCCCGAGCTCCCGGGGTGGGCGGCCGAGGAACGAGGTCACCCGCGCGGGGAGCGAGCAGGAAGACCGACCGACCGCCCCTGCCGAAAGACGAGGAGAAGGAGGCGGGGGGACCGGCCGTACGACGAGGACCTCCCCCGGACTTCGTCCGGAGGGACCTGCGGACAGAGGGTCGGCCGGAGGCGAGCAGGCCGCGATGAGGCGGACCCGCTGATCGGGTGGACCGGGGGCGACTCGCCCCGCGGCGCGTTGCTCCCGGGGGTCCGGGACCGCAGCCTGGGCGTCATGGCCCGTTGCGAGGTTTGCGGAAACGACTACGTCATGAGCTTCGAGGTGCACGCCCAGGGCGCGGTGCACGTCTTCGACAGCTTCGAGTGCGCCATCCACCGTATGGCCCCGATCTGCGAGCACTGCCGGGTGCAGATCATCGGCCACGGGGTGGAGGTGGACGGCCGCTGGTACTGCTGCGGCCACTGTGCCAAGGCCGAGGGCGGCACCGGCATCGTCGACCACACCGGCAGCCCCACCCCCGCCTGAGCCCCGCGTTCGCCGCCCGCTCGTCTCCGGCCCGGAAGCCCCCGGACCCGCGGGGTCCGTACCCCCGACCCGGGCCCCTACCCGTCGGCACCCCGAGACCGAGTTGTACCGTCGTGGGGTGTACCGCTTCCTGTTGTCCCGCCCGTGGGTGCTGCTCACCCTGCTCGGCCTGGTACTGATCCCCGTGATGGTCAGGCTGGGTTACTGGCAGCTCCACCGCCATGAGCACCGGGTGGCGAACAACAAGATCATCGCGGCGAGCCTCACGGCCCCCCCGGTGCCGGTCGAGTCGGTCACCCGGCCCGGTGCCGTCGTCCCGCACAGGGATCTGTACCGGCCGGTCGTCGCGAAAGGCCGTTACGACCCCGCGCACGAGGTCGTGGCCCGGCAGCGTACCGCCGCCGACGGCCAGCGGATCGGCTACCACGTGATCACCCCGTTCGTGCTGGACGACGGCCGCGCGGTGCTGGTCAACCGCGGCTGGATCTCCCCCGGCGACGATCTCACGCACTTCCCGAAGATCCCGGCGCCGCCCTCCGGCGAGGTCACCGTCACCGGGCGGCTGCGGCCCGACGAGACCACCGGTGCCACCGGCATCCGCGACCGGCACGGGCTGCCGCCCCGTCAGATCATGCTGATCAGCGGTGCCGAGGTGGCCAAGGACGTGCCCGAGCCGCTGGTCGGCGGGTACCTGGAGCTGGCGGCCACCGCGCCCCGGCCCGGCGGCCCGCAGCCCGAGCCGATCCCGGAGCCGGACCACAGCAGCATCGGCCCGCACATGGCGTACGCGATCCAGTGGTGGCTGTTCTCCGCGATGGTGCCGGTCGGCTGGGTGGTGCTGGTGCGCCGCGAGCGCGCCGAAATACTGGCGAACCGGGCGAAGAAGGACCGCCCGGACAGTCCGCAGGAGCCCGAAGGCAGCGTTCCGGTGGCGGTCTGACCGGCCGTTGGCGCACCCTGTGCACGGAAGCGCGCGCTGTGCGCGCAAGGCACCTCCGACACGAAGGCGGCGAGGCGGAAACGTGCCAGGACGCATTGAGGACTACGCGCTCATCGGCGATCTGCAGACCGCCGCGCTGGTGGGCAAGGACGGATCCGTCGACTGGCTGTGCCTGCCGCGCTTCGACTCCGCCGCGTGTTTCGCCGCGCTGCTGGGCGACGAGGACAACGGCCGCTGGCGGCTCGCCCCGGTCGGCGCGACATCCTGCTCCAGCCGCGCGTACCGCGGCGACACCCTCGTACTGGACACGCTCTGGGAGACGCCCACCGGCACCGTCAAGGTCACCGACTTCATGCCGCAGCGGGACCGGGCACCCGACGTGGTCAGGATCGTGGAGGGTGTCTCCGGCGAGGTCGCCATGCGCGGCGAGTTGGCGCTGCGCTTCGACTACGGCACCGTCGTGCCATGGGTGCGCCGCACCGACCACCACCGGGTGGCGATCGCCGGCCCGGACTCGGTCTGGCTGCGCAGCGAACCGCCGGTGCCGATGTACGGCAGGGACATGCGCACCTACGCGGACTTCACCGTCGCCGCGGGCGAGCGGATCGCCTTCGTACTGACCTGGCACCCCTCGCACGAGAAGCGCCCACGCCGCGCGGAGCCGTACATCGCGCTCGAACAGAGCCTGGAGGACTGGCAGGCGTGGTCGGCGCGGTGCCGGTACGACGGCCCGTGGCGGTCGGCGGTGCTGCGCTCGCTGATCACCCTCAAGGCGCTCACGTACGCGCCCAGCGGCGGCATCGTGGCCGCCGCGACGACCTCGCTGCCGGAGGAGATCGGCGGGGTGCGCAACTGGGACTACCGCTTCTGCTGGCTGCGGGACGCCGCCCTCACCCTGAACGCGCTGATCGCCAGCGGCTTCCTGGACGAGGCCAGGTCCTGGCGGGACTGGCTGCTGCGGGCGGTCGCCGGCGACCCCGCCGACCTGCAGATCATGTACGGCATCGCGGGCGAGCGGCGGCTGCCCGAGTACGAGGTGCCGTGGCTGGGCGGGTACGAGCGCTCCGTCCCGGTCCGGGTCGGCAACGCGGCGGCCGGCCAGCTCCAGTTGGATGTCTACGGAGAGGTGCTGGACTCCCTCCACCTGGCCAGGGAACGCGGCCTCGACGACGAGGCGCACGCCTGGAACCTCCAGCGCGCCCTGATGGACTTCCTGGAGTCCAAGTGGCGCGAACCCGACGAGGGCCTGTGGGAGGTACGCGGCCGGCGGCGGCACTTCGTGCACTCCAAGGTGATGGCGTGGGTCGCCGCCGACCGCGCGGTGCGGACCCTGGAGGCGCAGCCCGGGCTCCGGGGCGACCTGGCCCGCTGGCGTTCGATGCGCGCCCAGGTGCACGCCGAGGTGTGCGAGAAGGGGTACGACCCCGCGCGCAACACCTTCACCCAGTCGTACGGCTCGAAGGAGCTGGACGCGGCGACGCTGCTGATACCGCAGGTCGGTTTCCTGCCGCCCACCGACCGGCGGGTGGTCGGCACGGTGGAGGCGGTGCGGCGCGAGCTGGACCACGGCGGTTTCGTCCGGCGCTACACGCCCGATTCCGGCAGTGTGGACGGACTGCCCGGCGGCGAAGGGGCCTTCCTCGCCTGTTCGTTCTGGCTCGCGGACGCCCTGCACGCCACCGGCCGGCCGGACGAGGCGAAGGCGCTGTTCGAGCGACTGCTCACCGTGCGCAATGACGTGGGACTGCTCGCGGAGGAGTGGGACCCGGTGGCGGGACGGCTGCTGGGCAACTACCCGCAGGCGTTCAGCCATATCGGCCTGGTCAACACGGCGCTGACCCTGTCGGGCATGCAGAACGGCAGGGAGTGAGCCCGCACCGGGCTCCCCGCGTCAGCTCACCCGGCTCGGGCGGTGCTTGACCGCCCGCAGCCGCGCCTCGGCCGGGAGCGCGGCCAGGCCCGCCGAGGTGCGGGCGCGTTCCAGGACCGCGGTGTCCAGGGCCGCCACCACCTCACCGGGGGTCGCGTGGGGGGCGAGACCGAGGACGAGGCGGGCCTCGGGGGCTCCGCGCCGGCCGACCAGCACGGCGTGCGCCCACCCCACGCCCTCGTACGCCTCGGACTCCGCCGCGAGGACGCCCTCCAGCGCCCGGCCGCGCAGCAGTGCACCCTGGCCGTCGCCGCTGTCCACCCGGACCTGGCGCTGCCGCCGGGTGCGGAACTGGGCGATCAGCCACCACAGGGAGCCCAGGAAGAGGGCGCCGAGCCCGGCGAAGACCACCGGCCACC
This sequence comes from Streptomyces sp., assembly GCF_036524955.1. Taxonomy (GTDB): domain Bacteria; phylum Actinomycetota; class Actinomycetes; order Streptomycetales; family Streptomycetaceae; genus Actinacidiphila. The sequence goes on from NZ_DATDBG010000009.1 coordinate 9,418, forward strand.
ACCAGCCGTCCGAGCGGTAGCGGGTGCGGTCGCGCGCGGTGAGCAGTACGTCGTCGGGGCCGGTGAACGGCCACGAGGACGGCATCGTGAAGCTCCAGTGGCGTTGCAGGTCGAGGCCGCCGATCAGGACGGACACGCCCACGGCGAGCAGCAGCAGGCCGATCAGCCCCAGCAGGACCCGGTTGACGACGGTGCGCATGATCCTTCCCTCACCCCTTCTCGTCTGCCTGCCGGACGCGCACGCTCAAGGACGGCGGCTTGGCGAGGCCGAGCTGTCGGACGGTGTCGCCGAGCACGGCGGTCACGTCCCGTCGTACCTCGTCCAGTTCGCGGAAGTGGGAGGTGGCGCGGGCCTTGATCCGGCGGCGGCGGACCGCGATCCGGGCCGAGCGGATGCCGGGGACCTCCATCGCCCGGTCGCGCAGCACCAGTTCGGCCGCGCGCCGGTCCAGGGCGGCGCGTACGCCCGCGGCGCCGCGACGGGTCATCGGCAGCAGCCGGCGCTCGCCGGGGGTGACGGCCAGCACGATCAGCCACAGGCCGAGCGCGGCGGCCACCGCGGCGCCGGTGAGCATCCACACGTCGTCCAGGTGGCGGGTGGCGAGTTCCTCGGCGAGCTCGGTCCGCCAGCGCATCGCCCTGCGGTCGGCGCGCACGGACGCGATGTCGTAGAGGAACAGGCCCGTGAGAGCGAAGACCGCGGCGGCGGTGAGGGCGGCGGGGACGCGGCGGCTGGACCAGAAGCGGCGGGCCCGGACCGGGGCGAGGTCGTCGGAGGTCAGCGCGTAGGGCTCGACGGCGGCGGGCTCGGGGCGTTTGTCGACGCTCACCTCGGCCGGTTCGCCCTCGGGCGGGGGTCCGGGCCGGGGCTCGGGCCCCTCGGCTCCGGCCGGTGGTTCGATGTGGCTCACCGCACCCTCCCCTCGTCGCCGCGGCGCGCCGCCGCGGAGTGCAGCCGCTCGATCTCCACGGCCACCTCGGGTACCTGCATACCCGTCAACGCCTCGACCCTGCGTGTCACATGGCCGCGGACCGTACCGCACACCGCGCCGATGTCGACGGGGTAGCCGAGTTCGAGGGTGATCCGCAGCCGGGCGGTGTCCTTGCGCAGCGAGACCGAGGCGTGCGGGCGGGCGTCGCGCGGCACCAGTTCGGCGCCGGGCGCGCCGGACAGCACCTCACCGGCCACCTGGGCGGCGATCTTCGCCACCACCCGGTCGGCGATGCGCAGGCCGCCGCGCTCCCCGGCGGGCAACTGGGAGGGAAGGGCCTCCGCCATCAACGCCGCCTGTCACGGTCGCGCGAGCGGAAGAAGTCTCCCAGTTCGAGGTCGCCGTCGATGAACTTGCCCGCCACGAAGCCGACCGCGCCGAGCGCCGCCACCAGCAGAAAAGCTCCGAAGCCGCCGAAGTACCCGGCGAAACCCAGCGTCATCCCGACGACCAGGCCGATCACCGCCATGCTCATCCTGCGCTCTCCGTCCCCATCAGCCATCGCCGTCCGCACGAGTGTGCGCGACGGATGGACCACCACCGGGCCGCCGGCCGGACCGCCTCCGATCCGATCCGGACCACGCCGACCCGCGCACGCTACTGGACCCGCTGCTCACGCTCTTCCTCATCGAGTTCGTCGGGCAGCTTGACATCGCCGACCGCGACGTTGACCTCGACCACTTCCAGACCGGTCATCCGCTCCACCGCGGCGATCACGTTCTCCCGCACCGCACGGGCCACTTCGACGATGGACACCCCGTAATCCACCACGATGTCCAGGTCGATCGCGGCCTGTACCTCGCCGACCTCTGCCTTGACGCCCCGGGTCACCGAACGGCCGCCGCCCGGCACACGATCGCGCACCGCGCCGAACGTGCGGGCCAGACCGGTCCCCATGGCGTGCACACCCACCACGTCCCGGGCGGCGAGTCCGGCGATCTTCTCCACCACGCCGTCGGCGATCGTGGTACGCCCGCGGGTGGCCGGGTCCCCGAGCGCCCTGCGACCCCCGGGCGCGCCCTTCTCCAGTGTCCTGCCCTCGGTCGAGCCTTCGGGCTGCGACCGGTCGTACTGCGCGGTGTCGGTCATCGCGAGTCGTCCCTTCGTCTGGGCTGCTCCGTGTCCCACACTAGGTGCGCGCGCTCCGCTCCGCTGCGGGGATGCGGCCAGTGGGTACCGCCGACCCCCCATTCGAGTGGTCGGCCCAGTAAGGACGATGCCCGGTGACCATGGACCGACTGACCCGCACCGTACGGGAGCAGGTCGCCCTGGGACGGCTCCTTCCCCTCGGAGGCCCGGACGACGCGGTCTGGATCACGGAGAAAGCGGTGGTGTGCGTGATGCGGCGGACCTGCGCGGCGCTGCCGGGGATACGGCTCGGCGCGGTGGGCGTGGCCCTGGCGGACGGTGTCTCGGCGACCGTCCCGGCGGCGGCCCCGGTCGGCGCGCTGCCGCACCTGCCGGTACGGATCGACGCCGGATTCGAGGCCGTGCCGGACGAGCCGCTGCCGCTCGCGGCGCACCGGGTGCGCGACGCGCTGTGGACTGCCGCCCAGGACCTGCTCGGGCTGCGGGTGACGGCGGTGGACCTGCGGGTGACCGGGCTGCTGGACGACGGGCCGCCGATGTCCGACGCCGCGGACGACGGGCCTCCGACCTCCGACACCCCGGACGACGCGGTGGAGGCGATGCCGGGCAGCGCGGAACCCGGCGCCGCCGAGGTGATCGACGCGGCGGCGCGGGCGGTACCGGGGGTGCTGGGCCTGACCCGGCGGCTGGCCGGGCTCGGTCCTGGCCTGAGAGTGCTGGACACGTCGGCGGACGAGGGCGCCCCCGGCCGCCGGGTGCTGGCGCAGATCGCGGTGGCGCCGGGCCGGGTGGCGCTGGACGTGGCCCGTGCGGTGCTCGCGGCCACCACGGCCGCCGCCGAACCCGGCGCCCCGGGACCGGTGACGGCGGCCGTGGTGGTGACGGACGCGTAGCGCCCCGCAGGGGCGGCGCGGGGAACCGACGGGGCGAGGCCCGGCGGAACCGGGGTGCGCTCCGGCAGGGGCGCGGCGAACCGGCGGGGTGCGGGGAACCGGCGGGGTGCGGCCCGGGTAACCCCGGGGGTGCGCCCCGCAGGGGCGCGGGGAACCGCGCGACCAGCCCCCACCGGGCCGCATCCCGCGACGAACGGAATCCGGCTCGGCGAGACCGGAGCACTGCCGGGTGCGCCTTCGTCACGGCCGAGCCCGCAGTTCCCCGCGCCCCCGACCGGGCGCAGCGTCACTCCCCCAACCCGGCCAGGTCCCGCAGGCGGCGGCCCTGCGCCGAGCGTTCGGCGGCGAACTGCTCGGTCGCGGTGCGGCCGGCGGCGGACCGCAGCAGAGCCTTGGTCTCGTTGACCGCGTCGCGCGGCGGGGCGACCAGGGCCGCGACCAGGTCGGCGACGGCGGCGCCGAGTTCCGCGGCGGGCACGACGAGGTTGGCCAGGCCGGTGCGTTCGGCCTCCTCGGCGCGGACGAAACGCCCGGTGACGCACATCTCCAGCGCCCGGCCGTAGCCGACGAGCTCGGCCAGCGGCTTGGTGCCGGTGAGGTCGGGCACCAGGCCGAGGCTGGTCTCGCGCATCGCGAACTGGGCGTCGTCGGCGCAGACCCGCAGGTCACAGGCGAGGGCGAGCTGGAATCCGGCGCCGATCGCATGGCCCTGGACGGCGGCGACCGTGATCAGATCGGTGCGCCGCCACCAGGTGAACGCCTCCTGGTACTCCTCGATGGTCGCGTCGAGTTCCTTCTCCGGAGCCCGGCCGAGATCCAGGAAGGACGGCTCGCCGTCGAAACCCCCGGGAGTGAACGCCTGCCGGTCGAGCCCCGCGGAGAAGGACACGCCCTCGCCGCGCAGCACCACCACCCGCACCTGTCCCGGCAGCAGCCGCCCCGCCTCGACCAGCGCCCGCCACAGCGCGGGCGACTGCGCATTGCGCCTGGCCGGGTTGCACAAGGTGACATGGGCGACGGCGCCCTCGACGGTCAGCCGCACTCCGTCACGGTCGAGCAGGGTGTTGTCTTCGGGCATCGGGCACCTCCGAGCGGACCACGGACATGATTACCGAAGAGTAACCAGGCGGTCGGAGCGCCGGAACTCCGGGGACGGAAGGTGTCCGGGGTCGGGAGGCAGATGCCCGGCCAGTCGGGCCGGTCAGGCCGCCGTGGCCTTCTTGCCTCGTGTCGCACCGCCGCGACCGCGCAGGGTCACGCCGGACTCACTGAGCATCCGGTGCACGAACCCGTACGAGCGGCCGGTCTCCTCGGCCAGGGCACGGATACTCGCACCGGAGTCGTACTTCTTCTTCAGGTCTGCCGCGAGCTTCTCGCGCGCGGCGCCGGTCACCCGGCTGCCCTTCTTCAGAGTCTCGGCCACCCGTGCCTCCTCCAGGGAAGTGCGCTATGGACTCTCATGATCACCCCTAAGCGCGCTCCTGGCCACCCATTCGACAAGGTCCGTCATGGGACATTCGCAACAGGAATGCCGAGATAGGGCCCGGGCAAGGGGGTCGGCGCCGCATTCCCACCCGGGTAATTCGGCGCGGAGAACCGTCGTCGGTGAGTACCGGCAGGTCAGCCGCGGGTGGTAAGGAGTTTACCGACGTCACGCCACTGATCACGGCCGGCCCGGGCGCGGCGCCGCCGCGCACCGCCCCGGTACCAGCCCGACTCACGCAGATGAAGGATCAGTGATGGGCCGAACGATCGACTCCGAGTGATCACCCGGCGGTGGGCGGCCCTCCGGCCGGGGTCCGGCGCCGACGGCCGCCCGTCCGGGGTCCGTCCCGCTCAGGCCAGCGCCACCAGGTCCACGTACTCCTGGCCCCACAGGTCCTCGACGCCGTCCGGCAGCAGGATGATCCGCTCCGGTTGCAGTGCCTCCACCGCGCCCTCGTCGTGGGTCACCAGCACCACCGCGCCGGTGAAGGTGTGCAGCGCGCCGAGGATCTCCTCGCGGCTGGCCGGGTCGAGGTTGTTGGTGGGCTCGTCCAGCAGCAGGACGTTGGCGCTGGAGACGACGAGGGAGGCGAGCGCCAGCCGGGTCTTCTCACCACCGGAGAGCACCCCCGCGGGCTTGTTCACGTCGTCGCCGGAGAAGAGGAACGAGCCGAGGATCTTGCGGATCTCGGCCAGATCGGTGTCCGGCGCGGACGAGCGCATGTTCTCCAGCACGGTGCGGTCCGGGTCGAGCGTCTCGTGCTCCTGGGCGTAGTAGCCCAGTTTGAGGCCGTGGCCCGGGGTCACCTCGCCGGTGTCGGGCTGCTCCACCCCGGCCAGCAGCCGCAGCAGCGTGGTCTTGCCGGCGCCGTTCAGCCCGAGGATGACCACCCGCGAGCCGCGGTCGATGGCCAGGTCGACATCGGTGAAGATCTCCAGCGAGCCGTAGGACTTGGACAGCCCGGACGCCATCAGCGGGGTCTTGCCGCACGGCGCCGGCTCGGGGAAGCGCAGCCTGGCCACCTTGTCGGACTGCCTGACCTCTTCGAGGCCGGACAGCAGCTTCTCCGCGCGGCGCGCCATGTTCTGCGCGGCGACCGTCTTGGTGGCCTTGGCACGCATCTTGTCGGCCTGCGAATTCAGCGCGGCGGCTTTCTTCTCCGCATTCGCGCGCTCGCGCCTGCGGCGCTTCTCGTCGGCCTCGCGCTGCTGCTGGTAGAGCTTCCAGCCCATGTTGTAGACATCGATCCCGGAGCGGTTGGCGTCCAGGTAGAAGACCTTGTTGACCACCGTCTCGATGAGGTTGACGTCGTGCGAGATGACGATGAATCCGCCGCGGTACGTCTTCAGGTAGTCGCGCAGCCAGGCGATGGAGTCGGCGTCCAGGTGGTTGGTCGGCTCGTCCAGCAGCAGCGTGTCGGCGTCCGAGAACAGGATGCGGGCCAGTTCCACCCGGCGGCGCTGGCCGCCGGAGAGGGTGTGCAACTGCTGGCCGAGGATGCGGTCGGGCAGGCCGAGCGCGGCGGCGATGGTGGCGGCCTCGGCCTCGGCGGCGTACCCGCCCTTGGTGAGGAACTCCGTTTCCAGGCGCGCGTATTTCTTCATCGCGTTGTCACGGGTGGCACCTTTTCCGTTGGCCATCCGCTCCTCGTTCTCGCGCATTTTGCGCAGCACGGTGTCGAGGCCGCGGGCGGACAGGATGCGGTCGCTCGCCAGGATGTCGAGGTCGCCGGTGCGCGGGTCCTGCGGCAGGTAGCCGACCTCGCCGGAGCGGGTGACGCTGCCGGCGGCCGGCTGGCCCTCGCCGGCCAGCACCTTGGTGAGGGTGGTCTTGCCGGCGCCGTTGCGGCCGACCAGGCCGATGCGGTCGCCCTTGGCGACCCGGAAGGAGGCGGACTCGATGAGGATGCGGGCGCCGGCGCGCAACTCGATGCCGGTGGCAGTGATCACGGGAAAAGCTCCAGGGCATACGGACGACAGTCGGGGGGCGTCGAGGTCGTACGCCGCCGCTAATCGAGGAGGAAAACTGCCATGGCGCCCAGTCTACTGGCGCCTGGCAACGGCCTTACCGTCCCAAGCCGGACAGGTGTGGGGTACCTCACATCCCCGGGTCGACGCGCGTCACGCCTCCCCGTTGTGGACCTGGAACGCCGCCCGGCGCATCGCCTTGGCCAGGGCCGGGTCGGGGTGGGCGGCGGCCAGCGCCACCAGGACCTGCACGGTGCGCGGGTGGCCGACGTTGCGCACTTCCTCCAGCAACCCGGGGACCGAACCCTGGACGGCGGTCTCCAGATGACTGACCAACAGGTGGTCCTCGCCGTGGTCGGCGACGGCGGCGGCGGTGTCGACCCACAGCCAGGTGGCCTCCTCGCGGGTGAGCAGCCCGGTGGCGGTGTCCGGATCGCCGCCGTCGAGTTCGGCCAGCCACAGCACGGCGTACGGGCGCAGGGTCGGTTCGGCGACCACGGCCCGTACCGCGGCCTCGGCGGGGTCGCCGACCACCCGCAGCGCCTCGAAGGCCAGGCCGCGCAGCAGGGCGTCGTCGCCGCGCGCGGTGTCCAGGAGTTCGGCGACGGCGAGCGCCACCGGCCGGGCGGCAAGCCAGGCCCGGTACTCGGCGCGGGCCGGGCCCGGGGAGAGCCGGGAGCAGGCGCGCAGCATGGTCTCGGCGGACTGCTCCATGTGCCCGGCGGGTCCCTGCGCGGCCACGCAGATCTGCTCCAGCTTGACCCAGACCGCCCAACTGCCCAGCGCGGTCAGGGCCACCTCGTCCGGGCGCAGCGGGTCGCGGGGGCGGAGCGCCCCCACCAGCGTGGCGGCCTCCAGCGTCCAGTCGAGCAGCGCGGGCAGCGGGTCGCCGTCGGCGGGCGGCTCGTGGCGCTCGGTGCGCAGTTCGGCCACCCGCTGGCGGAGCAGGTCGAGCAGGGCGTCGATCGGCTCGGGGCCGTTGGACAGGTGCAGGAAGGAGAGCAACTGGGGTGCGGCTTCGATGACTTCGGCGACCAGGGCGGGGTCGGGGCCGGGCGCGGGGCCGGGGCCGGCCGTCTGGTCCGGTCCCGCCTCGGGGTCCGGTCCGCGGTCGGCGTCGGCTCCCGCCTCGCCGCCGGGCAGGAACCCGGGCAGGAAGGGGTGGGCCAGCGACCAGGCGTCGAACAGTGCGACCCAGCCGCGCAGTACCGCGGTGTCGTCGTTGTCCCAGGCGCGCAGCCGCCAGCCGGGGCGGGCGGTGCCGTCGTGCAGTTCGACCAGTCCGGCCAGCCGGGCGCGGTCCCAGTGGGTACGGATCTGGCCCGGCGTCAGGCCGAGGTCGTCGGCGGCCAGACGGACGGTGGTGTCGGGCAGTATGCCGGTCGTCCCCGCGGTGCCGGGCCCGGTGCCCGCCCAGCGCGCGAGCCGTACGGCGTCGGCGAGTTCGGCCCTGGCCAGGCGGGCGAGTTCGGGTACCGAGGGCGTGCCCTCGGGCGGGCGCGGAGGTCGGGACCTGCGCGTCGTGGCGGTCCGGCGGGCGGCCGTGAGAGGCCGGCGGGGGACGAGGCGGATCGGAGTGTCTCGCGGGCTACGGGACGTCACTGGAGAAGTGTGTCCGCTGGGTGCCCAGATTCCCAAACGCGCACGCGACCCCGCTCACATGAGCGGCGTGAGGAAGCGCCGCAGCCGTTCCTCGTACGTGTCCGGATCGGCGTTCCACATGGCCGCGTGGGGCGCCCCGGGCACACTGTGGAAGGCCACCATGTCGGGCCGCCCCTCGGCGAGTTCGCGGGACGCGGCCCAGGGCGCGAAGGCGTCGTCGGGGCCGTGCACGATCAGGGTGGGGACGGTGATCGCGGACGGTACGGCGGCGTCGGAATGCCGGGCCGCGCGCAGTCCGGTGCGGCCCTCGGCGGCGCGTACCGCGAGGGGGGTGAGGGCGGCGGGCAGACCACGCGCTGTGACGGCCGCCTTCACGGTGGACCGCCAGTCCAGCACCGGGGAGTCCAGCACCAGACCGCCGACCCGGTCGCGTACCGCGGACTGGTTCAGCGCGCGCAGCGCCATGGTGGCGCCGGTGGACCAGCCGTAGAGAATCAGCCGCCGGGCACCGTGGTCGACCGCGTAGCGCATGGCCGCGTCGAGGTCGCGCCACTCGGTGTCGCCGAGGTGGCCGATGCCGTCGGGGGACGAGGGGGCGCCGGGGTCGTTGCGGTAGGCCGGGACGAGTTGCGGGAAGCGGAAGCGGCGCAGGGCGGGCAGGACGTTCAGCACCTGCTCGCGGGTGGCGCCCACGCCGTGCACGGCGATGATCCAGGTGGCACGGGCGCCGGGCAGGAACCATGCGGGCAGCGGCCCGAGTTCGCCGGGCACCTCGACGTCGGTGAAGTGCAGCCCGTGCGCGCTGCCGGGGTCGCCGCAGTACGCCTGCGGAGTCGTCCGGACGAATCCGCCGCCGCCGAGCGCGCCCTGCTGGACCCGCAGCAGCCGGCGGGTCACGGAGTACGCGGTCTGCTCGGTGACCGCGCCGACGGTCGCGTGCACACCGATGCCGACCAGGCCGTACACGCCCCTGCGGGCGGTGGCCCCGGTGCGGGTGAGGACAACGCGGTCGCGGGTGACGGAATGGACGGCGATCAGGCCCTCGGGCGGCGGGCCCGCGACCGACGGTTTGAGGGCGAAGCGGGACCCGTACCGGCCGGCCGCCAACGCGGCCGTCCCGGCACCCACCACCGTCGTGGCCGCCGCGGCCACCGCGAATCGAAGGCGCATCGCCTCCCAGTGTGGGCGGACAGCGGCGGTGTGGCCAGAGGGCCACGGCGATCGGGTGGCGAAAGCCCAGGTGAAGGCCTGGTGTCAGCCGGGTGTCAGCTCAGCGGTCCGCCGTTCTGCCCGTACCCCTTGAGCTTCTCCCGGGCCTTGTGGAGCTCCCGGTTGGACAAGGTCGCCGCCCGGCCCGTGTCGTTGGCCGACCTGGCCAGCAGCCACACCCGGCACATCCACTCCAGTTGCGCCGTACGGTCGTACGCCTGGTCGAGGGTGTCGCCGTAGGTGAGGGCGCCGTGGTTGCGCATCAGGCAGCCGGTGCGGCCGTCGCGCAGCGCCCGGAGCACGGCCTGGGCCAGTGCGTCGCTGCCGTACAGGGCGTAGCCGGCGGTGAGGACACGGCCGCCGAGGTCCGCTGTCATGTAGTGGATGGCGGGAAGCCTGCCGACGAGGGTGGAGGCGGCGGTGGAGTGCGGGGCGTGGGTGTGGACGATCGCGCGGGCCGGGGTCGCCCGGTAGACGGCCAGGTGGGTGGGCAGCTCGCTGGTGGGCCGCAGCTCGCCGCGTACCTGCCGCCCCTCCAGGTCCACGGCGACCGCGTCGTCCGGTCCGAGCCGGTGGTACGGGACCCCGGTCGGCGTGACGAGCACCAGGTCGCCGACCCGGGCCGAGACGTTGCCCGAGGTACCGACCACCAGGCCGTCGGAGACCGTGCGGCGTGCCGTGTCCACCACCTCCGACCAGGCTTTCTCCACTGCGTCACGCACCGCGCGTCCTTTGCTGGTCGGGGTGCCGGCTGGCCGGCTGGTGGCGTGTTCCGGCTCTCGGTCACAGGGTGGACATTGCCGTGTGCTCGGAGCGGGAAGTAGCGTCCCGCACACCACCCACCGGGCAAACGCACCGCAGGAGCATTATGACCACCGTCAACGGCGGCATCTCTTTCTGGTACGCGGGAATCGGCGTCCCGGTTCCCCGCGAACCGCTGCCGGGCGACGCGGATGCCGACGTGGTGATCGTGGGCGGCGGCTACACCGGCCTGTGGACGGCGTACTACCTGAAGCAGGCGGTGCCCTTCCTGCGGATCACCGTGCTGGAGGCGCGCTTTTGCGGGTACGGCGCCTCCGGCCGCAACGGCGGGTGGCTCTACAACGGCATCGCGGGCCGCGACCGGTACGCCGGCATGCACGGGTACGAGGCCGCGCTCGCGCTCCAGCGGGCGATGAACGACACCGTGGACGAGGTGATCCGGGTCGCCGCGCAGGAGGGCGTCGACGCGGACATCCACCGCGGCGGGGTGCTGGAAGTGGCGTACAACCCGGCCCAGTTGGCGCGGCTGAGGGCCTACCACGAGGCGGAGACGGCGTTCGGCGAGAAGGACCGCGTGCTGCTGAGCGCCGCCGAGTCGGCCCGACGGGTGCGGGTGGCGGGCACGGTGGGCGGCACCTGGACGCCGCACGGAGCGCGGGTGCAGCCGGTGAAACTGCTCCAGGGCCTGGCCGCGGCGGTGGAACGGCTCGGCGTGACCATCCACGAGGGCACCGCGGTCACCGAGATCCGCCCGAAGCACGCGGTCACCCCGTACGGCACGGTCCGCGCGCCCTACGTGCTGCGCTGCACCGAGGGCTTCACCGCGTCGCTGAAGGGTCAGCGGCGCACCTGGCTGCCGATGAACTCCTCCATGATCGTGACCGAGCCGCTGCCGCCGGAGATCTGGGCGACGATCGGCTGGGAGGGCGGCGAGACGCTGGGCGACATGGCGCACGCGTACATGTACGCGCAGCGCACCGCGGACGGGCGGATCGCGCTGGGCGGGCGCGGGGTGCCGTACCGTTTCGGCTCCCGTACCGACAACGACGGGCGGACGCGGGCGGCGACGGTCGAGGCGCTGCGGGAGATCCTGGTGCGGTTCTTCCCCGCGACGGCCGGGGTGGCGGTCGACCACGCGTGGTCGGGCGTGCTCGGGGTGCCACGGGACTGGTGCGCGAGCGTGCACCTCGACCGTACGACCGGGCTCGGCTGGGCGGGCGGCTACGTCGGCAGCGGGGTGGCCACCGCCAACCTGGCGGCGCGCACCCTGCGGGACCTGGTGCGGCTGGACTCCGGGCAGGGGCAGCGCACCGAGCTGACCGCGCTGCCGTGGGTCGGCCACCGGGTACGGCGCTGGGAGCCGGAGCCGTTCCGGTGGGCGGGGGTACGCGGCCTGTACGCGGCCTACCGCACGGCGGACCGCCGCGAGCTGGCCGGCCGGAGCGCGGCCACCGATCCGGTGGCGCGGTACGCGGACCGGATCTCCGCCCGGCACTGAACTGTTCGGCCACCGTTCAACCACGGTTCGCGCCGGCATCGCGAATCCGCCCCCAGTTCACCTTCCGTTCACCCATGATCCGTACGGTCGCCTGGCCACTGTCGGATCAAACGAATGTCTGGGTCCATGGAACACATCACGCTCCTGATCGGGCTCGTGATCGCCACCGCACTCGTGTTCGACTTCACGAACGGTTTCCACGACACCGCCAACGCGATGGCCACCACCATCTCGACCGGCGCACTCAAGCCCAGGACCGCGGTGGCCATGTCCGCCGTACTGAACCTGGTCGGCGCGTTCCTCTCGGTGGAGGTCGCCAAGACCATCTCCGGCGGCATCGTCGACGAGTCCGCCGGGATCAGACCGGAGGTGATCTTCGCCGGTCTGGTCGGCGCGATCGTCTGGAACCTGCTCACCTGGCTGGCCGGACTGCCGTCCAGTTCCTCGCACGCGCTCTTCGGCGGCCTCATCGGCGCGACCCTGGTCTCGGTCGGCACGCACGGGGTGCACGGCGACGCGGTGGTCATGAAGGTCCTCATCCCGGCCGTGGCCGCGCCCGTCGTGGCGGGCCTGGCCGCGACGCTCGCCACCCGGCTCACCTACCGCGTAGGCCGCGGCGCCGACCCCGAGGCGACCTCCAAGGGCTACCGCGCCGGGCAGATCGCCTCGGCCGGCCTGGTCTCCCTGGCCCACGGCACCAACGACGCGCAGAAGACGATGGGCGTCATCACGCTCGCCCTGATCACCGGCGGCGTCATCGCCCCGCACTCCGACCCGCCGCTGTGGGTCATCGTCTCGGCGGGCAGCGCGATCGCGCTCGGCACGTACCTGGGCGGCTGGCGGATCATCCGCACCATCGGCCGGGGCCTGACCGACATCCAGCCGCAGCAGGGGTTCGCCGCGCAGACCGGCGCCGCGGCCACCATCCTCGCCTCCTCGCACCTCGGCTTCGCCCTGTCCACCACGCAGGTCGCCTCCGGCTCGGTGCTGGGCGCGGGGCTCGGCCGCACGGGTGCGGTGGTGCGGTGGAGCACCGCGGGTCGGATGGTCGCGGCGTGGGCGCTGACCCTCCCGGCCGCGGGTATGGTCGCGGCCGGCGCCGCGCTCCTGGCCGACCGGGGCACATGGGGCGTGACCGCCGTCGCGGTCCTCGGCGTCGCCGCGTGCGCCGCGATCCGTACGGCGTCCCGCCGGCGGCCGGTCACGCACGCCAACGTCAACGACCTTCCCGCGGAGCCCCGGGGCAGCGAGGTGCTCGCGCCCGCCGAGGACGGCGAGCCGTCGGCGGCGCCCGCCGACGCCCCCGGAACCGCTCCGGCGCACCCGGCCGCCGGTTCAGCGGATACCGCGGCTCCCGGCCCTGCGGGCACCGCCCCGCGGCACCCCGCGGCCCCGGCCTCGACTGGTACCGCGGCGCCGCCCGCCGCCGACACCACCACCTCACCGCGCCCCGCGCCCCCC
>NZ_DATDBG010000010.1:0-27774 GCF_036524955.1 Streptomyces sp.
CCGGGGGCGTTGTCGTTTTCCTCGGGCAGGAGCCGGAGGAGGCGTTGAAGGTCGACGGTCCGGCACACGCGGCGGCGGCCGAGCCGGATGACCTCGATCGGCAAGCGGTTCTGCGCAGCGAGCTGATAGGTCGTGCTTTCAGCCAGCCCGAGGGCTTTGCCGACGCAGAGCCCTTCGCGGGACCACAGGGGGACCACAGCGGGCTGGTTGGGGTCGATGATCTCGGCGATCCTCGACGCGTTGCGGTGGACGGCATCGGTGGTGGCCTGTACTGCTTCGGCGGCCGTCACGCCGACTCCCTGATCCGCTTACGGAGCGAGTCGACAAGGTCGGCGTAGCGGAGGGCGCGGTCACCGCGAGGCAGACGTTTTCCCTGCTCCCACCGCCAAAGAGTGGACTGGTCGACGCCGCAAGCGGCTGCCAGCTCGCTGATCGAGAGACGCGCAGCGACTCGCAACTCGCGCGTTTCTCCAGTGGAGATGGCCGCACGGAGCTGGACGAGACGCAAAGCGTGGGCTTTGGTCATGACGGGAACCCTACCCGTCACCTTGCCATTCCGCCACCCATCACCTTGCAGTAACTCTGCCAGTAGCTACCCGCGATCAGGTGGTTCCAACATGTGCTCGGCTTGCCGAACCTTTGCCACGACGACATGATGGGCACATGGTTGAGACTCCGACACTCCCTGACGGCTGGGTCCTGAACGTCCTCGCCGGCTGGCCTATGGATCAGTTCGTTCACTGGCCCGCGCTCGAACGAGCGGGAAATGTCCTGCTGCCAGAGTCATTCACCGGAGTTGCGCATCCCGACGATCAGAGCGACGTCGTCTTCCTCTGTTTCCGGACCCATGAGGGTGAAGTGCAGCTGACGACGGTCATGTCGTCGCGCAGTGATGTCCCAACGGCTCTCGACCGGATGCGCCGAGCTGCGCCCATGGACACCTGGAAGCGCCTGTGCATCATCGGCATGGCTCGCTTCCTGGCGACGGTTGACCCCGACGAGCTCGCCAAGGAGAGCGCAGAGAACGGCTGGGGTGATCTGCGCAGCAGTTGGGACGAGGCCGCGCGTACCTGGCAAAGTCAGCTGAAGGGATTTGGCCGACTCAACGCCGAGCGCGCCGAGTCGACTTCTATCCACCGCCGACGGCGGAACCGCATTACGCGCGAGCACCTGGAAAAGGTGGCCGAGGCGTATCGGAAGGCGGACGCAGATGGAGCGCCGCCCACCCGGGCCGTACAGCAAGTTTTCGCGACAACCCATTCCACGGCCGCCAAGTGGGTTGCGCAGGCGCGCAAAGAAGGAATTCTGGGCCCTGCTCCAGGATCTCGCGGTGGCGAAATTAGCAAGGAATCATAGGGGCGTTCGGACCATCTGAAAGGCACTTGCATGAAGGGTTCCACTTACCGCCGCTGCTACTGCCGCGGCGAGGACGGCAAGCCGCTGGGCAAGACGTGCTCGCAGCTCACCAGCAGACGGCACGGCGTGTACGCCGTCCGACAGGAACTGCCCCCGCGAGAGGACGGCGGCCGGCGCTCGTTCAGCCGCTCCGGGTACGAGTCCGCGAAGAAGGCCCAGGAGGCGCTGGACGCCGTGCGCGCCCTGCTCGCCCTGCCGGACGGTGACGACACCGAGGCGCAGGTGAAGATCGGGGACTTGCTGGAGGCCGTCTCCAAGGACAAGAACGCGCCCCTGCCCGACCTCGCAGAGACCCGGCGGCGACTGGTCCACGGGCAGAAGCTGACATCCACGATGACGGTGGGCGACCTGCTCGACGAGTGGCTTGAGGCCAAACGGAAGTCGAAGCGGGCCACCACTGTGAACAACTACGAGTCGCGCGTGGAGTACCACCTTCGTCACGCGCTGGGACACCACCGCCTCGACCGGTTGAACGTCGGGCACTGCCAGGCGTACTTCGACACGATCGACGACGCCAACGACGTGATACGGGCAGAGAACGCCGCGCGCCGTGAGCAGGAGGCGCGGGCGACGTGGGGGAAGCGGTCCCGGCCGCCGGCCGCCGAGCGGGCCCGCCTGGACGCCGAGCGCGCCAAACTCGCCGAGATGAAGCCCTACCGGCGCATCACCGGGCCAGCCACGAAGCTGGAGATCCGTAACACGCTCCGGACCGCGCTGAACTTCGCGATCCGGCGGCAGTACATCACCTTCAACCCGGCCGCTTACGTCGAGCTGGAGACCGTGCGGCGCCCGAAGGGGATGCTGTGGACGGCGGAGCGCGTGGCGCGCTGGCAGGCGGCCGGCGAGAAGCCGAGCCGTGTGATGGTGTGGACGCCCGCCCAGCTCGGCGCGTTCCTCGACGCGGCTGAGAGCCACCGCCTGTACGCCATCTTCCACGTGATCGCACACCACGGGCTGCGGCGCGGTGAGGCGGTCGGCCTGGACTGGGCGAACGTCAACTATGCAGGCCGCGCCATAGGCGTGGCCAAGGAGATCGTCCGCGACAGGTGGACGCCCATCGAGACCGACCCGAAGACGGACGGCTCGGCGGCCGAAGTGAAGGTCGACAAGGAGACGGTGGCGGTACTACAGGCGCACCGAGAGCGGCAGTTGGCCGAGCGCGCCCGGCGCGAGGCGGACCGGCTGCCGTGGACGGACACGGGCAAGGTGTTCGTCCAGGAAGACGGGACGTGGCTGCACCCGGACTCGGTATCGGACGTCTTCCAGGACGTCCGCGAGGCGGCCGGGCTGCCGCCGATCAACCTGCGGGACCTGAGACACGGTGCAGCGGCGCTGGTGAAGGCCGGCGGCGGAGACCTGCACGACGCGAAGAAGAAGCTGCGGCACTCCACGATCGTGCTGACCTCGAACACCTACATGGAGCTGTTCGAGGAATACGAGGAGGAGCTGACCGAGCGCGCGGCAGCGGCAGTGCCCCGGGCCAGGAAGGCAGCCGAGGACACTTCCGCTCACGCACCGCTCACGCAGGAGCCGGAAGACGGCGAGCCTGCCGGACCGGAAGCGGCCTGATCAGGCTGTTCGTGGAGCCCCCTGTCGGGTTCGAACCGACGACCTACGCTTTACAAGAGCGTCGCTCTGGCCAGCTGAGCTAAGGAGGCGCGCGTGTAAGTGTAGCGGGCGGGGTTCCCGGGGTGCGGGCGAAAAACCGGTGGGCGGGAGCTGGTGACAAGGATGCCGTCGCGGGGGTAGCGTCGCCGGGAAGTCCGCGCGGTGCGGACTGGACCAATTGGTCGACTTCCTTTACTCGGATCGTCCGGCACGTTCCTGCCGGTGAAGGGACTGCGCACAGTCATGGCTACTGTCACGTTCGACAAGGCGACCCGGATCTACCCGGGCGGCGAGAAGCCCGCGGTGGACGGGCTCGACATCCAGGTCGGGGACGGCGAGTTCCTGGTCCTGGTCGGGCCGTCGGGATGCGGCAAGTCCACCTCGCTGCGGATGCTCGCGGGGCTGGAGGACGTCAACGGCGGCGCCATCCGGATCGGGGAGCGTGACGTCACGCACCTGCCGCCCAAGGACCGGGACATCGCGATGGTGTTCCAGAACTACGCGCTCTACCCGCACATGACCGTCGCGGACAACATGGGCTTCGCCCTGAAGATCGCCGGCGTCAACAAGGCGGAGATCCGCAAGCGTGTCGAGGAGGCCGCCAAGATCCTCGACCTCAGCGAGTACCTGGGCCGTAAGCCCAAGGCGCTCTCCGGTGGTCAGCGGCAGCGCGTCGCGATGGGCCGCGCGATCGTCCGCGAGCCGCAGGTCTTCCTCATGGACGAGCCGCTGTCGAACCTGGACGCCAAGCTGCGTGTGCAGACCCGTACCCAGATCGCCAGCCTCCAGCGCCGCCTCGGCGTCACCACCGTCTACGTCACCCACGACCAGGTCGAGGCCATGACCATGGGCGACCGCGTGGCGGTGCTCAAGGACGGCCTCCTCCAGCAGGTCGACAGCCCGCGGAACATGTACGACCGCCCGGCCAACCTCTTCGTCGCGGGCTTCATCGGCTCCCCGGCGATGAACCTGGTCGAGGTCCCGATCATCGACGGCGGCGTGAAGTTCGGCAACGCGGTCGTGAACGTCGAGCGCGAAGCGGTGCGGGCCGCCGCCGACAAGGGCGACCGCACGGTCACCGTCGGGGTCCGCCCCGAGCACTTCGACATCGTCAACGGCGAGAGCAGCGGCAACGCGCTGTCCAAGGACGCCCCCGCGGGCCTGGCCGTCACCGTCAACGTGGTCGAGGAGCTGGGCGCGGACGGTTACGTGTACGGTTCCGCCGAGGTCGGCGGCGAGCACAAGGACCTGGTCATCCGGGTCGGCGGCCGGGCGATCCCGGAGAAGGGCTCGGTCCTGCACGTCATCCCGCGGGCCGGCGAGACCCACGTCTTCGCCACGTCCTCCGGCGAGCGCCTGAGCGACTGACCGCGCGAGGACACCTGATCGCTGCGAGCGGGCGGCGGACCGGCACGGACCGGTTCGCCGCCCGCCGTGCGTACGGGTCCGTACCCGGTGTCGCCACATACCCACGCATACCTGGCCCTTTCGAGCGCGTACGTCAATCCGCGCCACCCTCATCGGCGACTTCACTCCCTCGTCAGGGTGACTGATTGTCGCCACATCATCACCAGTCGCTACCATCCGATGCGTGATCCAGGTAGCACGCCGTCTCGGCAAGACATTCGCGCTCGTTCTTCCGGTCGTTCTCGTCCTGTCGGGAACGCTCGCCGTCACCCGCGTCCCATGGGCGGCCTCGTCCTCGGAGGCGCAGATCCTCACCGCCTCCGCGAGGAGCAAGGCGGAGGTGGCCGCCGCCGCGCCCCAGGAGGCGCTCCGCCACCGACTGCTGGCCGAACTCCAGGAGAAGGACCCGGGCGTCGCCCTGACCGACCTCCAGGTCGCCATGGTCCGGCACCCGTCGCTCGCCCGCTACTGCGCGTCCATCGCCCGCTCGCTCGGCCGCGCCGCGGTCGCCAAGTACGACGGTGCGACGCAGCGAGCCCAGGCGTGGTCACGGCCGGTGTGCGACACGGCGTTCGCGACCGGCGTCGCCTCGATGGGCTGATCCCATAGGGTGCGCTCCATGACGCGCGCCGACCGCCCCGACCCGCCCGCCGATGTCTCCCCCGTCACGCAGGCCGTCCTGCTGGCCGGTGGGCAGGGCACACGCCTGCGGCCGTACACCGACGACCGGCCCAAGCCGATGGTCGAGATCCCCGGCACCGGGACGCCGATCATCGGCCATCAGCTCGCCTGGCTGGCCGCCGAGGGTGTCACCGACGCCGTGGTCTCCTGCGGGCACCTCGCCGAGGTGCTCCAGGAGTGGCTGGACGCCACGCCGCTGCCGCTGACCGTCACCACGGTCGTCGAAGTCGAGCCGCTCGGCCGCGGCGGCGGCCTGAAGTACGCCGCCGCCTCGCTCCCCCGCCAGAACGAACCCTGGTACGCCACCAACGGCGACATCTGGACCCGCTTCTCGCTGCGTGACATGGCCTCCTTCCACGAGGAGCGGGACGCCACCGCCACGTTGGCACTGGCCCGCCCGCGTATCCCGTGGGGCGCGGTGGAGACCAACGAGTTCGGGCAGGTGCTGGACTTCATCGAGGCACCGCCCTCACCGTTCCTCATCAACGCAGGCGTGTACGTCTTCACGCCCGAATTCACCGCGCTGCTGCCGGACTTGGGCGACCACGAGCGCACCACCTTCCCCCGCCTGGCCCGCGAGCGCCGCCTGGCCGGCTACCCGATCCCGCAGGGCGCCTACTGGCGGGCGATCGACACCGCGAAGGACCTCAGCGAGGCCGCGAAGGAACTGGGCGCGCGCGCGGCGCACTCGGCGTAGGGCGTACGCACCCGTACATCGCGCTCACCGTAAGGCGTACAGGAGCCCGTCCGCTGCGCGCGCCGACCTGGTACGCGCAACGGCGGCGGCCCGTACCGGTGAGGGATCGGTACGGGCCGCCGCGGTCCTGCGAGGACAGGGGTGCGGTTCCTCCGGGGACCAGGGAGCAGGGCACGCCCTACGCGCTGCTCCTCGCCCCGCCCGGGCCGCTTCGGCCCGGCTCCATGCCCAGCAGGAGGCCCGTCGGCGAGTGACTGCCGAGCAGTCCGCCGATCGCGCCCTGGCTGGGCCTGGCCGACGGCTGCGGCGGGGCGGCGGGCGCCTGGCCGGTCGGCCCGGCCGGAGATCGCGGCGCCTGCGAGGTGCCGTCGGAGCCGGGACCGGACCCCGTACCGGAGGAGCCGTACGGCGAACCCGTACCCGTACCCGAGCCGGTGCCGGACTGCGCACCCGAGCCGCCGGACGTGGCCCGCGTGGTCGCGCCCGCGCCGCTCGTCGTCTCGGTGTACCCCGGCGTCGTCGTCGGAGCCTGCGTCACCGCGTTCCGGTGCGCCTTCTTCCTGGTTTTCACGGACTGCGAGGGCTCGGGGGCGGAACCGGACGGGGAGCCGCCGGTCAGGGGCGGAAGGGGGGAGCCCGGCAGGCTGTTGCTCGGCACCACGTACGGATCGCCGGGCCGGCCGCGGTCGGGGCCGGTGGTGGCCCGCACCGCCGCGCCGAGCACCGAACCGACCAGCAGCGTCAGGCCGATGATGACGGTGGCCAGTGCGGTGCCGCGGCGCAGCACCCGGCGCCGCAGGTCCCACACGCCGACCCGCGGGCCGAGCCGCCGCCAGGCGTCGCCGGCCAGGTGGCCGTCGATCGAGTAGACCGGAGCGCCGGCGATGATCAGCGGGCTCCAGGCGGCCAGGTAGATGAAGTCCGGGGCGTCGTAGACCGGTACGGTCCGCCAGCTCACGGTGACCAGCAGCGCGACCGACAGGCCCGCGCCGAGGACGGCGGCGACCCGCTGCCACAGGCCGAAGACGGTCAGCACGCCGACCACGATCTGGAGGAAGGCGATGCTCAGGCCCGCGCCCACCGGGTGGTTCAGCGCCGAGTCGCGCAGTGGCTCGGCGAGCGCCCAGGGGTGCAGTGAGGAGAGCCAGGTGACCATCGAGCCGCGTTCGCCGCCGTCGAAGTAGACGCGGTCGCAGAGCTTGCCCATGCCGGCATAGACACAGACGAAGCCGAGGAAGATCCGCAGTGGCAGGAGCACGATGCCGAGGTTCATCCGGCGGTGCGGGTACCAGGCGTGCCGCACCTGGTCCGCGCGGCGGCCGCGCGGCCGTCGTCCGGTCGCCTCCTCGTCCTCCCCGATGTAGCCGACGCGCGGCTCGTCGTCGCCCGCGTCGTCCGCCGGATCGTACGCACCGCGCGCCGGGCGTACGCCGCTGAGCAGCCCGGTCGGCTCCCCCGCGGTCCGCGGCCCGACGACCGTGGGGACGGCGGGCGGCAGTACGGTCGTCTCGTCGATCCGCGGCAGCAGCTGGGTGGCGGCGCCCGCCCCGGCGTTGCGCACCGCCTGCGACAGCTCACCGGCCAGGGGGTCGCCGGGCTCGGCGCGCCCGGACCACACCACGGGCGCCAGCTTCCGGCGGCCGGCCGGAGCACCGGTGGGGCCGGAGCTCCGCGGTACGACGGGAATCCGCGCCGTGTCGGTGAGCGGGTCGAGCGGGCCGTGGGAGCCGTCGGAGCCGAACGAGCCGTGGGTGCCGAGGCCGAGGGCATGCGCCGAGTTCGCGCCGAGCTGCACCCGGAAGCTCGCGTGATTGACGATGACCTGGGCGGGATCGCTCGGCACCCGCGGCATGGTCAGCACACGCTCGTCGAATCCGGGCGCTCCTCCCCCCGTAGGAGTGCGGGGTGTTCTGGTGTCCACACTCATCTAACCGAGTGACACCCGATTAGGACACTGCGTTACCTCGCGCGGCGCCGCGACGCCTCGTAGAGCACCACGCCGGCGGCCACGCCCGCGTTCAGCGACTCGGCGCCGCCGCCCGGCATCGGAATGCGCACCAGCAGGTCACAGGTCTCGCCGACCAGCCGGGACAGGCCCTTGCCCTCGCTGCCCGCGACGATCACCACCGGACCCGCGAGCGCTTCCAGATCCTGCAACTCGACGTCCCCGTCGGCCGCCAGCCCGACGACGAGCAGCCCGGCTTTCTGGTAGGCCTCCAGGGTGCGGGTGAGGTTGGTCGCGCGGGCCACCGGCACCCGCGCGGCGGTCCCCGCCGACGTCTTCCAGGCACCCGCCGTCATCCCGGCGGCGCGCCGCTCGGGCACCACCACGCCGTGACCGCCGAAGGCCGCGACCGAGCGGACGACCGCGCCGAGGTTGCGCGGGTCGGTCACCCCGTCCAGGGCGACGATCAGCGGGTCCTCGCCCTGATCGGCGGCGTCGGCGGCCAGGTCGTCGGGGTGCGCGTACTCGTACGGCGGGATCTGGAGCACCAGGCCCTGGTGGTTCAGCCCGGCGGTGAGCCGGTCCAGTTCGGGCCGGGGGGCCTCCAGCAGCGGCACACCGCGGTCGGTGGCCAGTGTCAGCGCCTCGCGCACCCGGTCGTCGTTGTCGATGAACTGCTGTACGTACACCGCCGTCGCCGGGATGTCCGCGCGCAGTGCCTCGACCACCGGGTTGCGGCCGACGACCAGTTCCGAGGTGGACTTGGCGCCGCGTCCGGAGGGGCGGCGGGACTGCGCGGAGACCGCGCGCTTGGCCTGGGCGGTGGCGATGCGGTTCTTCTTGTGGCCCTTGCGCATCTCCGCGGGCGGGGTGGGGCCCTTGCCCTCAAGGGCCTTGCGCCGCTGCCCGCCGCTGCCGACCGTAGCACCCTTCTTGTTGGACGTACGGCGGTTCCTGCGCTGGCTGTTGCCGGCCATGGGGCACTCTCACTCTTCTTCGGTCGAGTTCGGTCGAGCTCAACAAACGTCTGTGGCGCGCGGGTTCGGCGCTGGTCGGCGGCGCGGGGTCAGCCGCAGCGCTTCTCGGCCGGATTCCGCCTCGACTCCGCTCCGGGCGGACGCCGCTCCCTCGTTCCCCGGTCGCGACCTTCACCCTGCGCTGCATCTCGGCTTCATCCAACGCAGCGTACGTGGTCGGATTCCGCCTCGACTCCGCTCCGGGCGGACGCCGCTCCCTCGTTCCTCGGTCGCGACCTCCACCCCGCGCTGTATCTCGGCTTCATCCTCGGAGGGTCCACCGGGAGCCGGTGGGCGTGTCCTCGATCTCCAGGCCCGCCTGGACGAGCTGGTCGCGGATCGCGTCGGCCGTCCCGTAGTCCTTGCGGGCCCGGGCGGACTGCCGCTGCTCCAGGACCAGTCGGACCAGCGAGTCCACCACGCCGTGCAAGTCGTCGCCGCGGCCCTCGCCCGCCCAGTGCTCGTCCAGGGGGTCGAGGCCCAGCACTCCGAGCATCGCACGCACCTCGGCGAGCCGCGCGACCGCGGTCTCCTTGTCGTCCGCGGTGAGCGCGCTGTTGCCCTGCCGGACCGTGGTGTGCACCACGGCGAGCGCCTGCGGGACGCTCAGGTCGTCGTCCATCGCCTCGGCGAACGCGGGCGGCACCTCGGCGGCCGGCGCGACCACCTTGCCGGCCTTCTCTGTGACCCGCTGCACGAAGCCCTCGATCCGCGCGAACGCGGCCTCGGCCTCACGCAGCGCCTCCTCGCTGTACTCGATCATCGACCGGTAGTGCGGGGTGCCCAGGTAGTAGCGCAGCACGATGGGACGCCAGCGCTGGACCATGTCGGAGACGAGCACCGAGTTGTCGAGCGACTTGCTCATCTTCTCGCCGCTCATGGTGACCCAGGCGTTGTGCACCCAGTAGCGGGCGAACCGGTCGCCGTACGCCTTGGCCTGGGCGATCTCGTTCTCGTGGTGGGGGAAGATCAGGTCGATGCCGCCGCCGTGGATGTCGAAGACGCCGCCCAGGTACTTGTGGGCCATCGCGGAGCACTCCAGGTGCCAGCCGGGACGGCCGCGTCCCCAGGGCGTGTCCCAGGACGGCTCGCCGGGCTTGGCCGCCTTCCACATGGCGAAGTCGCGCTGGTCGCGCTTGCCGGTCTCGCCCTCGCCCTCGGGCTGGCGGAGGTTGTCCAACTCCTGGTTGGACAGCTCCAGATAGCCGTCGTACGAGCGCACGTCGAAGTACACGTTGCCGTCGGCGACATAGGCGTGCCCGCGCTCGATCAGCCCCTGCATCATCTCGATCATCTCCGGCACATGACCGGTCGCACGCGGCTCGTACGTGGGGGGTTGGCAGCCCAGCACGTCGTAACCGGTGGTGAAGGCGCGCTCGTTCTCGTAGCCGATGGACCACCAGGGGCGGTCCTGGTCGGCGGCCTTCCTGATGATCTTGTCGTCGATGTCGGTGACGTTGCGGACGAAGGTGACCCGATAGCCGCGGTAGCGGAACCACCGCTGGAGGATGTCGAAGTTGAGCCCCGACCTGATGTGCCCGATGTGCGGGGCCGCCTGCACCGTGGCGCCGCACAGGTAGATCGAGACGCGCCCCGCCGTGAGCGGGACGAAGTCACGGACCTGGCGCGCGTTGGTGTCATACAGGCGAATAGTCACGCCTTCAAGGGTAGTGGCCCGAAGCGTGTGCCCCGCGCGGTCTGGCACAGAGCACACACAACGGTGACATTCGCCGCGGCGGGCAGGCCGTGACCAGCCGCTGCCTCAGCTGCGCTCGACGATGTGCTCCGCCGAGACGCGGACCACGATCCGTATGTCACCGGGCTCGTCGTAGTCGTACGGCTTCCCGGTGTACTTCACGCCGAGGGTGTCGATCAGTTCGGCCGCCCCCTCGTGGCCGATGGTGGCGGTGCCGCGGATCTCCAGGTAGGCGTAGGGGTTGGCGGCGGAGTGGACGAGCAGGGTCACGCGCGGGTCCCGTACCAGGTTCTTGTGCTTCTGGCGGCCTTCGAGCGTGGAGAAGAGGACCTCGTCGCCCTCGCGGGTGACCCACACCAGGGACTGCTGCGGGCGGCCGTCGGGCTGGATCGTGGCGACGGTGGCGACGTTCGCGCCGTCGATCAGCGCGCGGGCCTGGTCGGAGAGAGCGGGCATGACAGTGCCTTTCGAGCGTACGGCGTCACGTGCCGCGGGGTCGGACCTCGACGCCGCACCGCGTGACGTATCGGCGGGTGCTGTTCCGATCACGCAACGTACGGCGACCCCCACAGCATTCCGCGACCCGCCCGGACCGCCGCGAGTTCACCCGTCCGGGCGAGTGCGCACCACCAGCGCGGTGGCGATCGCCGCCAGCCCCTCGCCGCGGCCGGTGAAGCCCAGCCCGTCGGTGGTGGCCGCGCTGACCGCGACCGGCGCGCCGACCGCGGCGGACAGCACCTGCTGGGCCTCGTCCCGCCGCTTGCCGATCTTGGGGCGCTGCCCGACGACCTGCACGGCGACGTTGCCGATCGCGTACCCCGCCGCGCGGACGATCCTGGCCGCCTCGGTGAGCAACGTCACGCCGGAGGCTCCGGTCCACTCGGGGCGCCCGGTGCCGAAGTGCGCGCCGAGGTCGCCGAGGCCGGCGGCGGAGAACAGCGCGTTGCAGGCGGCGTGCGCGACCACGTCGGCGTCGGAGTGCCCGGCGAGCCCGGGGCCCTCGCCCTCCCAGCGCAGGCCCGCGCACCACAGTTCGCGGCCCTCCTCGAAGGCATGGATGTCGGTGCCGATGCCGACCTGCGGCAGTGCGCCCGCGAGCGGGACGGCCTCGGGGGCGGTCTCGGGGACGGTCTCGGGCGGCTCAGTACCCATCGGTCGCCCGCCGCCTGGCCAGGACCGCCTCCGCGAGGATCAGGTCGAGCGGGCGAGTCACCTTGAACGCCTCCTCGTGGCCCGGCACGACCATCACCGGCACCCCGAGGTGTTCGACCATGCTCGCGTCGTCGGTCACCCCATGGGTGACCGTGGCGTGCGCCTTGGCCAGGGTGGCCCGGTCGAAGCCCTGCGGGGTCTGCACGGCCCGCAGCAGGGCGCGGCTCGGGGTGCCGGTGACCACGCCGGTGTCCGGGTCGACGCTCTTGACCGTGTCGGCGAGCGGCACGGCCGGTACGACGGCGGGCGCGCCGTCGCGCACCGCGTCGACCACGCCGTCGACCGTCTCGACCGGGACCAGCGGGCGGGCCGCGTCGTGGACGAGCACCACATCGACGTCGTCGGGCAGCGCGGCCAGGCCGAGCCGGACCGACTCCTGCCGGACCTCACCGCCGGGCACGACCTTTATGTCGGTGTTCTCGGGCAGGCCGTGGGCATCGAGCAACGCCCTGACCTGGGCGGTCTCCTCCGGAGGCGCCACCACGACGATCACCTGGACGGCGCGGGCACGAGCCATCGCGCGGACGGCATGGACCAGAATCGGTACCCCGCCGAGGGTGCGCAGCGCCTTGGGCGCGCCGGGGCCAAGCCGGACGCCACGTCCGGCGGCGGGAATGACGGCTGCGGTACGCAGGTTTGTGTCCTTGTATGAGATGGGTATCGCTTGGAGGTACCCCCGGCCGGAGGCTGGGGGTGGGTGCCAGAGCACGACGTTCCTCCGGGCCCCTTCCGTGAAGCCGGGGAAACGCGTGAACAAGCATGCCGCAGCACCCGGCCGTCGTGCTCAACCGGGTGCCGCGGCAGGGTTTGCGTCTACGTGAGTCGGTACATCACGGGGGCGTGTTTCGGGGTTCCCCCCGACGGACCCAGGGGGTGGGGGCACGCCGTCCAGGCACGCGACACGAGAACGTCCGCAGGGACGGTCTTACGACGCGAGGACCTCGTCGAGCAGCGCCTCGGCCTTGTCCTCGTTGGTGTTCTCCGCCAACGCGAGTTCGCTGACCAGGATCTGCCGGGCCTTGGCGAGCATCCGCTTCTCGCCGGCCGACAGGCCGCGCTCGCGCTCCCGGCGCCACAGGTCACGCACGACCTCCGCGACCTTGATGACATCACCGGACGCGAGCTTCTCCAGATTTGCCTTGTACCGGCGGGACCAGTTGGTGGGCTCCTCGGTGTACGGCGCGCGCAGCACCTCGAAGACCCGGTCCAGACCCTCCTGACCGACCACGTCGCGTACGCCGACGAACTCCGCGTTGTCCGCGGGCACGCGTACCGTCAAGTCGCCCTGGGCGACCTTGAGCACCAAGTAGGTCTTGTCCACGCCTTTGATCTGGCGAATTTCGATGGCCTCGATCAGCGCGGCCCCGTGATGGGGATAGACCACGGTGTCGCCAACCTTGAACGTCATGTGACAGGTACCCCTTCCGTGGCTATCCAGAGTAACACGGGAACGCCCTCATCTGAATGGCGTTTTCGCAGGTCAGGGCATATCTCGGGGCTTGACAAGCGCCCCCGGAACGTGCTGGAGGGTGCCCCGTCGGGGAGGAATTCGCAGGTCGGAGCAGGTATACGGCGGGGTCGAAACACGGTCGTTACTGGCCGGGAAGCCTCTGAACAGGCGAGATTACGTCCGGGTTTGTCCCTCCCGGACGGGTGGAACCTCGCTACTCCGTTCGGCCGCCGGCTCGTTGAAGATCGAATTTTGCACAGTCATGGAAAACGGATCGCTCCCGATCACGACCTGCCCCGCTAACGGGTGGCGGTAAACGCGATGCGGCGGCCAAGCCGTGGCCGGGCGGTAATGGCGGGGCCGGTGCACGCAGTCCGGGGCGGCTCGGTAATCTAAGGCCGTAGAAGATCTTCCACACCTGCCCAAGGAGATGCCGCCGCCGTGGTCCGCAGCTTCCGTCGCGGCGCCCTCGCCGCCGTCCTCGCGCTCTCGCTCGCCCCCCTCGCCGCCTGCGCCGCCGGGAACAGCGCGGAGACGCTGGAGATCAGCCCGGACAGCCCTTCCGTCACCGTCGGCGACATCCAGGTGCAGAACGCCTTCGTGCTCACCCAGCCGAACGGCCCGGCCAGCGTCTCGGCCCGGCTGTTCAACAACGGCGCCACCGACCAGACCCTCCAGTCGGTCCAGCTCGCCGGCTCGATGAACGCGTCGCTGTCCGGCGCGGACGGCGGCCAGACGGTGACCGTGCCGGCGCAGGGCTCCGTGCTGCTCGGCGGCAAGGGCAACCCCGCCGCCACGATCAGCTCCGGCAGCGAGGCGCTGCGCGACGGTGACGTACAGAAGGCGGTCTTCGTCTTCAGCTCCACCGGACCGGTCGCGCTGCTGATCAACGTGACCCCCGCCACCGGCTACTTCGAGCCGTACGGCCCCACGTCCGTTCCGCCCACGGCGGCTCCGACGGCGCCCGCCACGGTTCCGGCGACTCCGAGCGCGACGGCGCCGACCGACACGGCTCCCGCGACCGCCCCGGCGACGGCCACCGCCGCGTCCCAGTAGCAGTCGCGCGGTGGACCGCAAGCACTGCGCACCACCAGCGGTACGTGAAAGGGGTCCGGCACCGGCCGGACCCCTTTCCCTGTCAGCCCTCCCGTGGCGGAGGAATCGGTTCTGCGTACCGGAGGACCGGAGGACCCGGTGGCGGCCTACGGCTCGAACTTGTAGCCGAGGCCTCGTACCGTCACCAGGTAGCGCGGGGCGCCCGGGTCAGGCTCGATCTTCGCGCGCAGGCGCTTGACGTGGACGTCGAGGGTCTTGGTGTCGCCCACGTAGTCCGCGCCCCACACCCGGTCGATGAGCTGCATGCGGGTCAGCACGCGGCCGGCGTTGCGCAGCAGCATTTCCAGCAGGTCGAACTCCTTGAGCGGCAGGTCCACCTTGCCGCCGCCGACCGTGACGACGTGCCGGTCCACGTCCATCCGGACCGGGCCGGCCTCCAGTGCCGCCGGGGAGACCTCCTCCGGCTCGCCGCGGCGACGCAGCACCGCGCGGATGCGGGCCACCAGCTCCCGCGAGGAGAACGGCTTGGTCACGTAGTCGTCGGCCCCTATCTCCAGGCCGACGACCTTGTCGATCTCGCTGTCCTTGGCGGTCACCATGATCACCGGGACGTTCGACTTGAGCCGCAACTGGCGGCAGACCTCCGTGCCGGGCAGCCCCGGCAGCATCAGATCGAGAAGTACCAGGTCGGCGCCGTTGCGTTCGAACTCGTCCAAGGCGTCGGGCCCGGTCGCGGAGATGGCGACTTCGAAGCCCTCCTTACGGAGCATGTACGACAGCGCGTCGCTGAAGGACTCTTCGTCCTCGACGACGAGTACGCGGGTCACGGAAGGACCTCCGGGGCAGGGATGTGTTCGGGGAGGGTCTGGAAAAGCTGGTCGTCCGACGGCTCGTAGGCCGGGTCGGCATACGCTTCGGCCTCGGGGTCGGTGCCGGGCGGAAGTGCGCGGTAGCGGGCGATCCCGGCCTCGGGAAGCCGCAGGGTGAAGGTGGAGCCCTGTCCCTCGGCGCTCCACACCGTGACCTCCCCGCCGTGCGAGGCGGCCACGTGTTTCACGATGGACAGGCCGAGCCCGGTGCCACCGGTGGCCCGCGAGCGCGCCGGGTCCACCCGGTAGAAGCGCTCGAAGATCCGGTCGCGGTCCTTCTCGGAGATGCCGATGCCCTGGTCCGTCACGGCGATCTCGATGAGATCCCCGCCGCCGGAGCCGGCCGGGCCCGTGGCCCGGGAGGCGCCGCCGGGTGCGGCGATCCGGCGTCCGGCGATCCCGACCCTCGTCCTGGCCGGGCTGTAGTTGACGGCGTTCTCGACCAGGTTGCCCAGGGCCGCGGCGAGCTGGCCACGGTTTCCCCAGATGAACAGGTCGGGGTTGGATCCGGTGGCCATGGTGATCTGCTTGGTGTTGGCCCGGTGGCGGCAGCGGTCCACGGCCTCGGCGACCAGGTCGTCCACGGCCACCGGCTCGGCGTCGTCCAGCGAATCGTCGTCCTGGACCCGGGAGAGGTCGATGATCTCCTGGACCAGGCTGGTCAGCCGGGTGGCCTCGACCTGCATCCGCCCGGCGAACCGGTTGACCGCCTCGGGGTCGTCGGCCGCGTCCATCACGGCCTCGGACAGCAGCGAGAGCGCGCCGACCGGGGTCTTCAGTTCGTGGCTGACATTGGCCACGAAGTCACGGCGTACCGCTTCGATCCGCCGGGCCTCGGTCAGGTCCTCGACCAGCAGCAGCACCAACCGGGAGCCGAGCGGGGCGACCCGGGCGGAGACGGCCAGGCCCTCGCCGCGACCGGCGCCGCGGCGCGGCAGGTCCAGTTCCACCTGCCGTATCTCGCCGTCCCGCCGGGTTTCACGGGCCATCTGGAGCATCTGGTCGACGGCCAGCCGACCGCCTCGTACCAGCCCCAGCGCATACGCCGCCGAGCTGGCCTTGACCACCGTGTCGCCCTCGTCCAGGACGACCGCCGAGGAGCGGAGTACGGACAGTACGGTGTCCACGCCCGGCGGCAGTCCGGCTGTCATGCCGTCGGGCCGCAGCGCGGTACGGGTCGGGCGGGCCTGTTCCCGCTCGCTCCAGCGGAACGCCAGCACGGCGATCACACCGGTCAGCAGACCGGCCATCGCGCTGGCGGCGGCGACTGCCGCGTTCACGTCCATGGCACCAGGTTAGGTGGACCGTTCACGCACTCCACACCCCTCACAGAGAGCTCTCGGATGTACGTTGCCAAGAGTTCACCTTCACGTGGGGGCCGATTCACTCCCGGTGCGCGACGGGTACGCGTACGCCCACCAGCGTGGCAGCGTGGAGGAGAAGCCTCTGTACACAGGGAAGGAACGCGATGCGGGACGCATACCACGAGGAGCTCGACTCGGTCGGTGACGGACTGGTCGAGATGGCGCGGCTTGTCGGCTCCGCTATCGGCCGGGCCACCACCGCACTGCTGGACGCGGACCTGAACGTCGCGGAGAGCGTGATCGCGGCGGACGAGAAGGTGGACGACCTCCAGCGCGAGCTGGAGAACCGGGCGATCACACTCCTGGCCCGGCAGCAGCCGGTCGCCACGGACCTGCGGATCGTGGTCACGAGCCTGCGGATGAGCGCGGACCTGGAGCGTTCCGGCGACCTCGCCCGCCACGTCGCCAAGCTCGCCCGGCTCCGCTTCCCGGAGTCCGCCGTCCCACGCGACCTGCACAGCACGATACTGGAGATGGGTCAGCTCGCCCAGCGCCTGATGGCCAAGGCGGCGGAGGTCATCGTCACCAAGGACGTCGACGACGCGCTCCAGCTCGAAGCGGACGACGACCGGATGGACGAACTCCACCGCACCCTTTTCCAGCACCTGCTGGACGACCGCTGGAAGCACGGCATCGAGACGGCGGTCGACGTCACCCTCGTCGGCCGCTACTACGAGCGTTTCGCCGACCACGCGGTCTCGGTCGCCAAGCGCGTGGTGTACCTGGTCACCGGCGAGCACGCGGACGAACTGACGCCGACACCGGTGGAAGGGGTGTGACTACGGGGGCGTGCGTCACCGGCGCGCGACGGCACGCCCCGCGGGTGTTGTGCCCTTGTGCGCCGTTGATGCGCCCGATCGCAACGCGCTTCACTGGCCGGTAGGCAAGTGAAGAGGAGAGGGTGTACTGATGCCGGAATACCCCACGCCACCGCCCGCGAGCGACCAGCCCGCACCCCGCACCGCCCCCCTGCGCGCCCCGCTCCCGCTGCTGGCCGCCTGCGGCTGCGGCTCGGGCTGCGGCTGCGGCTGCCAGTCCGGCGGCCCCTGCCAGTGCAGCGGCTGTACCCACTAGCCTTCCCACGACAGACCGAGGCCCCCGGTCGGCGGACATCACCGCACCCCGGGGGCCTCGTCGTACCAGCGGGTCCCGCGACCCGGCGGCCGGCGGGACCGAATGCCCGCCGGCTACTTCTTCTTGCCCTGGTTCTTGACCGCCTCGATCGCCGCCGCGGCGGCCTCGGGGTCGAGGTAGGTGCCGCCCGGGACGACGGGGCGGAAGTCGGTGTCGAGGTCGTAGGCGAGGGGAATGCCGGTGGGGATGTTGACGCCGGCGATGTCCGCGTCGGAGACGCCGTCGAGGTGCTTGACGAGGGCGCGCAGCGAGTTGCCGTGGGCGGCGACCAGGACGGTGCGGCCGGTCAGCAGGTCGGGGACGATGTCGTCGTACCAGTACGGCAGCATCCGGTTGACCACGTCCTTGAGGCACTCGGTGCGGGGGCGCAGCTCCGGCGGGATCGTGGCGTAGCGCGGGTCGTTGGCCTGGGAGAACTCGGAGTCGTCGGGGAGGGGCGGCGGCGGGGTGTCGTACGAGCGGCGCCAGAGCATGAACTGCTCCTCGCCGAACTCGGCGAGCGTCTGCGCCTTGTCCTTGCCCTGGAGGGCGCCGTAGTGCCGCTCGTTCAGCCGCCAGGAGCGGCGCACCGGAATCCAGTGCCGGTCGGCGGCCTCCAGCGCGAGCTGGGCGGTGCGGATCGCTCGCTTCTGCAGCGAGGTGTGCACCACGTCGGGAAGCAGGTCGGCGTCCTTCAGCAGCTCGCCGCCGCGTACCGCCTCCTTCTCGCCCTTCTCGTTGAGATTGACGTCCACCCACCCGGTGAACAGGTTCTTCGCGTTCCATTCGCTCTCGCCGTGGCGGAGGAGGATCAGCTTGTACGCAGCAGCAGCCATGCAGGGGAGCCTAACAAAACGCCGTGGCACGTCACGGGTGGCCTCCGTAATAGACGCACGGCCATAGTGGCTCTTACAGAGACGGGGGACTGTCACGCGCGGTACACGAGGTGGGCGTGGGACTCCCGCGGCGGTTCCGGTGGCTCACGCCTCCTCGCCGGTCAGGTGGGTGAACGCGTCCAGATTCCGCGTGGACTCCCCCCGCGCCGTCCGCCACGCGTACTCCTTGCGGATCGCCGAGGCGAAGCCCAGCTCCAGCAGGGTGTTGAAGGAGCCGTCCGCGTTCTCCACCACCGCGCCGAGCAGCCGGTCGACCTCCTCCGCCGAGACCGCGGCCAGCGGCAGCCGCCCGGTCAGATAGACGTCGCCGAGCCGGTCGATCGCGTAACTCACCCCGTACAGGCGGAGGTTGCGCTCCAGCAGCCAGCGGTAGAACGCCTCGTGGTTCTCGTCGGGCCGCCGGACCACGAAGGCGTTCAGCGACACGGTGTGCCGCCCGACGATCAACTGGCAGGTCGTGAAGAGCTTCCGTGTGCCGGGGAGCTGGGTGACGTAGGTCCCCGGGCGCGGCGACTCGAACGGCAGCTCGGCGTCGCGCAGCGCCTGCTCGACGACCTGCCGTGCGCCGTGCTGCGGGTCGTGCGGTGCCGCCGCGGAGGCGTGCGGGGCGTCCGCGGCAACGGGGGTTGCCTTCGCGGAAGCGTGCGGTGCGCGCGATGCGTCCTCAGCCATGGGCCGATCGTAGGTGACGCCGGTGCTCGTGCTGCGCCGCCGCGTACACCTCGGCCGTGTCCGCTGCCGCCGTGTCCCAGCCGAAGTCCCGCGCGTGCCGGGCCGCCGCCTCGCCGAGCGCGGCGCCGGTCTCCGGGCGGTCGACGAACCGCCGCAGCACCTTGGCGTAGTCGTGCGGGTCGTGACCGGGCACCAGGAACCCGGTGCGCCCATGGCTGACCGCGACCGGCAGTCCGCCGACCGCCGCCGCGATCACCGGCGTGCCGCACGCCTGCGCCTCGATGGCGACCAGGCCGAAGGACTCGCTGTACGAGGGCATGACCAGTACGGTCGCCGCCCGGTACCAGTCCGCGAGCCGCTCCTGGTCCACCGGCGGCTGGAACCGTACGACGTCCCCGACTCCGAGCCGCGCCGCCAGCTTGTGCAGCGCTTCCGGCCGGGCCAGGCCGCTGCCGCTGGGGCCGCCGACGATCGGAACGACGATCCGGTCGCGCAGCTCCGGCTCCTCGGCCAGCAGGATGGCGACCGCGCGGACCAGCACGTCGGGGGCTTTCAACGGCTGGATGCGGCCGGCGAAGAGCGGGATCACCGCGTCCTGCGGCAGACCGAGGCGGGCCCGGGCGGCTGCGCGGCCGGGCCCGGGCCGGAAGCGGTCGAGGTTGACCCCGGGGTGCACGACGGCGACCTTGCCTGGCGCCGCGTCGTAGTGCCGTACCAGCTCACCGGCCTCCTCGTCGGTGTTGGCGATCAGCCGGTCCGCGGCGGCGACGACCTGCGTCTCGCCGATCACCCGGGCGGCCGGCTCGGGGGAGTCGCCGGCGGCGAGTGCGGCGTTCTTCACCTTGGCCATGGTGTGCATGGCGTGCACCAGCGGGACGCCCCAGCGCTGGGCGGCCAGCCAGCCGACATGGCCGGAGAGCCAGTAGTGCGAGTGGACCAGGTCGTAGTGCCCGGGGCGGTGACCGGCCCACGCCTGCGTCACGCCGTGGGTGAAGGCGCAGAGCTGGGCGGGCAGATCCTCCTTGGCCAGTCCCTCGTACGGTCCGGCGGCCACGTGGCGGACGATCACACCGGGCGCCAGCTCCACGCACGGCGGGAGTGCGCCCGTGGTCGCCCGGGTGAAGATCTCCACCTCGATGTCTCGCTCGGCCAGGCGCTTGGCCAGCTCCACGATGTACACGTTCATACCGCCGGCGTCACCGGTGCCCGGCTGGTGCAGCGGTGAGGTGTGCACGCTCAGCATGGCCACCCGGCGCACCCGCCGCCCCGCGCCCCACCGCAGGTGCGGTCGGGCGCGCAACGCC
This sequence comes from Streptomyces sp., assembly GCF_036524955.1. GTDB lineage: Bacteria > Actinomycetota > Actinomycetes > Streptomycetales > Streptomycetaceae > Actinacidiphila. The sequence continues at coordinate 20,403 of NZ_DATDBG010000010.1, forward strand.
CCCAGCCGGGCCGTGTACTGGGTCACCATGCGTTCCTTCCGCTGTCCGCACACCCTCTTCCGACCTCCGTCAACACCGGAATGAGCCATTCCATTTCCTGGTCCGGCACGGGGAAGCGGAACGGGGGTCTGCCGGTTGGGCGGGTGCCCGGTCCGGGGGCCCTTACCCTCATGGCATGGGTGGCGGACGTGCGAGCGGGGTGGTGGGGGTGGTCACCCGGGGGACCACCCATCCGAACCGGCTGCGGCGGATGGACCGCTGGATCGCGGCCACGCACGGCCGGGCGCTGCGAACCGCCGCCGATCCGGTCGCGGTGGACCTGGGATACGGGGCCGCGCCCTGGACCGCCGTCGAACTCCTGGGGCGGCTGCGCCGGGTCCGTCCCGACGCCCAGGTGGTCGGCGTGGAGATCGACCCGGCTCGGGTCTCGGCGGCCCAGCGGTACGCCCGTGACGGCCTCACCTTCCTCCGCGGCGGCTTCGAGGTCCCCCTGCCCGCCGCGCGCCGCCCCACGCTGATCCGGGCGGCGAACGTCCTGCGCCAGTACGAGGAGGCCGAGGTCGCCGCCGTGTGGGCCCGGCTGCGGGCCCGGCTCGCCCCCGGCGGGCTGCTGGTGGAGGGCACCTGCGACGAGATCGGCCGCCGGCACGTCTGGGTGGCACTCGGGCCCGAGGGCCCGCGTACGGTCACCTTCGCGACCCGGCTCAGCTCCCTCCACAAACCCTCCGACCTGGCAGAACGCCTCCCCAAGGCGCTGATCCACCGCAATGTGCCGGGCGAGGGGGTGCACGCCTTCCTCTCCGCCTTCGACCGCGCCTGGGCCGCCGCGGCCCCGCTGTCCGCGCTCGGCGCCCGGCAGCGCTGGATACGGTCGGTCCGCGATCTGCGGGAGGACGGCTGGCCGGTGACGGACGGACCCGCGCGGTGGCGGCAGGGGGAGATCACGGTGGACTGGGCGGCGGTGGCGCCGCGAGGGTGAGGGGGGCCTTGGCCGGTTGGCCCTGCCCGAGGCGTCCTCGCCCCTGCACGTGCGTCTGACCAGGCGTCTTGTCCGAGCGCGGGTGCCCCGAGTGCGGGTCGGAGCACCCGCGCGGTTGCAGCCGGAGGGCGTGATGTTTGTCATGTGCGGAACGGCACATCCGCGGCGAAACCGGCCGCTGGCCACCGCATATGCCACTGGGGGTTCACTTCTGGCTCTCCCGTCACACCGTGTCCAGCCACTAGGGTCACGAGCCACTGGGGCCTGTCGGCCCTCGGGGGAACGGAAGGAGTCGCTTGATGTGCGCTGCCGGGCGCGACACCGAACGGCCCTCTGTCACCGATGGTCCCGGGGCCGAGGGCCGGGCGGTCGTGCCCGCGGACCGGCGGTCCGCTCGGGTCGAGGAGCCGTACCGGGACCCGTACGAGGACCCGTACACGTCGGCTGCCGACCGCTGCGAGCATCCGTACACCACGGCGCCGTGCCCCCGGGCCGGGGCTCCGGACGTCCCGATCACCCCCGTCGCCCTCCCCCGCCAGCGGCAGGACGCCACGAGCCCGGCGACCCTCACGCTGCTCGTGATCGGCGACGACCCGACGGGCGCGTTCACCGCGCCGTTCTTCCAGGACGGCAGCGGCCCGCGCATCCGCGTCCTGCGGGCCCGTAATCTCATCGCGGCCGAGCGGCTGCTCACGGACGACGTGCACTGCATCCTGCTGGACCTGCCGGACGTGCCTGCCGCCCTGCGGCAGGTGCTGCGCCTCGCGCCCGGTACGGCGGTGCTCGTGCTGACCGACGACTCGGACGACGGGCAGGCCGCCGAGGCCGTACGCGCGGGGGCGCAGGACCACCTCGCGCGGGGCGAGATCGACGCGGGGACCGTCACGCGTGCCGTGCGGTACGCCCTCGAACGCAAGCGGGCCGACCTCGCGCAGCGGCAGCTCACCGAGACCCGCCTGCTCACCCACGAGAACTCCCGGCTGGAGCGCGGCCTGCTGCCCACGCCGCTGCTGGAGGGCGCGTCCGGGCTGCGGTTCGCCGCCCGCTACCGCCCGGGACGCAGCCGCGCGCTGCTCGGCGGCGACTTCTACGACGCCGTCCGCACCCCCGACGGCACCGTCCACGCGATGATCGGCGACGTCTGCGGACACGGCCCGGACGCCGCCGCGCTCGGGGTCGAACTGCGCATCGCCTGGCGCGCGCTGACCTTCGCCGGGCACGGCGGCGACGAACTGCTGCGCACCCTGCAGGACGTCCTGGTCCACGAGCGCGCGGACGAGGAGGTCTTCGCGACCCTGTGCGTCGTGGACATCGCCCCGGACGGCCGGTCCGCCGGCCTGTACCTCGCCGGGCACCCGGCGCCGCTGTTCGCGGGCGGTGGCTGCGTGCCGGCCCTGCTGCCGTACGAGGACGGCGGTCCGGCGCTCGGCCTGCTGCCGGACGCGGGCTGGCGGCGTATCCCGGTCAGCCTCGGCGACGGGTGGAGCCTGATGCTCTACACGGACGGCCTGATCGAGGGCCGGGTCGGCCAGGGCACGCAGCGGCTCGGCCAGGACGGGATGCTACGGATCGCGGCGCGCCGGCTGGCCTCCGGACTCGGCGGCGAGGAACTGCTGGACGCGGTGGTCACGGAGGCGCGGGAGCTGAACGGGGGCGAGCTGACGGACGACGTGGCGGTGGTGCTGCTGGAGCGGCAGGGGTGACCCCAGGCCTGCCTCCCGCCTCCCGGCCCTTCCCGGTCGTCCCGGCCCTTACCCCGGTCGCTCAGCCGTTGTACGGACCGTACGGCCCGTCGCTGCTGCTGCCGCGGTTGCGGCGCCGGGGGCCGCGACCGCCGCGCCCGGCCACCTCGCGCACCGCCGGCCGTACGTCGACCATGTAGACGATCACGGCGATCAGGCCGATCACCGGCAGGAACGACAGGATCGAGAAGAGCTTCATCACCACGGCCGCGATACCGAGGATGAGCAGCCAGAACGGCTTGGTGTTCTTGTCCGCGGCGCGGTACGCGTCCTCCCGGCGGATCGCCGCGTCGACGAACGCGAACACCGCGAAGAGGAAGAGCGCCCACGAGATCAGGGCGACCACCGAGAAGAACCCCGTGATCAGCACACCGTCCACCGCCTCACGTCACCGTGCCGTCCGTTTGCTTCCGCTGCCACCGTACCGGTCCTACCCGCGGAACGGGCCGGGCGCGCAAAGCGTGCCCGTACCGTTCCGCGTCCGCCGGCCGCTGCTACTCCGCGGGCGTGTCCGTGGTCTTCCTGGTGGTGGTCCGGCGAGCGGCGGGCTTCTTCACCGCGGCGGGCTCCTCCGCGTTCGCCGGTTCTGACGCCGGTTCGGACGCCGGCTCGGGCTCGACGGCGGCGGCGATCTCCACCACCTCGTCGGCCGCCTGGCCGCGCCAGCCCGCCACGGCGCCCTTGCCGCGTTCGGCCAGCTCGTCGTAGGTCTCGCGGACCCGAACCGCCGCCTCGGCCGCCCGGCCGACGCCCTGGAGCGCCACGTTCTGCATGGACTCGCTGAGCTTCTTGAAGTCCCGCAGCTCCTTGAGGTCGAGCTCGGCGAGGGTCTCGTTCAGCTTGGTCTGCGCGTCCTTCGCCTGCGCGGTGACCCGCTGCTGCACCACCTTGGGGTCGGTGGCCCGCAGCTTCTCGATCTGCCCCGGCGCCTGCTCCCGGATCTTCTCGATCAGCGGCGGCACCTCCCGCAGCTTCTCCGCGGCCAGGTCCGCCGCGCCCGCGACCGCGTACAGCGGCGTGGGGTTGCGCAGGGTCTTCACGATGTCATCGGTGATCGTCATCTGTGGTCTTCCTCCCATACGGGGACGGCCCCGTCTGCTTCCTCTTCGGCGTCGTCGCCGCCCGCGTCTTCGCCCGGCTCATCCGACGTCGCCGACTCCTGCCGCTTCTCGAACCGCTCCGGCTTCTTCTCGCGTTGCTCCGGCTGCTCCGACCTCTCGGCTGCCCCCGCGGCGGCGTTTTCCTTGCGGAAGGACTCGTAGATCTGGATCAGCACCTGCTTCTGCCGCTCGTTGATCAACGGGTCCGTCAAGATCGCCGCCGGCACCTCCAGTTCGTCCCGCTCCCGCGCGTCGAGAATCCCCGCCTGCACGTAGAGCGTCTCCGCCGATATCCGCAGCGCCTTCGCCAACTGCTGCAAGATCTCCGCACTGGGCTTCCGCAACCCGCGCTCGATCTGGCTCAAATACGGATTCGACACCCCGGCCGCCTCCGCGAGCTGCCGCAAACTCAACTGCGCACTCCGCCGCTGCTCCCGCAGATACTCACCCAACTTCAGCGCAGCACCCATGTACCCACCCTGCACCCATCCCGCTAACTTTTGCAAGCACCACGCTTGCAAAAGTCGCGTTACGCCTGTGTGACCGAGTGCGTGCCTGAGCACGCCAGATGTCACATGAGCAGGACAACCGTCACCGGCTGACCTGTCTCGCCGGAGGTGAGCAGATCTCAGTCGTTCCGGACCACCGTGGTGTCGCATGCGGCAGGCCGCGGAGCCTCGGCCTTGGGGACCGTCGGTACAGCCGTCGGTCCCCAAGCACTTCACAGGAGGCCCCACGATCAGATGCCCGGCCTGCGAGGTGTTCCGCGGGGGTGCCGCGAGGGCCTCGGTCAGGTGCCGACGTAGGCCGCGAGGTGCTCGCCGGTGAGGGTGGAGCGGGCGGCGACGAGGCCGGCGGGTGTGCCCTCGAAGACGATCCGGCCGCCGTCGTGACCGGCGCCGGGGCCGAGGTCGATGATCCAGTCGGCGTGCGCCATGACCGCCTGGTGGTGCTCGACGACGATGACCGACTTGCCGGAGTCGACGAGCCGGTCGAGCAGGCCGAGCAGCTGCTCGACATCGGCGAGGTGGAGGCCGGCGGTCGGCTCGTCGAGGACGTAGACGCCGCCCTTCTCGGCCATGTGGGTGGCCAGCTTGAGCCGCTGCCGCTCGCCGCCGGACAGCGTGGTGAGCGGCTGGCCGAGGCTGAGGTAGCCGAGCCCGACGTCGGCGAGCCGGCCGAGGACGGCGTGCGCGGCCGGCGTACGCGCCTCACCGGCGCCGAAGAACTCCTCGGCCTCGGTCACCGACATCGCGAGCACCTCGCTGATGTCCCGGCCGCCGAGGTGGTGGTCCAGCACCGATGCCTGGAACCGCTTCCCCTCGCACTCCTCGCAGGTGGTGGCGACGCCGGCCATCATCGCCAGGTCGGTGTAGACGACGCCGGCGCCGTTGCAGTTGGGGCAGGCGCCCTCGGAGTTGGCGCTGAACAGCGCCGGCTTCACGCCGTTGGCCTTCGCGAACGCCTTGCGGATCGGGTCGAGCAGTCCGGTGTACGTCGCCGGGTTGCTCCGTCGCGAGCCGCGGATCGCGCCCTGGTCGACCGACACCACACCCTCCCCCGGCCTGGCGGCCGGGTGGTGCCCCCAGGCGGCCCCTGGAGTGTTGACCAGCGACCCGTGCACGAGCGAGCTCTTGCCGGAGCCGGCGACGCCGGTGACGACGACAAGCACCCCGAGCGGGATGTCGACGTCGACGTCGCGCAGGTTGTGCGCCGTCGCGCCGCGGATCTCCAGCGTGCCGGTGGGCGTCCGCACCGTCTCCTTGAGCGCGGCCCGGTCGTCGAAATGGCGGCCGGTGATGGTGCCGCCGGCCCGCAGCCCCTCGACGGTGCCCTCGAAGCAGACGGTGCCGCCCGCCGCACCGGCGCCGGGGCCGAGGTCGACGACGTGGTCGGCGATCGCGATCGTCTTCGGCTTGTGCTCCACGACGAGCACCGTGTTGCCCTTGTCCCGCAGCCGCAGCAGCAGGTCGTTCATCCGCTGGATGTCATGGGGGTGCAGCCCGATGGTGGGCTCGTCGAAGACGTAGGTGACGTCGGTGAGCGACGAGCCGAGGTGGCGGATCATCCTGACACGTTGCGCCTCGCCACCCGACAGCGTGCCCGACGACCGGTCGAGCGAGAGGTAGCCCAGCCCGATCTCCACGAACGAGTCGAGGGTCTGCCGCAGCGCGGCGAGCAGCGGCGCCACCGACGGCTCGTCGACACCGCGGACCCATTCGGCCAGGTCGCTGATCTGCATCGCGCACGCGTCGGCGATGTTGATCCCGCCGATCCGCGACGACCGGGCCGCCTCGCTCAGCCGGGTGCCGCCGCAGTCGGGGCAGGCGGTGAAGGTGACCGCCCGGTCCACGAACGCCCGGATGTGCGGCTGCATCGCCTCCCGGTCCTTGGAGAGGAACGACTTCTGGACCTTGGGGAGCAGCCCCTCGTAGGTGAGGTTGACGCCGTTGACCTTCACCTTGGTCGGCTCGCGGTGGAGGAAGTCGTGCAGCTCGGTCTCGGTGTAGTCGCGGATCGGCTTGTCCGGGTCGAGGAAGCCCGACTCGGTGAAGATCCCCACTGTCCACCAGCCGTCCACCTTGTAGCCGGGGATGGTGATCGCGCCCTCGGCGAGCGACTTGGAGTCGTCGAAGAGCTGGGTGAGGTCGATGTCGGAGACCGTGCCCCGGCCTTCGCAGCGCGGACACATGCCGCCGGTGCGGGTGAAGGTCTGTCTCACGGTCTTGCCGGCACCGCGTTCGATCGTGATCGCACCGCTCGCTCGGACCGAGGGGACGTTGAAGGAGAACGCGTTGGGCGAGCCGATGTGCGGTTGCCCGAGCCGGCTGAAGAGGATGCGCAGCATCGCGTTGGCGTCGGTGGCGGTGCCGACCGTGGAGCGGGCGTCGGCACCCATCCGCTGCTGGTCGACGATGATCGCGGTCGTCAGCCCTTCGAGTACGTCGACCTCGGGCCGCGCCGGCGTCGGCATGAAGCCCTGCACGAAGGCGCTGTAGGTCTCGTTGATCAGCCGCTGCGACTCCGCGGCGATCGTGCCGAACACCAGCGAGCTCTTGCCCGAGCCGGAGACGCCGGTGAAGACCGTCAGCCGGCGCTTCGGGAGCTCGATGCTGACGTCCTTGAGGTTGTTCACGCGCGCGCCGTGCACGCGGATCAGGTCGTGGCTGTCGGCAGTCTGCAGCGCAGGCGGCCGCGTCGCCTTATCCGTCGCCATGCTCCTCAGCGAACCGCCTTCTTCACGAGCGCGACGATCTTCTTCTCCTCGGCGGCGGTCAGCCCCTTGAGGGCCCATGAGGTCGGCCACATCGCCCCTTGGTCGATGTTCGCCTCGTCGCTGAAGCCGAACGTGGCGTACCTCGAACCGAACTTTTCGGCGCTCTGGAAGAAGCAAAGGATCTTGCCGCCCTTCGCGTACGCGGGCATCCCGTACCACGTCTTCGGCGAGAGGGAGGGCGCCGCAGCCGTGATGATCGCGTGAAGCCGCGTGGCCATGGCCTTGTCGGTTCCCTTCATCTCCCCGACCTTCTCGAGCAGGGCTTTCTCCCCGT
>NZ_DATDBG010000011.1:0-12739 GCF_036524955.1 Streptomyces sp.
CATCGGGGCGGCCCTTCTCGGCATGCACGAATGCACCTCTGGAGCGCACGGAGAGGAATATGTCAGGTCGGTGGGAGGCGGCCCGGGCGACTTGACGGATTCCGGCCCAGGTGACAATCCCGAGGTCCATTCGTTGAGCACCGGAACGGCCCGGCGAATACTTCGGATGACGACTCCGACAGGTTCGGGACACTGCGAAGAAGGGTCATCCAATGGACCAGTCCGTTCTGCCGAAGCCACCGGGTTCGGAACCTGAATGGGGAATCGACCAGCTGGATCTCGACGCCTATTTCTCCCGTATCGGATACGACGGGCCGCACACCGCGACATTCGAGACGCTGCGCCGGATCCACCGTGCCCACGCCGACTCCATCACGTGGGAGATCATCGACATGGCGCTCGGCCGGCACGTCTCGCTGGACCTGAAGAGCGTGCAGCGCAAGATCGTGGCGGACGGCCAGGGCGGCTGCTGCCTGGAGAGCAACCTGCTGTTCGCCGCGGCGCTGGAGCAGCTCGGCTTCCCCGTCGTCCGGCACATCGCCCGGGTCCGGCGAGGCAACAACCGGGTCCGTACCCGTTCGCACGCCGTGCTGCTCGCGGAGGTCGACGGCACGTTGTGGATGTGCGATCCCGGCTTCGGTGACGAGACCCCGCTGGAGCCGATGCGCTTCGAGGACGGCTCGACGCTCACCGTCGGCGACTGGACCTGGCGCCTCGATCAGGAGGGCGAGGACTGGGTGCTGCGCTGCGAGCACGCCGACGGCTGGTTCGACGTGTACGCGCTGCGCCTGGAGCGCCACCACATGGTGGACTTCGACATGATCAACCACTTCTCCTACGCCGACCCCAACTCGGTGTTCGTCGATCGCCTCGTCGTCCAGCTGGGCACCGGGAAGGAGCGCAACGTCCTCAAGGACAACGTGCTGGTGACCCAGTACGCCGACGGGCGGACCGAGAGCGCCGAGCTGACCGGGGACCAGATCGTGCGGACGCTGCGCGAGACGTTCAACATCAGGCTCCGCGACGAGGACGCGCACGCGCTGGGAGAGCGCTTCGGAACTCCGCAGCCGACGGACTGAGCCCGGCGCCCTCGCCTCCCCCGGGGAAGGCCGCGCTCGCTCTTCTGCACAAGGAGAATCGCCATGACACCGATCACCGCCCGCAAGGACGCCCTGTACCTCGGGCTGGTACCCGAACTCGCCGCCGCCCGGCACGGCAGGACCTCCCTGACGCTCGACCACGACCTGGACGTCCTGCCCGGCACCGGCCGACGACTGAATGTGGCCGAACTCGCCCGGCACGTCGCCGACTTGGCGGCGCGGCTGCACGCCGTCGGCATCCGGCCGCGCGAGCACGTGGCCATCTACAAGTCGAACAACTTCGACATCTACCTGCTGGCCACCGCCGCCGCCCGGATCGGCGCCGTCCCCGTCATGCTCTCCCCGGCCCTGGACGGCGCGAGCGTCACCGCTCTACTGGATCGCCTGGGCAGGCCGAACCTGGTCACGGACGACGCCAAGCTCGACGGCCCGCTGGCCGAGTCGGCCCTGGACAGGGTCACCAGCCGACTGCTCGTGGTCGGCGGCGCCCGCGAGGGCGCGGTCAGCCTGAGCGAGCTGGCCGGCGCGCCGCTGGTGCCGCCGGTGGTGAACGCCCCCGACGACACCGCGCTGATGACGCACACCTCGGGCACCACCGGGCTGCCCAAGCTCGTCATGCACACCGCGAGGAGCCTGCGGGGCCGCTGGCGCCCGCAGAACCGGCTGGCCGGACTGATCCGGCGCCGCGAGACGGTCGCGATCCACGTCTCGTACGTGCACTCGCGGATGTTCCTGGCGCTCGCGGTGCTGCTGCCGCGCGCCATGCCGCTGGTCATCATGAACGACTCCGAGCCGGCGAAGGTCGCGGACCTGTTCGCCAGGACCCGGCCGGGCTTCCTGGAGACCCACCCCAACTCGTTCATGGCGTGGGAGGAACTGGTCGACGACGCCCGCCGTCCGCTGTCCAACGTCAAGTACTTCAGCAGCACCTTCGACGCGATCCACCCCGGCACCATGGACCGGCTGCTGCAGGCCTCCGACCGCCGCTCGCCGCTGTTCTTCCAGATCTACGGTCAAAGCGAGTGCGGGCCGCTGGTCGGTCGCGGCTACACCAAGGCCAACGCGCACAAGGCGGACGGCCGCTGCCTGGGATACGCGATGCCGGGGATCACCAAGTACCGCGTCGTACCGCGCGACGGGCACCGGCCGTCCCGTGAACACCCCGGCTACATCGAGGTGTTCACTCCCGGCCGGGCGGTGGGCTACTACGGCGAGCGGGACCGGTTCGAGCAGCAGGAGCGCGGGCTGTGGTGGCGCGGAGGGGACGTGGGCTTCCGTACCAGGCTGGGCTGCCTGCACCTGCTGGACCGTGAGGTGGACGTCATCCCGACCATCCACAGCACGCTGGAGTTCGAGGACAAGGTGCTCGCCCGCCTGCCGGAGCTGACAGAACTCGTGCTGATACCCGGGCCGGACCAGGAGCCGGTGCCGGTGCTGTGCACGCGTGACGACAAGCCGCTCGACCGCACGCGGTGGGACGAGGCGGTGGCCGAATTCCCGACGCTGGCCGACCCGGTCCAGATGTCGCTGGACGAGCTGCCGCGCACCGCCACCATGAAGGTGCAGCGCCTGGAACTCGTCCGCCGGATGCGCGCCGGACGGGAGTCGGGGGCATGACACGCGTGCGCCCCGCCGGCACCGACGTCGACGTGCTCGTCGTCGGCGCCGGCCCCACCGGCCTGCTGGCCGCCTGCGAGTTGCTGCGCCGCTCGGTGCGGGTCCGCGTCATCGACCACGCACCGCAGCCGTCCACCGCGACCAAGGCGCTCTCCTTGTGGCCGCGCGCCCTGGACATCCTCGACGACGTGGGCATCGGTACCCGGATCCGGCAGCTGTCCAACCGCATCGACGCCTTCAGCTACTTCTCCGAGCGCAGGCCGCTGGCGTCGTTCGGATTCCGGGAGGACCTGGCATCGCGGATCGTGCCCCAGCACGTCACCGAGAGGCTGCTGACCGAGCGGCTGCACGAGCTGGGCGGCACGATCGAACGCGGCGTGCGGCTGCGCTGGCTGGAAGGTCCGGACTACTCGGGACGGATCGACACCTCGCCGACCGTCACCGCCGTCCTCCAGGCCCCGGACCGCGGCCTGGAGGCGGTGCCGGTGCCGTTCCTGATCGGTGCCGACGGAGCGGGCAGCACGGTGCGCGGCCAGCTGGGCATCGGGTTCCTCGGCAGTACCTACGAGATGGCCTTCGCCCTGGTGGACGCCCGCATCGACGGCGCGCTGCCGTCGAACGAGATCCGCTACTACCAGTCCGGCACGGGAACCCTGGTCGTCGTGCCCTGCCCCGACGGCGTCTACCGCTTCCTGTCGGTGGCACCGCGCGACGAACGCGAGGTCGGCGTGCCCATGATGCAGGCGGTCCTCGACGAGCGCGGCCCCCGGGGGGTGCGGATCGCCGAACCGGTGTGGCAGGCGGTCTTCCGCGTCCACGCCCGCCACGCGACCTCCTACCAGCTGGGCCGGGTCTTCCTGATGGGGGACGCCGCGCACGTCCACAGCCCCGCGGGCGGGCAGGGCATGAACAACGGTCTGCAGGACGCCCACAACCTGGGCTGGAAGCTCGCCTCCGTCATCCACGGCACGTCCCCCTCCTCGCTGCTGGAGACGTACGGCAGGGAACGCTCCGAGGCGACCCGCCGCATCGTGCGGGACACCGACCTGCAGACCCGGGCATGGGGGGTGCGGGGCACCGCGCGGGTCGCCGCCCGCGACGCGGCGTTCCGTCTGGCGGACCGTACGGGCGTGGTCTCCCGGGGCTACACGCCGGTGATGGCCGGGCGCCGCCTGGCCTACGTCCCCGAACGCGAGACGCAGCACCCGTCGGGACGGGCCGCGTGCCGGGTGCGCCACTGCCTGCCCGGCGGCGTGCCCGTCGGGTCGGTCTTCCCCGGTCCGCTCCCCCGGGCGGGCGGCGGGAGCGGCGGGCCGGGCGCCACGACCGCCTGGACGCTGGCCGTGGTGCCCCCGCGCGACCCCGCGTGGATGACCGAGCTCGGCCACGTCGCCGCCCGCAGCCCCCTGCTGCGGGTCGTCCGGCTCGATGCCGGCTCCGCCCGGGTGACCGGCTGCGGACGGCCGGGGTACTACCTGATCCGCCCGGACGGGCACATCGCGGCCCACGGTCATGCCCGCGACCTGAACCGGCTGGAGACCGAGGTACGGCACGTCCTCACTCCCGCCGGCCGCCCGCCGGACACCGCCTCCGGCGCCACCGGCACCGGCACCGGCACCGGCACCGACGGCACCGTGGAGGAGGGGCGATGACGCGTGATCCTTCCGTGGTGGTCGCCTACCACTCGGGCACCGGGCACACGGCGGTCCTCGCCGAGGCCGTCGCGCAAGGCGCCCAGGAGGCGGGTGCCCTGGCCGAACTGGTGGCGGTGGACACCATCACCGACGAGCAGTGGGGGCGCCTGGACGCCGCGGACGCGATCGTCTTCGGGGCACCGACCTACATGGGCACCGCCTCCGCCGCGTTCCACGTCTTCGCGCAGGCGACGTCGGACCGCTGGTCGCGGCGGGCGTGGAAGGACAAGCTGGCCGCCGGCTTCACCATCGCGGGTGCGATGTCGGGCGACAAGCTGCACACGCTCCAGTACTTCACCGTCCTCGCCTCCCAGCACGGCATGCACTGGGTCAACCTCGACCTGCCGCCCGGCTGGAGCTCCTCCGTGGGGAGCGAGCACGACCTCAACCGCCTCGGCATCACGCTGGGAGCCGGCGCGCAGGCGAACACCGACGAGGGCCCGGAAGCCGTCCCGAAGGCGGACAGCGAGACCGCCCGCCACCTCGGCCGGCGGGTCGCCCGGACCGCCCGCGCCTTCACGCCGTCCCGGCTCGCGCCGTAGCAGGCCACGCGGCCCTTCGTACGCACGACCGCGGTCCGCGAGGGCCGCTCCCCTACAGAGACGTGGGAACACCATGCTGGCCACACTTCACGCCGACCACGCCGAAGACGTTCCGCCAGGCGCGCCGCCCCCGGTGACGATGTTGGTCGTCCTCCAGAACGAACTGGTCCGCCACGGCATCCTCAGCATGCTCAAGAGCGTGCCGGCCGTGGGATCGACATGGGTGTACGGGGCGGCCGCCGAGGCGTGCCGCCTGCTCGCGGCGCTCCGGCCGGACGTCGTGCTGTGCCACGGCGGCGACGAGAGCACCGCGTCGCTGATCGAAGCCGCCCGGCTGCACGGTGCCCGCAGCCTGCTGCTCCTGCAGGACCTGGAGGTGGAGACCCTGGGGCAGTCCCTGCTGGCCTCCGCCGACGGCTTCCTGATGCAGTCGGAGGTGACGGTGAGCGCGCTGCGGACCGCCATGGAGCGGCTGAGCCGGGGCGAGATGCCGCTTCCCGCCGACCTGGCCCGCCTGCTCATCTCCCGGCTGCGGCAGGCGCCGGCCGCACCCTCCGCCCGCGCGGTCTGCCTGACGCCGCGTGAGCAGCAGGTCCTCTCCCTGGTCGCACAGGGGCTGAGCAACAAGCAGATCGCACGCCGGCTGGACCTGAGCGAACACGGGGTGAAGCGGCACGTGACGAACCTGCTGGCCAAACTCAACTGCCCGAATCGGACACACGCCGTCGCGCTCGCCCTCAGGGAGGGGCTGATCCTGCCCGACGAGCGCGCCCGCCCGGCGTACTCGTGACGGCCGCCGGCACCCGCCGGGAATTCATACGGACGCGTGTGCGGCAGGAATTCCCGCCGGTACCCCGCCGGGAATTCATGGCGCACACGCGTCCGGTCACCACGGAAAAGACGATTCCCCATCATCAGCGCGGACCCGTCCGGGTCCCCGAGAAGAATCGGGAGCAGCGTCCCATGACGCAGAGCACACACAAAGCCCCGCCTTTCGAGGTACGGATCGAGACCGAGGTCGCCGCGACACCGGAAGAGGTGTACGCGGTCGTGAGCGACATGCCGCGGACCGGTGAATGGAGCGAGGAATGCCAGGGGGGCGCATGGGTCATCGGCAGCCCCGCCACCGTCGGCGCCGTCTTCGAAGGCCGCAACTACCGCCCGGAGTCCGTGGTGGCATGGGCCCCCGTGGTGCGCGGTGAATGGTTCACCCGGGCCGAGGTCGTGGCTGCGGAGCCCGACCGGGCCTTCCGCTGGGCCATGTGCGACAGTGCCGGAAAGGCGCAGGAAAGCGTGTGGTCCTTCGAGATCGAGCCCGCGGACGGCGGCAGCCGCCTCGTCCACCATTTCCGCATGGACTCCGTCACCGAAGGAATCCGCGGCATCACGTCGGGCATGGGCGACGCCGAACGTCGGAGGTTCTTCAGCGAATGGCAGGAGAAACTCTTCGGCGACATGTCCGCCACCGTGGCCCGTTTGAAGAACGTCATCGAGAAGGACGCCGTCCGGAACAACTGACTCTCCGCACCGGGAGAGAGGGTGAAAACGTGTTTCTGCAACGCATAGGAAACCGGGGTATCCGGCTGGGCACGCTCTTCGAGCGGGCGGCCTCCCGGCATCCCACGAACCTCCTGGTCCTGGACCACGACCTCGACATCGCCCCGGAGACGGGGCGCCGCATGACGGTCGCCGAAGCGGCCGACCTCGTCGACGACTTCGCCTCCCGCCTGTGGGCCGCGGGATTACGCCCCGGCCGCCGGATCGTGATCCACAAGTCCGACGGCTTCGACATCATGCTCCTGGCCTGCGCCGCCTCCCGCATCGGCGCCGTACCGGTCCTGCTCTCCCCCCGGCTGGACGGCGAGACCGTCGCCGCCCTCCTGGAGCGCGCCGAGCGGCCGTACCTGCTGACCGACGCCGCCAAACTGGACAAGGACCTGCCGGAGGCGGTCTTCTCCCTCACCAGCAAGGTCCTGCTGGCCCGCGGCAGCCACCCGGACGCCACCTCGCTGCGGTCCCTCACCGGCGTCCCGAGGGTCCCCGCCGTCACGTCGCCGCCCGAACACCCCGCCCTGATCACCCACACCTCCGGCACCACCGGGCTGCCCAAGCTGGCGGTCCACACCGGGCGCACGCTGCAGGCCCGCTACCGGCCCCAGGCCGCCGTCATCGCGCCGGTCATCCGCGGCCGCGAGACCATCGCCATCCATGTCTCCTTCGTCCACTCGCGCCTGATCACCGCACTGTCGATATCCCTCCTGCGCGGGTTCCCGATCCTGGTGCTGGCCCACTCCGAACCCGCCCACGTGGCCGCCCTGTTCGCCGAGCTGCGGCCGGGCATCATCGAGGCGCACCCCAACTCCTTCATGCGGTGGGAGGAGCTGGCGGACGACCCACGCGGCCCGCTGGCCGACGTCAAGCTGTTCAGCAGCACCTTCGACGCCATACACCCCCGCACGGTGCGCCGCCTGCTCGCCGCCTCCCGCCGCAGGAACCCGCTCTTCGGCCAGCTGTACGGGCAGAGCGAGGTGGGGCCGGCCGTCGTGCGGTCCTTCTCCCCGCGGCGCCCGCAGGACGCCGACGGACGGTGCGTGGGCATGGCGTTCCCCGGCATGACCCGGGTCCGCGTGGTGAGCCGGAACGGGCGGCCGCCGTCGAAGGACAACCCCGGCTACATCGAGGTGCAGAGCGACGGCCGGATCATCACCTACCTGGGCGAGCAGGAGCGCTACGACAAGCAGGAGGACAACGGCTGGTGGCGGATGGGCGACGTCGGCTACCGGACCCGGTGGGGCTGCGTGCACCTGCTGGACCGCGAGGTGGACATGATCGAGAGCGTCGGCAGCACCCTGGCGATCGAGGACGCCCTGTTCTCCCGCCTGGAGCAGCTCGCCGAGATCGTGGTCGTCCGCGACCAGAACGGCAACGCGGTCCCGGTGGTGTCCACCAGGGACGACCTGCCGCTGGACAGGGACGCCTGGGCGGCGGCGGTCAGGGATCTGCCCGCGATGGCCGACCCCGTGCAGCGCAGTCTGCGCGATCTGCCGCAGACCGCCACCACCAAGATCAAGCGTCTGGAACTGGCCCGCCAGCTGGACGCGGAAGCAGCCCCGCCCGCCCCCGGGGCGTCGTGATGGCGCGGATCATCGTGGTCGGCGGCGGTATCGGCGGCCTGGCCACCGCCCTGGCCGTCACCGCCGCCGGCCACGACACCGTCGTGCTGGAACGGGCCGACCGCTTTGCGGAGATCGGAGCGGGCATCCAGCTCGCGCCCAACGGCATCCACGCCCTGGACCGCCTGGGGCTGGGCGAGGCGGTGCGGCGTACCGCCGTCGCGATGTCCGAACTGCGCTTCATGGACGGCGTGACCGGCAACTGGGTCACCAGTGTTCCGCTGTCCAGCGCCTACCAGCGCCGCTTCCGCAACCCCTACGTCGTAGTGCACCGCGCCGAACTGCACAAACTGCTCGTCGACGCCTGCCTGGGCAACGCCCGGATCGAGCTGCACAGCGCCTGCGAGACCACCGGCTACCTCCAGGACGCCAGCACGGTGACGGCCGTCCTGCGCGACGGCCGGCACTTCACCGGCGACGCCCTGATCGGCGCCGACGGCATCCATTCGCAGATCCGCGGCCAGATGCTCGACGACGGCGCGCCGAGGATCTCCGGCATCACCGTCTACCGCTCCGTCATCCCCATGGAGCGGGTCCCGTCCCGCTTCCCGGTCCGCTCGGCGGTCACCTGGTGGGCCGGTCCCGGCTGCCACTTCGTGCACTACCCGATCGCCGGCGGCACGTTCCTCAACCTCGCCGCCAGCAGCGACAACGGGGCCACCGAGGCGCTCACCGGGGTCGCCGTCACCAAGGACGCCGTGCGCCGGGAGTTCGCGGCCCTGTGCCCGGCCGCGCGCGATCTGCTGGAACTCGGCGAGGACTGGAAGAGCTGGGTCCTGGTGGACCGCGACCCGGTGGCCGACTGGACCGACGGACGGGTGGCCATGCTGGGCGACGCCGCCCACCCGATGCTGCACTACGCCGCGCAGGGGGCCTGCCAGGCCCTGGAGGACGCGGTGCTGCTCGGCGACACCGTCGACTGCCACGCCGACGAACTCCCGCAGCGCCTGGAGAAGTACAACGCGGCGCGGCGCGAGCGCACGAGCCGCATCCAGGTGCTGGCCCGCGACAGCGTCCGGCTGTGGCATCCCCGCGGCGCCGGGGCGCACGCCCGCAACGCGATGCTGTCGGCGATGTCCGCCGAGCAGCTGCACGACCACCTGGCCTGGATGCACGGTGCCCGCCACTTCGGCGCCGACGCGGAATCGGCAGCCCCGCACGGCGCGGTGGCCGGGGAAGGAGACGCATGAACAGCCGGATGCAGGTGTGCGTGATCGGCGCCGGCCCCCGTGGTCTGTCCGTGCTGGAACGGATCTGCGCCCGCGAACGCCGCCGGGCGTCGTGCGGGGAACTGGTCGTCCACCTGGTGGACCCCGAGGCCCCCGGCCCGGGGAGGGTGTGGCGCACCGACCAGCCCCGCCACCTGCTGATGAACACGGTGGCCTCCCAGATCACCCTCTACACCGACGACAGCGTCGAGATAGAGGGCCCGATCGAGCCCGGCCCCACCCTCTACGACTGGGCCCGCGAGCTCGGCAGTGGCGCCGGGGACGGCCGGTGCGACGACGAGACGCTCGCCGAGGCCCGGGGCCTGGGTCCCGACAGCTACCCGACGCGGGCCTTCTACGGCCGCTACCTCCAGGACGTCTTCCAGCGGCTGGTGGACGGAGCCCCGCGGCACGTCACCGTCCAGGTGCACACCTCCCGCGCCGTCGCGATGGCCGACACGTACGGCGTCACGGGCGGCCCGCAGGGCGTCCGTCTGGAGAACGGCACCCGGCTCAACAACCTGTCCGCCATCGTGATGGCACAAGGGCACCTGCCCTCCCATCCCTCTCCCCGCGAGGCCCGCACCGCGAGCCTGGCACGCATCCACCACCTGACCTACATACCGCCCGGCAACCCCGCCGACCACGACCTCAGCGAGGTCAAGCCGGGCGAGAACGTGCTGCTCCGCGGCCTGGGTCTCAACTTCTTCGACTACATGACGCTGTTCACCGCCGGCCGCGGCGGACGCTACGAGACCCGTGACGGCCGGCTGCTCTACCACCCCTCGGGCGAGGAACCGCGGATGTTCGCCGCCTCCCGGCGCGGCATCCCCTACCAGGCGCGCGGCGAGAACCAGAAGGGGCCATACGGCCGGTACACCCCGCGGCTGCTGACGCCGCAGGTCATTGAGGAGCTGCGCGAGCGGCACCGCGCCGGCCGCCTGCTGCGCTTCTCCACCGACCTGTGGCCGCTCATCGCCCGAGAGGTGGAGAGCGCCTACTACGGCACGCTCCTGCGCAGCCGCGGCAGGGGCGCCGAGGCGGAGGACTTCATCGCCCGCTACCTGGCCGCCGGCGGCCTCATGGACCTGTCCGGGCTGCTCGACGACTTCGGCATCGAGCCGGACGACCACTGGGACTGGGACCGGCTCGCCCGTCCCTGCGGCAACCGGACGTTCGGCGGCAGCGAGGAGTTCCACCAGTGGCTGCTGGACTACCTGAGGCGCGACGTGCGCGAGGCGAGGGCGGGAAACGTGGACGGTCCTCTCAAGGCCGCCCTCGACGTCCTGCGCGACCTGCGCAACGAGATCCGGCTGCTGGTCGACCACGGTGGCGTGGACGGCAGTTCGTACCGCGACGACGTGGTCCAGTGGTACACCCCGCTCAACGCCTTCCTGTCCATCGGCCCCCCGGCCTCCCGCATCCAGGAGATGGTCGCGCTGATCGAGGCGGGGGTCCTGCGGCTGATCGGACCGGGCACCGGGATCCGCATCGCCACCACGGACCCCGCCTTCCTGGCCAAGTCGCCCGTGGTGGACGCGGAGCCGGTACGGGCCACCGTACTCATCGAGGCACGGATGGGTGAGCCGGACCTGCTGCGCACGGCGGACCCCCTGCTGCGCCACCTGCTGGAGACCGAGCAGTGCGCCCCGTACAGCATCCCCACCGCGAACGGCCGCGTCTACCAGACCGGCGGGATGGCCGTCACCGAACGGCCGTACCACGTGATCGACGCCGACGGCCACGCCCAGCCGCGCAGGTTCGCCTACGGGGTGCCGACCGAGTCGGTCCACTGGGTGACGGCCGCGGGCATCCGGCCGGGCGTCAACTCGGTCACCCTGGGCGACTCGGACGCCATCGCCGCCGCCGTCCTGGCGCTGCCTGAGGCGACCACCCTCCCCGCCGCCGTCCACGCGCAGGCCGAGGAGATGTACGTGAGGGGGGTCGCCGTATGAGCGCGACCACCAGGTGGGAGGCGGCACCGGCCGACGCCGGGCTGCTGTCCCCGGTACGGGCCGGGACGGAGGTGGAGGAGGCGGTCGGCGACCGCGCGTGGCTGCAGGCCATGCTCGACGCCGAAGCCGCCCTGGCGCGGGCGCAGGCAACGCTGGGTACGCTGCCGGCCGACGCCGCGCGGGCCATCACCACCGCGGCCCGCGCCGACCGGTTCGACCTGCGCGCCCTGGCGCTCGCCGCCCGCGAGACCGCCAACCCGGTGGTGGGTCTGGTGGCGGCGCTGACCGAGCAGGTCGACGCGGACAGCCCGCAGGCAGCGCAGTACGTGCACCGCGGATCGACCAGCCAGGACATCCTCGACACCGGGGCGATGCTCGTCGCCTCCCGCGCGCTGCGCGTCATCCGGGCCGACCTGGCCAAGGTGACCCAGGCTCTCGGGTCCCTGGCCCTGGAGCACCGCGACACCCCGATGGCGGGCCGTACCCTGGCTCTCCAGGCGGTGCCCACCACCTTCGGCCTGAAAGCCGCCGGCTGGCGCCGGCAGATCCTGCTCGCCGACGAGCACCTGGCGCGGCTGCTGGCCGGCGGCCTGCCGGTGTCGCTCGGCGGGGCGGCCGGGACGCTGGCCGGATACCTGGAGTACGCGCGGCTGGAGGGGGTCGGGGCGCCGGACGGTCCGGACGGCTATCCGCAGCGCCTGGCCGCGGCTTTCGCCAAGGAGACCGGCCTGGCCCGCCCGGTGCTGCCGTGGCACTCACTGCGGGCGCCGGTCGCCGAGCTGGGAGCCGCCCTGGCGCTGACCACCGGTGCGCTCGGCAAGGTCGCGGTGGACGTGCTGTCGATGGCCAGGACCGAGGTGGGGGAGGTCGCCGAGCCGGGCCCGCCCGGCAGGGGTGCCTCCTCGGCCATGCCGCACAAGCGCAACCCGGTGCTGAGCACACTGATCCGCAGCGCGGCCCTCCAGGTGCCGCTGCTGGCCGCCGGTCTCGCGCAGTGCCTGATGTCCGAGGACGAGAGGTCCGCGGGCGCCTGGCACGCCGAGTGGTCCATGCTGCGCGAGTGCCTGCGGCTGACCGGCGGGGCGGCCCGCTGCGCGGCCGAACTGGCCGAGGGCCTGCGGGTACGTCCGGAACGGATGCGGGCCAACCTGGCGCTGACCGGCAGCCAGGTGGTCTCCGAGCGGATCTCGGCGGTGCTGACGCCGCGCCTGGGCAAGGCCGAGGCGCGGGCGGTGCTGGCGGACGCCGCCGAGACCTCCCGCCGGGAGGGCGGCACCCTCACCCGGGCGCTCGAGGCCGACCCGCGGCTGTCCGGGGTGATGAGCCCTCAGGAGATCGCCCGGCTCGCGGATCCGGCCGAGTACACCGGTGCCGCGGCGGCGCTCGTCGACCAGGCCGTCACCTCGTGACCGTCGACCGCCCCGGCGTCCCCCCATGCGCGCCGCCACGG
>NZ_DATDBG010000012.1:0-64414 GCF_036524955.1 Streptomyces sp.
GACGAGGCGCGGTGGGCGGGGACTATCCGGCCGCAGGCCGGTCCCCGGCCACGGCCCCGTTCGCCGCCGGTCGGCTGGTCCCCACGCCGTCCCCGGCCGACCGGCCGTGCGCTGCCGAGGTACGAGACGGCTCGGCGAACCCGCGGGTGCCGGCCGGCGGGGCGGGCGGGTGGGGCGTGGTCGGGGCGAGAGGGGGCTCCGTGGGGTGGGTCATCTGGGCTCCTTCGCGGACGCGGCTCGCTCGCGGCAACCGGAGATCTCCCGAAGGTAAGTCAGGCGCCGCGGGGCCGCGATCCCGTGCCGGCCGCGTCGCCGACCCCGCCGGAGCGGGGGAGGGCGGCGAACGCCGAGGTCAGGGCGGCGAGCCTGGCGGCTGTGTGGGGGACGGCGAGCGGATCGGCGGCGGCCAGCGCCGTACGCCGTTCGGTTTCGGTGGCACCGTGCAGCGGGCCCGTGTCGACGCGGACCCGCGGCTCGTGCGGGTCGTCACCGAAGCGGTGGCCGCCGAGCACGGGCCGGCCGAGCACGGCGGTGAGGTACTCCTCGACGGCCGCCGCGTCGAGGTCGTGGGTGCGCACCGTGGGATAGAGCTGGAAACCGGCCTTCGGCGGGCGGCACAGCGCACCCGCCTGGGTGACCGCGCGGTACGCGGCGGCGGCGATCCGCGCGTGGAGCCGGTTCGCGGCGGCGGCGTGCTCGGTGACGTCGACCGGTTCGCCCAGCACGTACGCGGTGGCGGCGGCGACCGGCGCGGGCAGTACGGCGCGCAGCGCGGCCAGCACGCCCGCCGTCCGGTCCCGCCAGGACGTGCCGTGCCCGGTGCCGGGGAAGCGGGCCAGGGCGGCCGGCACGGTGGCCGGGACGAGGGTCGCGCCGAGGTCGGTGAGGACCACCGTGTGGTCCGGCAGCATCTCGGCCGGGCTGAGCAGCACCGTGTCGTGGTGGTGCAGGGTGTCGCTGTACGTCTCGTCGGAGACGATCAGCAGACCCGCCTCGGCCGCGGCCTCGCACGTCTCGTGCAGCAGCTCGGGCGCGGTGACCGTACCGCTGGGGTCGTCCACCGCGCCCAGCACCAGCAGTCGCGGCTCGCCGCCGTCCGCGCGGGCCCGCCGTACCGTCTCCAGGAGCGCGAACGGATCAGGCACTCCCCCGCCCTCCGCCGCGGTGGGCGCGGTGTGCGCGCGCCGGCCGAGCAGCCCCGCCAGCGGGGTCTGCCAGGCGGCGCACGGCCGGGCGAGAACGAGGTCGCCGTCCACCGCGGCCAGCAGCGCCAGCAGCAGCACCTCGGCGCCCGGCGCGGCCAGTACGTGGCGTGCGTCGCCGGCCAGCCCGCGCCGCCCCCAGTACCCGCAGGCGGCCTCCAGCAGGAACGGTCCGCCACCGGGCGGTTCCGCGCCCGCACGGGCGGTCAGGTGGGCCTCCCAGTAGGGCGGCACCGGCAGCCCTGGGTCGGGCCTGACGTCGTAGGGCAGGGCGAGCCGCATTCCGCACCTCCGCTGCGTGGACCTCTCTCACGTGGACCTCTCTCAGGTAGAGGCCTTCCCCGCCCACGATCCACCCCCGCACGCCGTCCCGCACCAGCGGCCGGTTGCGGTCTCCTGCCCCGGGCGCCGATCGGCGGCTCGACCCCGGCCGCCTCGCCGACGTCACCCGGATGCGCGGGTGCGTCTCGACGGCGGCGGTCATGCCGTCGTGCGAGCGGCCCGTGCCCGGTTCGGTGCCCTCCTCCTGGCCGGGCGGCCGGCCCGGCTCGTCCAGGACCCGCGCGCCACGCGGCCCCCGCCATCGGCAGCCGCACAGCCCTCGGGCGTCCCGCACGACTCCCTGGAGCCCGCTCACCCCGCGGAGCGTACGGCGGGCGTGCCGCGACTCACCGAGGGTAAACGGAGCGTCATGACGTATCGCTGGAAGAACTGGGACCGTGCGATGTTCGCCCAGGTCGCCGACCGGCACTGGCCGGGCGCCGAGCCCGTGCTGCCGCGGCTGAGCCGCGCTGCCGACCACGGGCGGCTGTGGTTCGCGGTGGCCGCCGGCATGGCGGCCACCGGAGGCCGGGGCGGGCGGCGGGCCGCCGTGCGCGGCCTGGGCTCACTCGCACTGGCCTCACTGACGGTGAACGTGGTCGGCAAGGGCGCCGTACGGCGGACCCGGCCGATCCTCGGCACCGTCCCGGTGATACGGCGGCTGCACCGGCAGCCGGTCACCTCCTCCTTCCCCTCCGGCCACTCCGCGTCGGCTGCCGCCTTCGCCGCGGGCGCGGCGACGGAGTCGGGCGCCTGGGGCACGGCACTCGCCCCGGTCGCCGCGAGCGTGGCCTTCTCCCGCGTCTACACCGGAGTGCACTACCCGAGCGACGTGGTGGTGGGCTGCGCGCTGGGAATAGGGGCGGCGCTGGCCGTACGGGCGCTGCTCCCGCCGGCCGATCGGCAGCCGGAGCCGGGGCCCGCGGTCCGGGCTCCGGCTCCGCGCGACGGCGAGGGCCTGCACGTGGTGGTCAACGCGGCGTCCGGCCCGCCGGTGCTGCTGACCTCGCCGGCCGACCGGATCCGGGCCGCTCTCCCGCAGGCCGAGGTGGTCGAGCGCACCGAGGACGACGATCTCACCGAGTTGCTGGAGAAGGCCGCCGAGTCAGCGGTGGAGCAGGGCGGGGCACTCGGGGTGTGCGGCGGGGACGGCACGGTCTCCCGAGCCGCCTCGGTCGCGCTCCGGCACGGCCTGCCGCTGGCGGTCTTCCCCGGCGGCACCCGTAACCACTTCGCGCTCGACCTCGGCCTGACCTCGATCGAGGACACCGCGACGGCCGTACAGTCCGGCCGGGCCACCGCCGTGGACGTGGCGCGCCGCACCGACCTCGCCGACGGCACCTCGGCGATCTTCCTGAACACCTTCAGCATCGGCTCGTACCCCGATCTGGTCCGGATCCGCGAACGCTGGTCCCGGCGGGTCGGCAGCTGGCCGGCCAGCGTGCTGGCCGCCGTCCACGTCCTGCGGACCTGCTCGCCGGTCGCCATCGAGGTCAACGGCCGACCGCGTTCGGTGTGGCTGCTCTTCGCCGGGAACTGCCGCTACTCGAGCTGGGGCCTGGCGCCGGTGCGGCGGCGCGACCTGTCCGACGGCGTCCTCGACGTCCGCATCGTCGACGGCGGCCCCTTCGCCCGCACCCGCCTCCTCGGCGCGGCGCTGACCGGCGTCCTCACCGGCTCCCCGGTCTACACGACAACGACCGTCTCCCGCCTCCGCGTCCGCGTCCCCAGCGAAGGCGTCCGCCTCGCCTACGACGGCGAGGTCGCCCCCGCCCCCGGCGGCCTCCTCCTGGACAAGATCCCGCGCGGCCTGACCGTCTACCGAGGCTGAGCGGCCCCGGCGGCCGCAACGAACGCACCCGCCCGGCGCCCGGTGCCTTCCGGGACGCCGGGCGGGGTCATCGTTCGCCACGACCCCCGCGGCCGCCCTCACGCTCAGGGCTCGGAGCCACCACCCCCGGTGATTGTGCGTGATCCGCGGGGCGGGGCCGGGTGGTCCGGCCGGAGCTCCGGGCGCGCCCGTCCCCGCCGCCGGGACGAGTGGGCGCCCGGCGGACGGGGGCGGGCTCCGGCCCGCACTGGTGGCGCGACCCGCAGGGGTCAGTTGCCGCCGACCAGGCCGGCCAGGGCGCGGACACCCTCACCGGAGATGCTGAGGGCGTCGGGGCTGCCCGTGTCGATGGAGAGGATGAGGTCGTCGGAGGGCCAGGCGCCGCTGAGGGCGGCGAGCTGGACCAGACGGTAGCGGCTGGTGGTCGGGAGTGCCTCGGCCATCCGGGTCTCGGAGGTGAAGACCGGGACGAGCTGGCGGCCGTCCTCCTGTTCGTAGACCGGGAGCTGGATCTCCCGGGGCAGCTCGGCGCCGCTGACACCCTCCGGGTACTCGTCGGCGGCCGGCACCGGGAGCAGCACCTCGCTCACCGCGAGGGTGCTCAGCGCGACGACGTTCTCGCTTCCGTGGGCGATCTCGTGGAGTGCGCGCTGCGCGGGGGGCAGGGCACCGTCGGGGTTGATGTCGGTCATCGCTTCTGGTTCCTCTCGCCGCGTTGGCCTCTCTGGCTGCTGAACCCCGCGCGTACCCCGGGTGGCGTGGAGCATGCGGTCGGGCGGCGAAATCCCCGCACCGGCCCGGTCACCGGGTCCGGTAACCGGACCACCGGGCTGCCCGGCTGCCCGGCTGCCCGGCTGCCCGGCTGCCCGAAGCGTCACCGTACGAGCAGCAAAGGCGCAGGCCGCGTGAAGCTTTCTTGCCCGACCACCGCCCGGTGGGGGCCGGTTCGGCGTCGTCACCGGGGACCGCGATCTCGTACGGCAGTTGGTGGTCTGGCCGCCGCTCGGCTGAGGACGTACCGTCCTGACTGAGGGGTGATGCTCATGTCAGGTCGAGTGTTACGCGCGTTGTGCGTGACAAGTGGGGCATTGGCGTTGGTCACCGGCTGCTCGCTGGGCACGCACACGCACGTCCCGGCCACCGCGCCGACGGTCTCCGCCTCTGCCCTGCCCCCCGTCGGCAGCATCGAGCACCCCCGACCTGTGGAGTGCGTCGACGGCATGTCCGACCGCCTTGCGAACGGCAGCCCGCCACCCGCCTGGGCCGCCCCACCCACCAGGTACTCGAGAGCCTCCGGCCCGACCACGCCCACCGGCGCCCCCTCCACCGGCCCTTCAGCGGCGGCCGGGAGCGATGTGACGGTCGGCCCGCTGACCTGGAAGGGTCTGGGCACGCTGGCCACCGGCCGGCAGACCACCTACGGCATCCAGAACTCCGACGGCTGGCACTACCGGATCGGCCCCGACATCCGGTCCGGAGCGGTGGTCACCGTCGTCATCGGCACCGAGCAACGCGCCCGCGCCGGGCTGGAGTACGGCGGCGGTTACGGCACCAGCCCGGCTCCGGCCGTCACCTTCCACGGTTGTGCGGGCTCCACCACCACCTTCCCCGGCGGTTTCTTCGTCGCGGGGAACGGCCGCGCCTGCGTCCCGGTGGACGTGCGGATCGGCGACGGTGCCCCGAGACGGGTGATGATCTCCTTCTTCAACGGTGACTGCCCTTCTGTTTAGGGTGGGCTCCATGACCGAACCCACGCCCGATTCCGCATCCGCCAACGACCCGGCGCACGACCCCGAGGTCCTCCAGCTCGCCGCCCAGGTCTTCGGCCTCGCCCGGCAGGGCGACACCGCCAAGCTCGCCGCCTACGTCGACGCCGGCGTGCCCGCCGACCTCACCAACGACCGCGGCGACACCCTCCTCATGCTCGCCGCTTACCACGGCCACGCGGAGACCGTACGGTCCCTGCTCCACCGCGGCGCGGAACCGGACCGGGCCAACGACCGCGGCCAGACACCGCTGGCCGGAGCAGTCTTCAAGGGCGAGCAGGACGTGATCAGCGCCCTCCTGGACGGCGGCGCCAACCCCGCCGCCGGTACGCCCTCCGCCATCGACACGGCCCGCATGTTCGGCAAGGAGGAGTTGCTGGCGCGGTTCGGAGCGCAGTGACAGCTCCCGGGGAGGCTGACGCCCGAGCTCCTGGAGTGGGCGGCCGAGGCACGAGGCCGCCCGCGCAGGGAGCGAGCAGGAAGACCGACCACGACACTGACCCCGAGCACAGGGCAGGACCCGGGGCCCGGGTGCAGGCCGGGGCCGGCGCCGCCTGGCCCGGTGGAGCGCCGGGCGTGCCCGCCTCCGTGGCGGCGGTGCTCGGAGGGGCCGGCCCGGGCGGCTGGACATCCACCCCGCTCACGCACAGCGTGCTCAACCAGACGACCGGCGGTGTCTGGCGGTGTACCGGTGCGGGCGGCAGCGCGGTGCTCAAGCTGTGTGTCACCGGAATACTGCTGGCTCGCCCCGCTGATGCTCACCCGGCTCGCCTCCGGCACTCCCGTCGGCTCTGCCTCCTACGACGTCGGCGGGGACGACGCCACGGTCCTGCCGCGTCGCATCGGCCTGTTCGGGCACCTGGTCTCCTGGTCGGAGCAGATCCTGGGCCCTCGGGCCTGACACCGGTGCCCGCCCCGCCAGCCCATCGCCTCAGAGCGGCAGCATCTGCCGGACCCGGAACCCCCGCGGCCCACCGCTCCCGCCGACCTGCCTCCTCCGCACGCCACGCCGCTTCCCAGCCGGCGCCGCAGCCGCCCCGCTCAGCTGATCGCTGCTATTCGCTCGGCCAGCCGCGCGGTGCCGCCTTCCGTCAGGGAGCCGTAGAGGCGCAGCCGGGAAATGCCGCCGTCCGGGAAGATGTCGATCCGGGCGTGGGTGGCGGGGACGGGGTTGACCAGAAAGCGGTGGACGGTGTCCGGCTGAAGGCGGACTCGGGGGACGAGTGGGACCCATTCCCCGTCGGCGCCATCACGGGCCCAGAGGGCCGCCCAGCCCGCCGAGTTGCCCTTGAGATAGGCCGTGTCGATTTCCACGGCTCGGATCGTGCCCTGGTCGACGAGTCGGTAACGGATCCAGTCGTGGCCGGTGTCGCGGCGGCGGCGGGTCTCCCAGCCGTCGTTCATCTGCCGGGAGCGGCCCGGAAGGATGGTGTGCTCCGGCGGCGAGTAGAAGCGGTCGGACGCGTCCTCCACCGTGCCGCCGTTCTCCAGCGCGACCAGGTCGAAGGTGCCCAGTTCGCTGAGCCAGCCCGGGTCGGGGGCCACGTCCCCGTACACCCGCAGTCGGGCGACGCCGCCGTCCGGGTACTGCCGCAACCGCAGGTGGGTGAAGCGCCGCTCGACGTGGACCGCGAAGGCGTTCTCCGCGTGCCCGCCGACCGGGGTGCGCGGGATCAGCTCCGTCCACTCCACCCCGGCGTCGAGCAGGTCCTCGGGCGCGGCCGACAGAGAGTGGGCGGTGGCTTCGACGGAGACGGCCTGGGGGTAGTTCCCGCGGAAGTGGGCGGTGTCGACGACTATGCCGCGGATGACCCCGGGAACTCCGAGCCGTACCAGCGCCGAGTCGTTGTCCGCCGGGTCAGGATGCGGGACCTGCGCGGACACGCCGCGCCGCCGCCGCGTCTCCCAGCCGTCCATCACTTTGCCCTTGTGACCGAAGTGCTCGGGGTTGAAGACGGCAGGTTCCGGCACCAGCAGATTCTCGCGTTGGGCGAAGAACTCGTCGTTCGCCGCGATCACTCCGGCGCCCAGCCTCCGGTCGGCGAGGTCCACCAGCCCTGCGAAAGGCAGTTCGGCCTTGCGGTAGTCCGCGTACGGGTGCCCTCCGCCATAGGGCAGTGCGTCCCCCGCGAAAGAGGTCAGCGCGGTGAAGCTCTCGTGTTCCGTAGTCGTCATGACCTCATTCCACCTCATTCCCCTCTCCTGCCGCGCCCTCGCGCGCGCCCACGGTGTCCTGTACCGCACCGTTGTGTCGCCCCGCCGCCTCGTCTCGTGTCATGCCTCTACTCTCACCTCCCCCGACCCTTCACGTCCATCGATACTTTCTGAATCGATCTTTCAGCTGACCTGAACAAGCGGGTCGAGTTCCGCCGCCTCCCGCAGCGCCCCCAACGTCCTCCGCAGCAGGGGCGCGTCCTCGGCTCCGCCGCGCACCGCCCCCACGATCCGCCGAAGCGGCCGGTCGGCGTCCAGCGGCCTGACGGCGACCTCGCGACGCAGCCCGCCCGCGGTGGCCATCCGCGGCACGAGCGCGATCCCCATACCGGCCGCGACCAGGGAGAAGATGGCCGGCCAGTCCACGGCGGCGTGCGTCTGCTCGGGGACGAACCCGGCGTCGGCGCAGGCCGCCAGGGTGATCTGGCGCCACGGCCCGCGACGGCCGAAGATCCATGGTTCCTCGGCGAGTTGGGCCAGCCGCAGCCCCGGCACGCCCGCGAGCGGATGCCCGGTCGGCAGTGCGACGTCCAGCGGGTCGGTGAGCAGCGGAAAGAGGACGAATCGAGGATCGCGGGCGGTCGGGGCGTCCACCGCGAGCGACAGCGCCAGGTCGACTTCGCCCGCGGCCAGTTCCTCGTACGCCTCGGCGGCCTCGGTCTCCCGGACGGAGAGCGTGATTCCGGGCACGGAGCGGCGCAGCAGCGTGGCGGCCGGGACGACCAGGCGGTGGATGGCGGTCGCGATGGTGCCGATCCGGACGACGCCGACCTCGCCCCGCGCGTAGCCGTCGAGTTCGGCGCCGGCCCGTTCCAACTGGGCGAAGACGACCTCGGCGTGGCGCAGCAGTACGTGGGCGGCGCCGGTCAGCCGTACGCCGCGCCCGCGCGCCTCGGTCACCGGGGCGCCTATCTGCTTTGAGAGCGCGGCGAGTTGCTGCGACACCGCGGACGGCGTCGTGCGCAGCGCCGCTGCGGTGGCGGTCACCGTGCCCGTGTCGTGCAGCACGCGGAGGACGTGCAGCTTCCGTAGGTCCCACTCTTTCATGCAGTCAGTCTAAACAGTCAGTGGCCAATGGCCCGGGTCCGTGTCGGGCCCCGCAGCCGAACCGGGCGACCCGCAGCCGGTACGAGCGCCCCGTGGCGCCCCGCCCGCGCCGTGGGGTGCGGCTCCCCCGGCGCGACGGGCATCAGACCGGAATGCTCACCGCCGGCACCCGGTACGCGTCGATGTACGCCACCTTCGACACCGTCTGGGGCTCCCGGTTGAGGTCCCTGATGGCCGGGGCCGCCTGGGTGAGGGTCTTCAGGACGCCCGGGGTCCAGGGGCCGCCCGGCACCAGGACCACGTGGTCGATGCCGAGGTCGGCGAGGTGGCGGCAGTGGGCGACGAGTTCGTCCGCCGTCTCCTCGGGGCGCAGCCGGGTGCTGGCCGAGACGTCGATCTCGGAGACCGGCCGGCCGAGCTTGCGGCAGTGCAGGGCCAGGATGTCGAGCTTGCGGCGGAGCGTGGCGCCGCCGTGCGGCACGTCCAGCAGGTTGCACGCGTCGGCGTACTTGGCGACCAGCGGCAGCATGCGGGCCTCGCCGTTGCCGGCGATGAGCACCGGCGGGCGCGGGGCGCTGAGCGGCAGCGGGCTGGCGTACGGGCGGGCGAGTTCGGTGTGCGCGCCGAGGAACGGGCTGTCGTCGCCCGCCCACATTCGGCGGGCCAGCCGCAACAGGTCCTCCATCCGTTCGAACCGCTCGGGCAGTTCGGGCATCGGCAGGCCCATCGCGGCGGCCTCGTGCTCGGCGTACCCGGCGCCGACGCCGAGCCAGGCCCGGCCCCCGGAGAGCACGTCGAGGGTGGTGACGGCTTTCACGATCAGGCCGGGAGCGCGGTACGTGACGGGGCTGGCCATCGCGCCGAGCCGTACCCGTTCACTGCGCGAGGCAAGGAAGCCGAGGGTGGTGTACGCCTCCAGCATAGCCTCGCCGGGGGAGCCGGCCGGGTCTGCCTGGAGCAGGTGGTCGGCGACCCACACCGTGTCGATGCCGATGTCGTCGGCAGTCCTCACGACGCGATCCAGTTGTGCGGCCGAACCCCGCGGCCCCTCGGGCCACGCGTGGTGGGCGACATTGATGCTGATACGCATGGTCTACGCCTCCGGTCCCTCAGCGTCCGCCGGTCGGGCTGAGGTGGACGGCCGCCAGCTTCCAGGCGCCGTCTTCCTCAACGATCATCTGGGTGACGCGGAAGCTGCCGTCCGCGTCGCGCCCGTCGTAGATGCTCTGCTGTGCCTGCACGCCCACCGCGACGGCGGCCCGTCCGTACTGCCGGGTCGTCACCTCGTCCCAGGTGAACGCGTCGTGGATGAGCGCCCCGGAGGCGTACCGGTCGAGCCACTGCTTCTTGTCCAGCACGAAGCCGCGAGGCCCTACGGCGGTGAAGTCGTCGGTCAGCAGCGCGTCGAGCGCCGCGACGTCCCCGCGCCGCTCGGCCTCGGCCCAGCCTCGCGCGAACGCGGTGAGCCGTTCCTCGTCGTGGTCCATGCCTTGCCTTCCTCACGGTTCCGGCTTCACGCCTCCGGGTTCTCATTCAGGGTCCCGGAACCGGCCCCGCACGGCATCGACCGGCAGTATGTCCTTGCCGTACTCCCTCGGTCATCGCGCGCCACGACCGCCTGTACTCCTGCGGGAGTAAGGCCCGGGGCGGGCCTCCCGGGGCGGCGTCCCGGCGGAGTGCGGGGCCGTGGAACGGCGGCGGGGACCGCAGGTCGCCCGACTCCCGTCCGTCAATTCGCTGGCCACGGTCCGCGCCGTGACGGCAGGGTGTACGCCATGGAGGAACCCGCCCGCCGCATCCGTGCCCTGCACACCCCGGCCACGGTCACCGTCTACCAGGCCTACGCACCCGCGATCGGCGTGCCCGCGGCCCGCGACGGCCGCTTCCCCGCCGCCTGGAGCCGGGCCAGGATGACGTGGGTCAAACCGTCGTTCCTGTGGATGATGTACCGCTGCGGCTGGGCTGCGAAGCCGGACCAGGAGACCGTCCTGGCCGTCGAGATCAGCCGGTCGGGCTTCGACTGGGCGCTGCGCCACGCCTGCCTGTCCCAGTACGTGGTCGGCGTGCACGCCGACCACGGGACGTGGCGGCAGCAGCTCAGGGTCGCGCCGACGCGCGTCCAGTGGGATCCCGAACGCGACCTGGGCCTGCGCCCGTTGCCCCACCGCTCGCTCCAACTCGGCCTGTCCGGGGAGGCGGTGCGCCGGTACGCGGACGAGTGGATCGTCGGCATCCGCGACGTGACCACGCTCGCCCGGGAGATCCACGGCCTTGTCCGTGCCGGCCGCACCGGGGAGGCCGCCGCGCTGCTCCCCGAGGAGCGGGTGTACCAGGTCGCGGGCGGGCTGCCGGGCCAGTTGGTGGGGCGGGAGGCCGTCGGCGGTCAGTGCGAACCGTAGCCGTGGAGGAGAGCGGACACCCCCGGGACGCCGACGACGGTGAACCGCCGCCTCGGCCGCCCGGTCACGCCGGCGGGAGTCCGTGAAGGCGGCGCCGCCGGCCGGCTGAACCGGGACCCAGGGCACACGGCCGGCTGAACCGGGGCCCAGAGCGGCGGCGACCCCCGCGCGTACGTCGCAGGGCAGACCCGACAGGTGGCGTCAGGTGGAGAGGGAGGCCCGGTCGCCCATGACGATGACGGGGTGGGCGGTGGGATGGAGGGTGTGGAGGAGGTCGACCATGTGGGAGGCGGAGACGCTGACGCAGCCGTGTGTGGGGCCGCCGTGGTCGACGTGGACCCAGATGCCGCCGCCCCGGCCGGCGCCGAGGGGCTGGGAGCCGTCCAGCGGTGAGGTGCCGGCCACGCGGTTGTAGTCGATGGCGATGACGTAGTCGAACGCGTCGTCAAGCGGCTCGCCCGCGAAGCCCACACCGCCCACCAGGAACCTGGACGAGTGGTGGTAGGGCAGCTTCGCACCGGGGTCGGGTTCGAACCCACCCGCGTCGCTGAGCGTGAACACGCCGATCGGGCTGCGCAGATCACCCGCGTGGTGGGTGCGGGTCCAGCCGCGCAGGGCGTTGTGCGCGGGCCACGTCGAACCGGGGCGCCAGCGCCCGTCATCGGTACGGGACCACAATGTGACGACGGTACTGGCGGAGTTCTTCGCCGCGCCGGCGGCGACCAGCACCTGGCGGCTGGCGGCCGGGATCGCGGCGCGGGTCTTCGGGCCGAGACCCGGGATGACCGTGGGCAACGCGTCGCGAACGCTACCGTGCCTGCCCGCCGGAGCCGCCCCCCTGCTCACGGCTTCCCGCGCGCTCTGTTCGGCGCCCCGGGCGTTCACCGGCCCACCGGACCGGCTGACGACCAGGTATGCCGCGCCGAGTACGACCAGCCCCACCACGCCCGCGGCCGCCACCGTCGTCCAGCGTCGCCGCACGGCAGGACGAAGCCTTCGGTGCCGGCGTCGGCCACGGCTTTCGGTGGTTTCACGGTCGGCGGGCGCGCCGGGAGGAGCGGTAGTCATCCCCCCGATCCTTGCAAACTCGAACCCGCCACACCGCAATTAGCTACCGTTTCGCCCCGTTTTGCCCCATACATTCCTCTCTCGATACCACCGTCCGGGTTATCACCGCCCTTCAGCCGACGCCCACCCCACCCCGGTCCAGCCCCCGCAGCAGCGCCTCCGCCAGTTCGCGGGGGCGGCTGAGGGCCACCAGGTGGCCGCCCGGAACCTCTTCGACGTCGAGGCCGAGGCGCTCGTGGGCTTGGCGGCGCTGGAAGTCGAGAGGGAAGAAGCGGTCTTCGCGGGACTGGAGGACGCGGGTGGGGACGTCGGGCCATGCGGCGAGGGGCCAGGGCTGGGTGAAGACGCCGGCGGGCGGGCCGGCCGGAGGGTGGGCGAAGGCCGCGTCCGTCACGTCGTCGGGCACGTCGTGGAAGAAGTCGGTGCGCGGGTCGAACTCCGCGGCCGTGCCGTGGCGGCCGATCGCGGCGGCGTACTCCGCCCGCGCCTCGGCCTGCCCGGTGTCGGCCCACCAGTCCCCCGCGGTCTCGCCGGGCGCCGGGATCATCGCGTTGACGAGGATCAGCCGGTCCACCGGCAGCCGCGTGCAGACCAGGGGCGCGGAGAACCCGGCGAGCGACTGGGCGACGACGATCAGCGGCCGGTCGCCCGGGCCCCCGGAAGACGCCGCGTCCCCGCTTCCGTCCGTCTCCCGGACCGCCCCCGCGATCGCGTCCGCGAAGTCGTCCAGATCGGACGCGTCGTGCGACGGCAGGTCGAGCGTCACCACCCGGTGTCCCCGGGCCCGCAGCTCCGGTACCACCAGGTGCCAGTACCAGGCCGAGCCGTCAGCGCCTGGGACCAGGACGTACGTGGCCATGTCACTCACCTCCGGGCCTGCGGACAGGCGTCACCGGACTCCGGGTGGTCAGCACGCTCTCCCTGCCGTTGTGCCGGTTTCCACGGAGGCCCGCCTCCCCGGCCTGACGCGGGGAAAACCGGACCGCACGCGAGGGCTACGCGTAGACCCGCTCCAGCCATTGCGTCCACTCCGTGCCGATCCGCTCCGCGTCGGCGGCGGGGGCGAAGTCGTGGACGGAGACGCCGACCGTCGCGCCGAAGCGGTTACGGCCGAAGACGCGGTACATCGCCTGGTCGGTGCGCAGGCCGATGAAGTACGGGTTGCGGTAGTCCAGCACGGCCACCGGGTCGTCCGCACCGGGAAGCCGGACGCTGACGGTGTCGCCCACGGCGGCCTGTGGGGCGAGGCCGAGCGCGCGGCCGGCCACCTCCAGGGCATCGGGGGCGCCCGCCGCCGTGGGGCCGTCCACGGTCGCGAAGGTCACCGGGCGGCCGGCGAAGTGCAGCAGGTACTGCCGCAGCGTGTGCAGGTAGAAGTCGGTGTGCTTGTCGGCGCCGTCGTACTGATTCTCCCAGTCGTCGACGAAGATCCCGCTGTGCACGTACCGCACCCACGAGCCGCCGCCCTCCCGCGGTCCGATGAGGTGCTCGAGCTGGTTGAAGGTCTGCTGCGGCACCCCCTCGGGACTGTCGGCGCGGCTGATGAACCGGCGCGGCGGCTCCCAGACGGTGACGGTACTGCCGAAGGGTCCGGCGCCGCCTTCCTTGGGTTCGAACTCCATCGGCCACAGCCATCCGCCTGTGCCCGTGGTGACCGCCTCCCACACCTCCTCGGGGGTGGCCTCCACCTCGAACTCGCGGACGATCTCGAACTCCTTGCCCATGGTCGTTCAGTGACTCCTTCGTATGACGGAACGGACGGAGAGGGGGACAGCGGGTCAGCCGCGCCGCGGCGCGTAGACAACGTGGTGCACGCCGGACCCGAACATCTCGGACTTCACCACGCTGAGCGGGGTGGTGGGCAGGCCGTCCTGGAACAGCCGCTTGCCGTGCCCGACGACCACCGGGTCGACCAGCAACTCGATCTCGTCCACCAGACCCTGCCCGAGCAGCCACTGCACGAGCGTCGCGCTGCCCATGACGGTGATGTCGCCGCCTGCCTCCTCCTTGAGCGCGCGGATCGTGTCGGCCGGGTCCACGGCGATGATCGTGGAGTTGTTCCACTCGGCCTTTTCCAGGGTCGTGGAGACGACGTACTTCGCGACCCCGTTCATGTGGTCGGCGCCCGGCGCGTCCGGCATCGCGGGCCACGCCGCGGCGAAGCCCTCGTACGTCCTGCGCCCCAGCAGCAGCGCGTCGGACCCGGCCATCTGCCCCGCGACCGTGCGGGTCATGTCGTCGTCGAAATACGGTCCGTGCCACTCGTTGGGCGCCTCCATGACACCGTCGGCGGTCAGGAACTCGCTGACGATCAGCTTCCTCATGGCGATTCCTCGACTTTCGTGCTGCGGGGGTGTTCGGGCTTTCGGGGTGCCGTGCTGTTCTTCACGGATGCGGGGTCGTCACGGATGCGGGGTCGTCACGGCCCGCGCCTTCCACGGGCTTCTGCTCCTCCCCCGCCGCCGGCTTCACGGTCGGGTGCAGGG
This sequence comes from Streptomyces sp., assembly GCF_036524955.1. GTDB lineage: Bacteria > Actinomycetota > Actinomycetes > Streptomycetales > Streptomycetaceae > Actinacidiphila. The sequence continues at coordinate 14,335 of NZ_DATDBG010000012.1, forward strand.
CGACGACGATCCGGTGCGGGCGACCGCCGTCGGCGTCCTGGTCGTGGTACTTGGCGACCAGCGCGCTCACGCCACGGGTCAGTTCCTCGACGAACGCGGCCCGGTCGGCCGCGGAAGCGAACCGCACCTCGCCGTCGAGCGCGTAGGTGGCGACCCGCTGCCGTGCCCGGTCCGCCCCGGTGATCAGCGTCCCGACGTCCCGGACCAGCCGGGCCGCGACCGCCAGCAGCCACCGCGCGGACAGCTGGTCCCGGAACCGCGCCGGGTCGGGCTCCACGGCGGCCAGCGCCATGGGCGAGATGACGTACGAAGCCGCCGTCGCCCGCATCAGCCGCTCGGTGACGTTGCCTTTCCTGCGCTCGCCCGACAGCTCGACCAGGCCGTGCTTCTCCAGCGCCTTCAGGTGATAGTTGACCTTCTGCCGCGGCAGCCCCACCCGTGCGGCCAGCATCGTCGCCGACGCGGGCCCGGCGGCGAGTTCGGCCAGCAGCCGGGACCGTATCGGATCCAGCGAGACGGCTGCCGCCTCCGAGTCCTCGATCACGCTCACGTCCAACATGCCTCCACCCTCTCACCGAACACTTTTTTTGTCCAGAGCAATTCTATTGTCGGTTAGGGGGGTCCGGCAGGTGGTGAGTGGCGAAGGCGCGGGGCCCGGCAGGGCGGGGGCGGGGCCGGTGGGACCGTGGGCCAGTGAGCGGGCGAAGCCTCCGGGGCACGGCGGGCGGAGGGCCGGCGGGAAGCACCCGCAGACCCGGCGAGGCGGCTCGCCCGTAGGACCAGCCGTAGGACCAGGGACCGGTGAGCGGGACGGCGGGGCGGGGTCGCTCAGTCAGCCGGACGGCAGGTTTCAGCGCGTCGACGGGGACGGTGAGCCGGCGGAACCGGCGGCCGGGCCGGGACAGCGAGGCGGCAGGTTCATGATCTGCAGGGCGGCGAGACCGCGGGGCCGGTCAGACGGCGGGACGGGAGTGCCGCGGGGGCCGCGGGGCCGGTCAGACGGCGGCACCGCGGGACCGGTCCGACGGACCGCGGGCCGGTCAGGCGGCAGGACGGCTCGGCGGCAGGACCGCAGGAACGGTCAGGCGGCCGAACCGCGGGACCGGTCCGACGGACCGCGGGCCGGTCAGACGGCAGGACAGCTCGGCGGCAGGACCGCAGGAACGGTCAGGCGGCAGGGCGGCCATCCCGTACCGCCCCGGGCCCCGCGTCCGGGGAGCCCTGTGGACTCACCGTCGGGAGCCGTGGTCGCGGAGGGCCTGGTCGACGAGCGCTTCGAGCCGGGCGTGGTGGGCGCCGCGCCAGTAGACGCGGTGGCATCCGGTGCACTGGGCGAAGACGTCATAGGACGTGCGGGTGCCGTGATGGAGGCGGTCGCGGACGGAGTCCTTGTCGGCGTCGACGAGGGGGCCGTTGCAGGCGACACAGCGGGTCCAGGGGGCGAGGTCCGGGGCGAACCGTCCCAGGACGTCGTGGAGTTGGCGTTCCGGCCGGTCGCTGTAGACGTACGCCCCTGCCCAGATCTCCCGCCGCCGCAGCAGCCCGCGGTCGCGCGACAGCATGACCCGCCGTTCCGCCGCCGACCGCGCGGCCAGCGCCGCGTCGCCGATGTCCTCGTTCTCGTATGCCGCGTCGACCCCGAGCAGCCGCAGCCGCCGGGCCAGCGTGCCCAGGTGCACGTCGAGCAGGAAGCGCAGCGGCGCCCCCGGCACCCGCTGCGGCCGTTCCACCCCGTGAACCCGTACGTCCTCTCCCGCGGTCGGCACGTGCGCCGTCCGCACCTCCCGCCCGTTCACGGTCAGCCGCCCGACCTCGGTGAGCGGCACCCCCAACGACTCCACGACGTGCCCGAGTGACGACGCTCCGTCCGTCACCACCTCCGTCACGTCGCCCCGACACTCCACTGCAACGAAGACATGCAGTTCGGCGGGGATCCTGACGGTGATACGCGGTCGGTTCACCCGGCCAGCATGCCACCGGCCTCCGGCCCGTCTCCACACGGATTTCCCCCGGCGCGCCCCGGACATCCGCGGCGCTGCGGTGCCGCCGCTGTCGCCTGCGGGCTTCCCGGGTCAGCGGCCGGCGACGCCGCAGGGCACCGGCTCGATGTCCAGATCCGTCACCGGCGCGCCGTCCCGCGGGCGCCGCGGGCCGCGGACCCGCAGCCGGGGACGGCCTGCTCTCCCGCGTCCGCGGTCAACCCTTCGGCCCACGATGCGCGGGTCGTGATCCGGCCGGATCGACGCCTGGCCCCCCGCGCCGCCGGTCACACGTCGTACGTCACCGTGACCGGCGCATGGTCCGACCAGCGCAGGTCGTACGAGGGGGCGCGCTCGACCACCGCCGTGGTGGCGCGCTTGGCGAGGTCCGGAGTGGCCGCGTGGTAGTCGATGCGCCATCCCGTGTCCGCGTCGAAGGCCCTGCCGCGGTAGGACCACCAACTGTAGGGGCCGGTGGTGGCCGGGTGCAGCATGCGGACCACATCGGTCCAGGTCGTGAACGCCTCGGTGAGCCAGGCGCGTTCCTCGGGGAGGAAGCCGGCCGACTTCTGGTTGGCGCGCCAGTTCTTCAGGTCGGCCTCGGTGTGGGCGATGTTCCAGTCGCCGCACACCAGCGCGTGGGTGCCGTCGGTCGCGGCCCGGTCGTGCAGCGCGGTGAGATGGGCGCCGAACGCGTCCATGAAGCGGAACTTCTCGTCCTGCCGCGCCGTGCCGACGTCCCCGGAGGGCAGGTAGAGGCTGCCCACGGTGAGCCCGGGACCGGGGAACGGCAGATCGACCTCCAGGTACCGCCCCGACGCGTCGAACTCCGCGGACCCGAAGCCGACCCGCACCGCGGAGGGCCTGCGGCGGGTGAGGACCGACACCCCGGCCCGGCCCTTCGCGGCAGCCGGGGCGTGGTGGGCGTGCCAGCCGTCGGGGTCGCGCAACTCCGCCGGGAGCTGGTCGGGTTCGGCGCGCACTTCCTGCAGGCAGACCACGTCGGCGGCGGTCGCTTCCAGCCAGGGGAGGAAGCCCTTCCTGGCGGCGGCCCGCAGCCCGTTGACGTTCACGGTGGTGACGGTGAGCACAACATGCTCCTACTGGTGGTACGGTCGCGGCTCCCGGTCCACGGCACGGTGTTCGTGGTGACGGTGAGCATCCCTGGACCCTACCCGGGCCCTCCGGCGAGCTGTGACCGTACCGGCGTGCGACCCCGGACGTACGTACGAAGAGGCACCGTACGATGGGGCCCGTGGAGATCAGAAGGACGCGCTACGACGACCCCGACGCAGTAGAACTGAACGACCTGGTGCAGCTCGAGTACGTGCAGCGCTACGGAGACGGGGATCTGACCCACATGGACGCGGCGCACTTCGACCCGCCGCGAGGCGTGTACCTGCTGGTGTACGACCCCGACGGCACTCCGGTGGCCAGCGGCGGCTGGCGGGCACAGGACGCGTCGCCGGAGGGGTTCGCGGACGGCGACGCGGAGATCAAGCGGATGTTCGTGGTGCCCGGGGCGCGCGGGCGCGGCCTGGCCCGTACGGTGCTGGCCGAGCTGGAGGCGAGCGCGACATCGGCGGGCCGCACCCGTATGGTGCTGGAGACCGGGCTGAAGCAGCCGGAGGCGATCAGTCTGTACACGTCGTGCGGGTACCGGCCGGTGCCGAAGTTCGGCTACTACCGCGATGACGAGCTGAGCGTCTGCCTGGGCAAACCACTGCCGGGCGCCTCCTGAGCGGGACAGCGCGGCAGCGGGACGTGCGGTCATCCCGCTACCCGAACGGTCCCAGCTCTTCGTAGACCGCGAGCACGCTGCGTGCCTGCTGCTCGACCTGGTCGGCGACCGGCACCCAGCGTGGCCGGTAGGCCGCCTCGTACGCCGCGCACCACTCGTCGACCAGCCGGGTCACGCACGGCACCGCGGCGATCCGCCGCAGCATCGCGGCGGCGCGCAGGGGGACGCGCTGGGCGTACACCTCGATGCTGGTGACGCGGGCGTGCGTCATCGGGGGCAGTGGGGCTGCGTCGGGCGGCCGGACCGCGGGGTCCCACTCGGCGGTCAGCCGGGGGCCGATTCCCACCAGTTCACGCACGGTCCGCAGGATCGGGCCGTCCGCACCGTCGAGTTCGGGGCCGATGTCCCGCAGCACCTCCGCCACGGTGGGCAGGTCGCGCCGCAGCGCCGCGCCCGCCGTACGCAGGGCGTGGTCGGGGTCGGGGTGCGGGGTGGTGTCCGCGGTACGGTCGCAGGCCCACATGGGGACCTCGACGATCGCGGTGACACCGTCGTAGCGCTGCGCGTGCGCCCAGGTGGAGTGTGCGCCGTCGCCGGCCGCCGGGTCGGACGCGGGCGGCATGACGTACACGCCGGGGCCGGGGCTCGGCCACTGGAAGGCGTCCGAGGAACCGCTCTCCAGCGGGATGTCCAGCTCCGCCGCGGACTTGCCGATCCGCTCGGGCACTCCGGGGACCTCGCTGGTGAGCTGGACGAAGCTGCCGCCGACGTCGATGCCGTGCAGCGAGCACTGGAGCACCGGACGCAACCGGTCCAGCACCCCGAGCAGGGCACGCGTCTCGGGCAGCGCGGTCTCCTGGAGGACGCCGTCGCGCGGCAGCCACTCGGGCTGTTCGGCGGCGCACGGCCGGAAGAAGTACTCGTAGTGGCCGCGCAGTGTGTAGGGCCCGGCCAGCCATGGCTCGTTGAGCGCGGCGCCGTCCGGGTCGATGCACAGCAGGAAGTGCCAGGCGCTTCCGTCGTCCTCGCCCCGCTCCCGCGCCGCTGCGATCTGCCCGGCCAGCCGCAGTACGGTCGCGCCGCCGACGGCCGCCTCGTTGGCGTGCGGTCCGGCCACCACCAGGACGTTCCGCGCCCCCTGACCGACCGTCAGCATCAGCAGCGGGCGTCCCGCCCGCGACCTGCCGACCGCCCCCAACCGGCAGATGTCCGGATACCGCACAGTCAACACCCGAGCACTCTCGGTCACTTCATCCGTCGTCGGATACCGATCTCTGGTCACCGCAGTCCCCCTGGAGCCGGGGCACCCGATCGCCCGGCGCATCACGACATCGCGTGGATCCGGTCAGTAGGCCATGACCCCGCGGAGGTGTCAACGGTGTGTCGGCGATGCCCCTTTCGGCGGCACGTAGGCCACGGGGGTGGTAACAGCGTCCGATCACCGCGGGATCAGCCCGGGGCGACCTGGGATCGCCGCGCCGTCCGTACCGGGCCGAGGGGCCCGCGCCCCGCAGCACCGCGCGCGACCACGACCAGCGCCGCGGCCCCGTATGGAGGACGCCTGGAGTGTGGTCCCGTGCGTGCCGATCCGGTTGCCCGTGCGGAGCGCGAGCCCGGCGAGCCGCACGGCCAACCACTCCCGGCGGCCAGTCCAGCGCGGCCAGGGCGACCATCACCAGCGCGTACCCGTAGTACGACGGCGGGGTGAGCGGCAGCGCGGTGCCGGTCGGCACCGGCGCGCCGCCCCACGGGCGCCGCGGGTCGCCGCGCGGGAGGACGTGGACCGCGGTGGCGCGGATGGCCCCCAGTGCGACCGCGCCCGCCGCGTTGTCGGGCAGTGCGGGCCGAGGCAACGCGAATCGCGTACGGTGCCGGACTCGTAGCCCTGCTCCTTCAGGTGTCAGGGGAGGTGGCCGAGGACGTCGGCGCCGGACCGGACGACGTAGGGAAGATACGCGAGGGCGATGACGGCGAGCGCCGCAGGGACGATACGCAGCCACTCGTGCGGGGAGTGGAGATCGTGCGCGTCCGGCATCGCGAGCCCGGGCGGCGGTTTCAGCACGATCGCGGCGCCCCAGCGGTGCGCCGCGTCGTACCGGACGGGTGGTCACGCCCAGGGCGAGCACGGTCAGGGGGACGCCGAGGGTGTCCACGTGGGCGTCGTTCACGGCGGCGACCGGTACCGGCGGGCGCCGCCCCCACAGCGCGGCGCCGGCGCAGCGCGAGCACCAGGCCCGGGTGGTGGCCACGGCGAGCACGGCCCCGGCGGCCTGCGTGGACTTGTGCGGCGCGCGGGCACAGGCGCGGGCTCCGCCGCGGCCCGACGGCGACGGGGCGTGGACGACCGGGTACCGGCTTTCGGCGACCGGCGGGTAGGGGGTGTGGACGTGCGGGCGGTCGATGTGCGTGCGGGCGCGAGGTCGGGCGCAGGTCCCAGCCGGGGCGCGGGGCGGCGCCCGATCTCTCGGGGCCCGCCGGGCAGACGGACCGGCCGGGGGCTGCCGGCCGGTCCGCTGGTGCCGCTTGTGCGGGTCACACGTAGGTGAACCCGCCGGTGACGGTCGCGCTGCCGGCGGGCGTCGTCACGACGACCGCGGCGTTGCCGAGCAGACCGCCCGGGGTGATGCCGGTGAGCACCGTACCGCCCGGGTTGACCACGACGGTGGGAACCGGGACGCCCCCGATGGTGACCGTGGCGCCGGTGAGGTTGGTGCCCGTGATGACGAAGACGGTGCCGCCGGCGACAGCGCCCGACGTCGGGGTGATGGTCAGGACCGTCGGCGGGGTGGTCGCCGCGGTGTAGGTGAACCCGCCGGTGACGGTCGCGCTGCCCGCCGCGGTGGTCACCACCACCGGGACGTTGCCCGCGGCACCGGGCGGAGTCACACCGGTCAGCACCACACCCCCCACCACGTTCACACCCGTGGCGGGAACACCCCCGAACGTGACCGCCGCACCAGTGAGGTTGGCACCCACGATCGTGAACGGAGTCCCGCCCGTGGTGGGACCGTTCACCGGAATCAGGGACAGGACGGTCGGCGGCTGGGAAACGGGCGGTCCCACGTAGGTGTAGTTGGCCGGCGTACTGGGTCCTGCCGCAGTGGTGACGACGACAGCTGCATTGCCGGGGGTGTGCGGCGGGGCGATGACGGTGACGAGGAACCCGAAGGGGTCCTGGGCCACGACGGAGGCGGGCGCGCCGCCGAACGTCACGGACGTCGCCCCTCCGAGGTTGGCGCCGATGAGCAGGACGAGGTTGCCGCCGGCGGTCGGACCGAAGCCCGGGATCGCGGCAAGCAGGCTCGGCTGCGTCAGGACGGGTGGCAGGGGGAAGAGAGCTGCGGACATGAGTGTCCTCCTCAGCGGGTGGATGGGTGATGTGAGCCGCCTCAGTCGCCGGCTCCAGCCCTGCGTCGCCGGGGCGAGGCGATGCCATGGCGGAGCTGTTGTGGCACTGAGCGGGTCTTCCCGGTATCGGGCGCGGGCTTGCCGACAGCTCGGGGTAAGCGCGTCTACGACTGAGGCCCACCGGTGACGGCGGTTACGATCCGTCAGCGACCTGTGACGCTGCCCTCCGGCTTGGGCGGGGCGGCGCAGCACCGACCCGTGTTGCGAACAACCGCAACAGGACAGGTCAGCGGACATCAGCGATGCCTTTGCTGCCCGGTTGGATGGGCTGCCTACCGGCATCTCCAGTGACGCAGACGGACTAATGGCGTGACAAGAGAATTGACGCAACGTCACCCGTATGGCGGGCGCGAAGGAACTCCGCCGTTCGCGGGAGCCGGCGGACCTTGTCTCTGTTCCCGGCCCTGCAACGCCAAGGAGCCGGAGGCGCCGGAACCTGGACCTGCCTGAACTCGCCGCCCGCAGTGCACCGGTTGCCTTCCGGCTCACCTCGTGGCCTGCCCCTCTCCGCGGGGGACCAGCACCATGGCGACGGACCTCTCGGACAGGGCGGTCACGACGGCGTGGCTCGTCTGCGGTGCCGCGTCGGCAGGGCATCGGCGAACGCTTCGAAGGTGGCGGCCAGGTCGACTGTCCAAAAGGGCAATGCCCGGTGTCCTACGGTGCAGCCATCCCGCCTCGGGCCGGATGGGGCCCTCATGCTGTTCCCCACAGCCGCACGCCGGCTGCCTCCGTTCCACTGCGTCGACTCCTTGGAGGAATCGTGATGCCGGAGGGCACCGACATCGGACCGCCCCTCATGCCCCGGGCGGGCATCAGCACGATTGCGGCGTTACAGTCAGGTCTGCCGTCGCCCGCGGGCCTGCCAGGCCCCTTTCTCTCTCGTATGCCGGCCGGCCTCGACATCGCAGAGGTTGAAGATCAGCTCGCCGAGTGGGCGCAGAGCCACGGCCTTCTCACTGACTCGGCAGCCAGGTCCAGGTTTTCCCGGGCACAGTTCGGGCAACTCGCCTCGCTCGTGTACCCCGAGGCAGGCGATCTGATCAGCTACGCCAAGTGGATCGCATGGCTGTTCCTCTTCGACGACTACTTCGACGAGCACCCCGACGGCCTTACGCCCCGCGACGAGGGCCTGAGCGAAGGCGTGTCTGCGTTCATGCCGCTGCCCGACGGTCACCACCCCCCTCAGCCGGCGTCGATTCACATCGCCGCGTTGTCCGAGCTGTGGGAGGAGCTTTCGCCCACCATGCCGGTCCCCCTCCAGACAAGGTTCCGGCGGCACGTCGACGAATACGTCCGATCGTACGACACGACCGTGGCGGCGTCCCGAAACACCAAGGCTCCCGAACTGTCGGTCTATATTCGACTTCGCCGGTCGAGCGGCGCGGTCGACACATGTTTGGACTTGATCGAAAGACAGCCTGGCGCGTATCTCACACCAGCCGAAGCCGGTTCACCCGTCCTTCTCGCATTACGTGAAGCGGCGAACGACGTCATCTGCTGGACCAACGACATCACGTCGGTTCACAAGGAGGCGCAGCACGGCGAGTTGAACAATCTCGTCACGGTGATGCGACACAGTCTCGGCATCGGGTGGCCGGCTGCCTTCGACATCACGGCTCAGATAGTCGCCTCGCGTACACGAGAGTTCCAGCAGCTGTGCTGTGCCAGTTGGCCTGACGGGCCGTCCCCAGCGCTTGTCCGCTTCATTGAAGGTGTACGGCTGTGGATCTCCGGCAGTCACCTCTGGCACCAGCAGTCGTCGCGATACGCAGGGAGCTAGGAATGCCGGTCCTCACCGCACCTCACCGTTTGCCGCTGCTGGGCCATGCGATACCGCTCGCCCTGCGGCGGGTGTCCTACCTGCAGTCGCTTCGCGACATGGGTGACATCGTTCAGATCGCCATCGGCCCACACCCCATGTACGTCGTCAACTCGGTCGAGGCCCTCAACCAGATGCTGGTGACTCAAGGCGAGAGCTTCGACCAGGGCCGGCTGTTCGAGAACTTACGCCCCTTCCTCGGCAACTCCGTGCTCACATGTCCGCGTTCCGAGCACCGAGAGCTACGCCGAATGCTGCAGCCCACCTTCCGACCGCAGGCTGTTTCCGGGTACGCACGCCTCATCGCCGACCGTGCCGCACATCTTGTCGGGTCCTACCGCGAGGGCGATGTTCTCGACGCCGAGCACGAGATGCACCGGCTTACCGCGGGGGTCATGACAAAGATCCTTTTTGCCGCGGATGAAACGGCCGACGTCTGTGAACAGATCCAGGGATCCCTCCCGCAGCTGATCCAGGGAGTCATGCGGCGCACCATGATGCCCGCCGAATTCCTGAACCACATCCCAACCCCGGCCAACCGGCGCTACAACCAGGCCGCCAGGGATATCCGCGCCGCGGTTCAGGGCGTGATCGACAAGTACCGCGCAGAGGGCGCCGACCGCGGCGACATGCTTTCCGAACTGCTGGTGGCATCGGTGGAGGGCCGTCCGCTCACGGATGAGGAGATCTGCGACCAGGTCGTCACTCTCTTGATGACCGGCAGTGACACCATGGCCGGCATCATGTGCTGGTTCTTCTACGCGCTGACCCGAGCTCCTGAGGTCGAACGCCGGATCGCGGACGAGATTCACTCGGTGCTGCAAGGGCGTACACCCACTCCGGATGACCTGAGGAATCTGACACACCTCCAGCATGCGCTGCTGGAAACACTTCGGCTCCACCATCCGGTCTGGTTCCTCACCCGGCGGAGCATCACCCCGGTCACGCTGGCCGGGATCGATTTCCCCGCCAACACTGACTTCGGGTACAGCCCCGCCACGCTGCACCGTGATCCTCGGCTCTTCCCCGACCCCCTGGCCTTTCGTCCCGAGCGCTGGGCCCAGGCCACGTCGGATCGACGTGCCTACCTCCCCTTCGGCGCGGGCGCCCGCAAATGCATCGGTGACAACCTCGCAATGACAGAAGCGGGTCTGATCCTCACCATCATCCTCCAACGTTGGAGCCTGGCTCCGGCCGAGCAACGCGACGTCAAGCCGGTCGCGCACGCGGTGATTCACCCCGACCGGCTGCTGGTGCGCCTTTCCGCGCGCAAACCGTCCTTGACCGGAGCAGCCGCCCCCGGAGCCTGAGCGCGCGAGCCCGAAACACCGGCCGCGGCCCGGACGGCACCGCCCCGTGCCGCCCGCACTCGTAACGGCCCTCCCCGGTGGACGAGACCATCGGCCCGGCCCTCACGCCAGTGCCGGTACGCCCAGCGTGAGGGTCGCCGCGGTCGCGTCCAGGACCGCGGGTATGCCGAGGGGAACCGTCAGCGTGGAGGGGCAGTGGCCGAAGCCGAACTCCTCGACGATCGGTACTCCGAGTCCGCCGAGACGGTCAAGGAAGAGGGGCCGCAGGTCCTCGTAGGGACCGCATTCCTCCCAGGAGCCGAGGACGATTCCGGCGACTCCGTCGAGCCAGCCGGAGCGCAGGAGTTGGGTGAGGATGCGGTCGAGGCGGTAGGGCTCCTCGCCGATGTCCTCCAGGACGAGGATGCCTCCGGCTGCCGAGGGCCGCGCGTACGCCGTCCCGAGGTCGGCGGCGAGCAGGCTGACGCAGCCGCCGACGGTGACGCCCGCCGCCCGGCCGGGGACGAGGGTGCGGGCGGTGGGCGAAGTGAGTTCCCGCGTGTCCTCGGGCGCGAAGAGGGTGCGCCGCAGGTGGTCCTGGGTGGGGCCGTCCTTGAGGAAGGTCACGGCGGCGGCCATCGGGCCGTGCAGGGTGACCACGCCCAGCCGGGTGGCGAACGCCTCGTGCAGCGCGGTGATGTCGCTGTACCCGATGAACACCTTGGGGGCGGCGGCCCGCATCGCCGACCAGTCCAGCAGGTCCGCCATGCGCTGCACCCCGTAGCCGCCACGGGCGCACAGCACGGCTGCGAGCGTCGGGTCGCACCACGCCTGCTGGAGGTCGTCGGCCCGGTTCCGGTCGGCACCGGCGAGATAACCGGACGGGTGCTCGTCCAGGACGTGCGGCGCCACCACCGGATCGAGGTCCCAGCTCCGCAGGATGTCCAGGCCGGCGTCCAGCCGCTCCCGCGGTACCGGTCCGCTGGGCGCGACGATCCCGATCCGGTCACCGGGGACGAGCCGCGGGGGGCGGACCAGCGCGGGCACGGGCACGTCGACGGCACCCCACGCCCCCGCCGCGCCCGGCACGCTGCCCGCCATGCCCGCCGCGCCCGCCACCGGGTCGATCGTCATGTCGTCAGCTCCAGTTCCGGCACCCCCGTCGGCGTGAAGCCGAACACCCTTCCGTACAGGGCCAGTTCGGACTCCAGGCAGGTCACCATCGTGTCGAGGCGGCGGAAGCCGTGGCTCTCGCCGGCGAAGGTCAGATAGGCGTGCGGGATGCCGCGCCCGGCCACCGCGGCCAGGAACCGCTCACACTGTGCGGGCGGGCAGATCACGTCGTCGAGGCCCTGGAGCAGCAGGAAGGGGACGGCGATCCGGTCTCCGTGGTTGACCGGGGAGCGGTCCCGGTACCGCTCGGGGACCTTGTCCAGCGGCCCCACCAGCGACTCCAGGTACTGGGACTCGAAGTCATGGGTCTCCCCGCCCTTCCGTGACCAGCCGATCAGGTCGAGGATCGGGTAGATCACGGTGCCGCAAGCGTAGGTGCCGGTGGAGGTGAGGGCGGCGGCGCTGGTCCAGCCGCCCGCGCTGCCGCCTCGGACGGCCAGCCGCGCGGGGTCGGCCGCGCCCTCGGCGACCAGCCCTTCGGCGACCGCGGCGCAGTCCTCGACGTCCACCACGCCCCATTGCTCCCGCAGCCGGTCGCGGTAGGAGCGGCCGTAGCCGCTGGAGCCGCCGTAGTTGACCTCGGCGACGCCGATGCCGCGCGAGGTGAAGTAGGCGATCTCCAGGTCGAGGACCATCGCGGCGCGGCCGGTGGGGCCGCCGTGCACCCACACCACGTACGGGGCCGGGCCGTCGGCGCCGGCCTCCGGATTGCGCGGCGGGTAGAGGTGGGCGTGCACCTCGCGCCCCCCGGGCCCGGTGAAGGTGCGGGCGACCGCCTCGGGGAGGTAGGCGGGGTCCACCGTGTCGTGGTGGGCGCTGCCGAGCACCCGGGTGCGGCCGGTCGCCGCGTCCAGTTCCACGATCTCGTACGAGGTGCGGGCGCTCGCGGCGATGCCGATGACGCGGCTGCCGGTGACTGCGAGCGCCGGGTTCCACTCGGTCCACGGTCCGGACGCGTCCGCCAGCTGGCCGGTTGCGGGGTCGAGCAGGCCGAGCCGTGCGGCACCGACACCGTGCAGTACGGCGATCCGGCCGTCGTCCAGCGGCGCGAACCAGCGGTGGCCGAGCTTCCACAGCGCGCCGGCGAACTCCTCCTCGCGCGGGCAGAGGTTGACCGCCTCGCCGGTCGCCGGGTCCACCCGGTGCGGGTTCCACCAGCCGGTGCGGTCGGTGGCGGCGAGCAGGGTGCCGTCGACCGCCCAGTCGACCTGGGCGACGGACTCCCCCGGGCCGCCGATCACCGTGCGCGCGGCCCCGAACAGGCCGGAGTCGGGGTCCACCTCCGCGAGCCGCAGTTCCGTGCCGTCCCACGGCATCAGCGGGTGGTCCCAGGCGAGCCAGGCTGCCCGCCGCCCGTCCGGCGAGAGCCTCGGCCCGGTGACGAACCGGTGGGTGGCGTCGGCCAGTTCGCGTACGGCGCCGCGGTCGTCGGCGGCCGATCCGTCGAGCGGTACGGCGGCGGGCACCCGGCGGACGTCGGACGGCCCCTGACCGGTGAACTCCTCCAGTACACCCCATACTTGACCCCGCGCGGGGTGGATCGTGAGGTCCGCCCAGCGCAGTCCGCCGCCGACCGCCGAGACGGGGGTGAGCGGGCGCGGCTCAGCCGCGGGGTCGTCCGGCCGGAAGGCGTAGAGCCGCTGGTCGGGGTAGTGGACGAAGACGATCAGCGGGGAGCCGTCCAGCAGGGCGCCCGCCCAGGGCGTGCCGCCGTACTCGATGACGCGGCTGCGGACGTTCCAGGGCGCGGGCAGTGGGCATTCCTCGGTGCCGTCGGCCCGGCGGCGGATCAGCGCGCGCCGCCCCGCCTCGGCGGGCCGGGGCGCGGTCCACCACACCTCGTCGCCGACCACGCCGACGTACTCGGGGCTTCCGTCGTGCGCGGCCGCGGTCGCGGCGTCGATCGGCGACGCCCAGGTCCCGTATTCCGCGCGCCCGGTGGTCGCGGTCATCCCGAGGCCTCCTCACCCGAAACCGCCCCGGTCGCCCCCGCGCCCCGCAGGAACCGGTCCAGCACCCGCACCCCGAAGTGCAGCGCCTCCACCGGGACCCGCTCGTCCACCCCGTGGAACAGCGTCTGGTAGTCGAAACCGGGCGGCAGCTTCAGCGGCGAGAAGCCGTATCCCGTGATGCCGAGCCGGGAGAACTGCTTGGCGTCGCTCCCGCCCGACATGCAGTACGGCACCACGTGCGCCGCCGGGTCGAAGTGCTCCAGAGCCTCCCGCATCGCCGCGTACGTCGGGGAGTCCACGGGTGCCTGGAGGGCCACCTCGCGGTGGTGGTACTGCCAGGCGACCTCCGGTCCGGTGAGCCGGTCCATGGTGGTGGTGAACTCGTCCTCGCCGCCGGGCAGGACGCGGCCGTCGACATAGGCGGTGGCGGAGCCCGGGATGACGTTCACCTTGTATCCGGCCTGGAACATGGTCGGGTTGGCGCTGTTGCGGACAGTAGGACGCACCAGCGCGGCGGCAGCGCCCAGTCGGTCCAGCAAGGCGTCCACGCCGTCAGCGCTGTCAGCGCCGTCAGGACCGTCCGTGTCGCCGAGGTCCGCCGGCACCCCGTACAGCGCGGCGAGCTCGGCGAGCGCGGCCCGGACCGTGGGGGTGAGCCGGACCGGCCAGCGGTGGGCGCCGATCCGGGCGACGGCGGCGGCGAGGTGGCTGACCGCGTTGTCGTGGTTGACCTTGGAACCGTGGCCGGCCCTGCCGGTCGCCGTCAGTTTGAGCCATGCGGTGCCGCGCTCGCCCGCCGCGACGGGGTAGATCCGCAGGGAGTCGCCGTCGTGGAAGGTGTAGGCGCCGGACTCGCTGATGCCCTCGGTGCAGCCCTCGAAGAGGCCGGGGTGCTGCCCGACGAGGAAGTCGGAGCCGTAGGCGGCACTGTCCTCCTCGTCGGCGGTGAAGGCGAGCACGATGTCACGGGCGGGCCGCCGGCCGGAACGGGCCCAGGCGCGGACGGTGGCGAGCACCATCGCGTCCATGTTCTTCATGTCGATGGCGCCGCGGCCCCAGACGACGCCGTCCCGGATCTCGCCGGAGAAGGGCGGCACGGTCCAGTCGGCGGCCTCGGCGGGCACCACGTCGAGGTGACCGTGGACGAGCAAAGCGCCGGCGGCGGGGTCGGCGCCCGGGATGCGGGCCACCACGTTGGCGCGGCCGGGCGCGGATTCCAGGATCACCGGCTCGATACCGGCGTCGGCCAGATGAGCGGCGACGTATTCGGCGGCGGGCCGTTCGTTGCCGTCGCCGCCGCCGCGATTGGTGGTGTCGATGCGGATCAGGTCGGAGGTGAAGCGGACCACCTCGTCCAGCGCCCACTGGTCGATCACCGCACCGGTGGCGTCCACCGGTGCCGCGTCGGCCGCTCCCCCGCCCGGGGCCAGGAACAACTCGGCGGACCGCTCAGCCATACTGCTCCTCCACTGCCTGCGACACGAGTGTGGTGACGGCCTTGAAGGCCCGGATGCCCTCGTACATGGTGGGCAGCGTGTAGGCCACCCGCCGCTCCCCGGTACGCTCCACGCCCGGTACCACGGCGGCGGCACCGGCCAGGTGGACCGCGTCGAACTCCACCTCCACCGTGAACGGCCCGGCCTGCACCGGCTCGTGGCGTACGGCGAGCGCGGTGGCCTCCTTGGCGGCGGCCCGGATGTCGGCGGCGGTGCGCGCGGGGGTGCGGCAGACGGCCGCGTACCGGGAGACGTAGTCCTTCACCGCGACCGTACGGGCCAGCGGCGCGTAGCCGTGGGCGTCCAGCGCGGTGCGGTCGTCGCCGGTGACGAGGATGACGGGGACTCCGTACTCGGCGACGACGAGTGAGTTGAGGCGGCCCTCGCCGGCCGGCTCGCCGTTGACCCACACGCCGGTGATGGAGTTGGCGAGGTAGGTGTGGGCGAGGACGCCCTCGGTGCCGGCGCCGCTGTGGTAGCCGACGAAGGCGATGCCGTCCACGTCACCGTGCTGGACGCCTTCGACCATGGAGAGGTCCTTGTGACGGCCGGTGAGCATCTGCGCGCGCTCGTCCAGCTTCTCCAGCAGCAGGTTGCGCATGGTCCAGTGCGCCTCGTTGATGAGCACCTCGTCGGCGCCACCGTCGAAGAAGCCGGCGACGGCGGCGTTGACGTCGGACGTGAACATGTGGCGGCAGCGCTGCCACTGCTCGCTGCCGGGCAGCACGTCGGCCGGCCAGGTCACACCGGTCGCGCCTTCCATGTCCGCGGAGATCAGGATCTTTCCCATGTGACGTCACGTTACGCGGCGCCGCCGACCCCGGGCCAGGGTCCACGGCCGGCCTGTGGACAACTCCACCGGTCCAGACCGGTCCAGACCTCTAGTGCCGCGTGGACCGGCCGGAAACGCCTCCGCGACCCGCCGCGGATCGCCCCGCACCCGGCGGCCCGCGCGCTCGCCGGCGGGACCGCGCGGGGCACGGGCTCCGGCAGCCGGTGGCGAGCCGGAGGGACCGGCGGACCCGGCGTGCGGCGCGAAACCCGGCGCGGTCCGTTCGACCAGGTTTGGTCGCCACCGGACCCTCGGCCCCCGGGGCCGCCGGCCGTCGGCACCCGTACCCGGGCCGTGCCGGCGGCGGGCACCAGCGGCCGTGCGGCGCCGGGCCCGGCCGGCGGACAGGCCCACCACAGGACGTCGGGCGCGGTACGGTCCGGGCCGATCGCCGCACCGGTTGTACCATTGGCACCGTAAGCACCAATCGCACTGTCGGCACCATCGGCGGGCTCCGCGCCGTCCGCGGGGTCGAGCATCCAGCCCGGCCGGCCGTCGGACACGGGGTGCCGCGGTTCAGCGACGATCGAGGTCCGGGCCGAAGTTCTCACCGGGTGGGTAGGCCGCATCCGCCCCATGTCCGGCCTCGTCCAGCGTTTCCACCACGGACCACAGAAATCCACCGCCGGCGCCCGACCACCTTCTGCCGGGAGAGGCCGAAGAGCTTGCGCGCGGGCCCGTACTCCGCGTGTGACCGGGCCCGCGGCGTCCACGACGATCACCGCGAGCGGGATCCGTCCGGAAGGCCCTGGTGGACGACAGCGGACGACAGCGGTCCCACGGTCTCGCCGGATTCCTTTCCGCGGCGGCCGCGGGCAGGGCGAGAAGGGTGACCACCGTGCCGGACACGAGATCTGCGGTGCCGGTACCCCGCTCCGGCCGGACTGAGGTACCAAGGAGGCACAGCACAAAACTGGGCGCACGCCCGCGCAGAGGCAACCAAATGCGCCGTGCTAGCGTCCAAACACTCTGTTCGAAGTCTGCTCCCGGCCGTCCCGGGCAGGGCTTCGACCCCGCCGGACGGGAGCCCGGCCGGGACACTCCGCAGCCCCTTACGGAAGAGGCCACGTGACCACCTGGACGCCCGCGCGCATCGCCGCCGTAGGGGGACCGAGGGCACAGCTGCGGCGATTCGATCCCCGGCGTCCGGTGATCATCGCCACTGCCGCCGCAGCGGTACTGCACATCCTGTGGGCGCTGTTCCTGGCCAAGGACTCCGGCGACATGGCCGCGCAGTACGCCTGGACGGACTTCATACGAGAACACCCGTCCGCCTCGTACAACCTGTCCTGGTACGGCGGCCTGCACCCGGCCTCGTACAGCATCCTCTCGCCGTACATCATGGCGGCGCTGGGCGTGCGGACCACCGCGGTGATCGCCGGCACCCTGTCGGCGACAGTGGCCGCGTCGCTGCTGATGCGGGCGAAGATCGACCGACCGCTGGTGCCGGTGCTGTGGACGACGTTCGCTCTTTGGTGTGACGTGGTCTCCGGGCGGGTGACGTTCGCGCTCGGCATGCTCTTCGCCCTCGTGGCCACGGTGCTGCTGTTCCCGGCCGACCGGGCGGCACGGGGCCGGCCGCCACGGCTGGCGATGGCCACCGCGCTGAGCGCGCTGGCCACCATGTGCAGTCCGGTGGCCGGGCTGTTCATGCTGGTGGTGGCCGCCGCGATGTTCCTCACCGGGCGACGCGGTGAATCGTATCCGCTGTTCGCCGCGCCGCCGCTGGTGGTCGGTGCGACCTCGCTGCTCTTCCCGTTCTACGGGGTGCAGCCGTTCGCCTGGTACTTCGCGATCATCCCGCTGGCCACGGCCGTGGTGAGCGCAGTGGTGGTGCCGGAGCGCTGGCGGTCGCTGCGCGCGGGCGCCTGGGTGTACGCGCTGGGCGTCCTGCTCACCTGGATCATCCCGTCACCCATCGGGAGCAACGTGGAGCGGCTGGCGCTGCTCTTCGGCGGCAGCCTGCTGCTGGTCGTCGCGATGGGCAGCTCCTGGGGAGGCCGTCGGACCATCGCCCTGTGGCTGGCGTTCGCCGGTGTGGCGGCGTGGCAGATCACCAAACCGATCACCGACCAGGTGAACACCACCGCGGTCTCCGCAACCATGCGGCACGCGACTCCGCTCATCGACGAGTTGCAGGATGTGCATGCCGACCGGGGCCGCGTCGAGGTCGTCCCGCTGCGCTCGCACTGGGAGGCGTCGGGCCTGGCCCCGCACGTCAACCTGGCCCGCGGCTGGAACCGGCAGGCCGACGTGGAGCGCAACCCGCTCTTCTACGACGGCACGCTCACCCCGGAGACCTACCGGGACTGGCTGCGGCGCTGGAGCGTGAACTACGTGGTACTGCCGGCTGACCAGCCGGACACCGCGGCGGTCGCCGAGGCGAAGATCGTGGCCGGCGGGCACGACTGGCTGCGCCCGATCTGGAAGGACCCGCACTGGCAGGTGTTCGAAGTGTCCGGCGCGGACCCGCTGGCCGACCCGCCGGCCGTGGTCGAGCAGGCCGGGCCCGCCGAACTGACCGTGCGGATGCCGGAGGCCGGCACCACGCTGCTGCGCATCCCGTGGTCGCCGGTGCTCGGCATCGAGGGCGCCACCGACAACAAGCACGGCTGCCTCACCCCGGACGGCGACTGGACCCGCCTGTACGCGCCCGCACCCGGCACCTACCGCATCGGCGGCAGCTACGCGCTGATCCGGGGCACGCAATGCCCGAAGAGCGATCCCCCGCCTACCTCCGACCGGAGGTAGGCGGGGGATCGCTCCGGGTGCACGGCGGCTCAGTCGGCATGCCCCACCTGGAGGTCCCGTTCGGTCCTGCCGCCGCCCGCGACCTGGAGGACGGTGGCCACCGGCGGGTATCCCGCCGCGATCACCGTGTACTCGCCGGCCGCCAGGTCCACGAACCGGAAACGGCCGTCGGAGCCGGTGGTGACCGAGTCCACCACATTGCCCGCCGCGTCCAGAAGGGTGACCCGGGCGTCCTCGACCAGCCTCCCGCCAGGGGCCCGTACGGTACCGCGCAGCACCGCGCCGCCCGCCAGTTCCACGTCCTGCCGGGTCTCCCGGGACGCCTGTACCGATACCGGTAGGGCGGCGGGGCGGAAGGCGGGCGCGCTGGCAGCCAGCGTGTACTCCCCCGCGACGAGTTCGGTCAGGGCGTAGCCGCCCTCGCGTCCGCTGCGAGAGGTGGCGACCACGTCGCCGCGCACGTCGGTGAGGGTGACCACGGCGTCCCTGACCGGGGTGCCGTCGGCGGTGTGCACGGTTCCGGCGAGACGGCCCGCGCCGCCGAGCACCACATCGAGTTCGACCGGGCGGTCCGCGACGGTGACGCTGACGGCCTGCGGCTGGTGGCCGCCGGCCGCGGCGATCAGCACATAGCTGCCGCGGCCCGGGGTGCTCAGCGCGTACCTGCCGTCCTCCGCGGTGGCGCCGCGGCCGACCTGCCGCCCGGTGCCGTCGATCAGGGTGAGCGCGGCCCGCCCGACCGTGGTGCCGTCGGAGTGCTGGACGGTGCCGCAGACGGGCATCCCGCCGTTGTGGTGCGACCGCCGGGCGCCGGGGACGGCGGAGTCCGGCCCGGCCGGTTGGGTGCCGGACGCCGGGGTCGCGCGGGCCGGGCTGTCCGGGACCACCGCGTCCGAGGCGAAGGTGTCGGCCGCGTCGTATGTGGCCGGTGCGGCGGGGGCGTGCTGGTTCACCAGGGGTTTCTCCTTGAGCAGGAAGGCGAAGAGGAAGCCGAGGACGAGCACCGGCACCAGGTAGAGGAAGATCCGCGGCATGGCGTCGGCGTACGCGCGGACGTATCCGTCGCGGACCGGCGCCGGGAAGGTGCGGACCAGTTGAGGGGTGATCGACTGGGGGTCGGGGAGACGGACGCCGCGCGGGAGTTCGGCGGCCAGGCGCTTGCCGAGGCGGTCGGCGAAAAGGGTGCCGAAGACGGCCGCGCCGACCGAGCCGCCGATCTGCCGGAAGTAGTTGTTGGCGCTGGTGGCGGAGCCGAGGTCGGTGGGGCGCACCGAGTTCTGCACGGCGAGCACCAGCACGGGCAGCACCAGGCCGATGCCGAGGCCGAGGACCGCCATGGACACGCTGTACTCGGCACGCGGGGTGTCCGCGTCGAGCCGGGACAGCAGCCACATGCCGGCGGCGGCCAGGGCGCCGCCGAGCACCGGGAAGAGCTTGTACCGGCCGGTGCGGCTGATCAACTGGCCGCCGGCGACGGAGGCGAGCACCACGCCGAGCATCATCGGCAGCATGTCGAGGCCCGATCGGGTGGCGCTCACGCCGTGCACCATCTGCAGGAAGGTCGGCAGGTAGCTGGCCGCGCCGAACAGGGCGACGCCGGTCACCGCGCCGATCAGCGCGGTGACGGTGAAGACCCCGTCGCGGAAGAGCCGCAGCGGGATGACCGGTTCGGCGGCGAACCGTTCGACCAGGACGAACAGCAGCGCGCACAGCAGCGCGCCGGAGCCGAGCCCCAGGATCTGCCGGGACCGCCACTCGTACGTGGAACCGCCCCAGGTGGTCAGCAGCACCAGACAGGTGGAGCCCCCGGCGAGCAGCACGGCACCGAGCACGTCGAGCCGGGGCCGGGCGGGCGGTCCGGGGAGCCGGAGGACCAGGGTGACGACGGCGAAGGTGACCACACCGAAGGGCACGTTGATCGCGAAGCACCAGCGCCAGGAGGCGTGGTCGGTGAAGAAGCCGCCCAGCAGCGGGCCCGCGACCGAGGCGAGGCCGTAGGCGGCGGCGATCATGCCCATGTACCGCCCGCGGTCCCGGGGCGGGACGATGTCGGCGATGATCGCCTGCACGCCGATCATCAGCCCGCCGCCGCCGATGCCCTGGATCGCACGGAAGGCGATGAGTTCGTCCATGGTGCGGGACCAGGCGGCGAGCGCCGAGCCGGCCACGAAAGTCAGGATCGCGAACTGGAAGACGCCCTTGCGGCCGAGGAGGTCGCCGAGCTTGCCGTAGACGGGCAGGCCGATGGTGGAGGCCAGCAGATAGGCGGTGACGACCCAGGACATCCGGTCCAGGCCGTGCAGTTCGCCGACGATCTTCGGCAGGGCGGTGGCCACGATCATCTGGTCGAGGGCGGCCAGCAGCAGGGCGAGCATCAGGCCGGTGAAGACCAGGCGGACACCGCGCGGCGTCAGGTCCGTGTCCTGTCCCGCGGGGTCCGCGGGGTCCGCGGGCGGCCGGTCCGCCTCCTCGGTCACCGCGGCCGTACGCTCCATCAGCGTGCTGCCACTCACTGCCACTCCCCTCGTCGCGTCTGCTTCGCCACCGTTTCCCGCTTGAGGCGACAACGACGAGCAGACGCGGCGAGTCTCAGGAAGTAGCCGAAACCACCCGTATCAGTGAACGATCACGAAACCAGTCGACCGATCGGATATCGGCACGTGGTATAATCCGGCCGCCGTAGCCTTACGGCCCCCGCGGTCCGGCCGGCGTGCGCGGCCTACTTCTCCACCTCCGCCGCGAGCGAGGCCAGCACGGCGTCGTGGATCCGGTTGAGTCCCTTGGGCGCGAACGTGCGCTCGAAGAACCCGCCGACACCGGTCGCGCCCTGCCAGGTGGTGGTGGTGACGACCTTGCTGCGGCCGGTCCCCGCCGGGGTGACGGTCCAGGTGGTGACGAGCGAGGAGTTGCGGTCGGTCTCGACGAGCCGGCCCGGCGTGGGCTCGGTGACGTCGAACAGGCAGTCGCGGATCCGCTTGCTGGTGGCCTGGAGCTTCCAGTGCACGAGCGTGCCCGCGCCGTGGCCGCCCTCCCTGACCTCGTACTCGCTGAACTGTTCGGGGAGCACCCGGCCGCGCGTGCCGGCGTAGTCGGCGAGGGCGTCGTAGACCCGCTCGGGTTCCGCCTCGACGATCCGCTCGGTGGTGGCCTCGACCAGCGCCATGACTTCTCCTCGGTTCGCGTGGGATTGGTGACGCCAAGCCAACCACACGCGGTATTCGAATCTGTGTTCTATTGTGGAGGACGGGAACGAACGAAGGAGGGCACCATGCGCTGGGACCGGCTGGGCCGCGACGGCTCCGCGGGAGCGCTCTTCGGTACGGACGCGGTGACCACGCGTACCTTCGACACACCTGGCTTCCGCGGCATCACCTTCCACGAGATACGGGCCCGGTCGATCCTCAACAAGGTGCCGGGCGCCTCCCGGATGCCCTTCGAGTGGACCGTCAACCCCTACCGGGGGTGCGGCCACGCGTGCGTCTACTGCTTCGCCCGCAAGACGCACAGCTATCTGGACCTCGACACCGGCCACGACTTCGACACGCAGATCGTGGTGAAGGTCAACGCGCCGGAGCTGCTGCGCCGCGAGCTGGCCTCGCCGCGGTGGCAGGGCGAGCATGTCGCGATGGGCACCAACGTGGACTGCTACCAGCGGGCCGAGGGCCGGTACCAGCTCATGCCCGGCATCCTCACCGCACTGCGCGACCGCGCGAATCCGTTCTCGATCCTCACCAAGGGCTCGCTGATCCTGCGCGATCTCGAACTGATCCGGCAGGCCGCGAGCGTCACCGAGGTGTCCGTCGCGCTGTCCGTCGGCTTTCTCGACAGCGAGCTGTGGCGCAGCGTGGAGCCGGGCACACCGTCCCCCCGGACACGTCTGGCGGTCTGCCGCGCCCTCAGCGGGAACGGCGTCCCGTCGGCCGTCCTGATGGCGCCCGTCCTGCCCTTCCTCAGCGACTCGCCGGAGCAGTTGCGGGCGACGGTACGGGCCATCGCCGCGGCCGGCGCCAGGTCGATCACCCCGCTGGTGCTGCATCTGCGGCCCGGGGCGCGCGAGTGGTACATGGCGTGGCTCGCCCGCCACCACCCGCATCTGGTACGGCGCTACGAGGCGCTGTACGCCGGCGGTTCGTACGCGCCCACCTGGTACCAGCGGCGGGTCACCCGCCACGTACACGGGTTCGCGGCGGAGTTCGGGTGCGGGCCGGCGCGCCACGGGGAGGCACGCCGGCCCGCCGAACCGCGGACGCCCCAGGCCGCCGCCCCCTCGCCCACCCCGCCGGAAAACACTCAGCTCACGCTGATGTGACTGCTCCAAGGTCGGCCCATGACGCAGATCCGGGCGATGACCGAGGCCGATGTGGAGGCCGTGTCCGCGATCCGGGTACGGGGCTGGCAGTCGGCGTACACCGGGATCGTGCCGCAGAGCACTCTCGACGCGATGGACGTGGCCGAGGACGCGAGCAGGCGCCGGGAGTTCCTGGCCAAGGCCGCGGGACGGGTGCACAACCTGGTCGCGGTGCGCGGGGAGACGGTGGTGGGCTGGGCGGCGTTCGGGCCGTACCGCGCCGAACAGGGCGATGTGCCGCCGGGCGCCGGGGAGTTGTACGCCCTCTACGTCCGGTCCGACCTGATCGGCACCGGGATCGGCCGCGCGCTCACCCGCGCGGTGGTCGAGCACGGACCCGTACTCGGCTGGCGGCGCCTGCTGTTGTGGGTGCTCGCCGACAACACGGGGGCCCGGCGCTTCTACACCCGGGCCGGCTTCACACCGGACGGGGCGGAGACGACGGACGACTACGACGGGGTGGCGCTGCGCGAGGTGCGGTACGGGCGCGACCTCCAGGAGGCGCGCCGCAGCCACGGATGCACAGCGGAACCACCCCGGTACTCTCCGCACAACTCGCCCTGCAGCGCTCATCTGTAGGCAGTCCACGTCACATGCACACAGGGCTGGCGGAGAAGTTACCAGCCGGTTAATCTCAAAGAAGGCGCGCGGCGGCCCGGTGACGCGGCCACCGCGCGACCCGTACCACCCACGTCGGTTCGGCAACATCGCGGTGCGGCCCCGGGACAGGGCCGTCCACACTTCGCGCGGGCGCGCTGCGCACCCTTGGCGCACGCCGGCCGCGACTCCACCAACTCCTCAGCCGTGCGCGCGTTTCGGCACGCCCGCGGTCTCCTCAGCGTCTGGAGTCATGCGATGGACCGTCCGTTCACGTCCTCACCGTCCCCCGCCCTCGCCGTCCCGGCCGGCTCCCCGCAGGCCGCCGCGCGACCGGCCGCCACGTCACCGGGCGCCGCCCCCGCCGCCAACCTGCCGTCCGTCATCGCCGTCGTGGGCCTGGGCACCATGGGCACCGGCATCGCCGAGGTCATGACCCGGGCCGGGCACGAGGTGATCGGCATCGACCTCAGCGACGCCACCGCGAGCCGCGCGGTGGCGGTGCTGGAGCGTTCCACCGCCCGGGCCGTGGAGCGCGGCCGGATCTCCCCGGCCGAACGCACGGACGCGCTGGCCCGGTTCCGCACCTTCCCCGAGCTCCAGGCCGCCGCCGACGCGGACCTCGTCATCGAGGTGGTGGACGAGCGCTACGACACCAAGCGGGACGTCCTCGTCGCGCTGGACCGGATCGCGAAGCCCTCCGCGGTCCTGGCCACCGGTACCAACGCGCTGTCGGTGACCCGGCTGGCGGCCGAGACCACCCGCCCGGACCGCGTGCTCGGCCTGCACTTCTTCACGCCCGCGCCGGCCATGAAGCTGGTCGAGGTGGTCTCCACGGTGCTGACCTCGCCGGAGACCACGCAGTCGGTCACCGAGCTGGTGCGCAGCCTCGGCAAGGAGCCGGTCCCGGTCGGCGACCGGCCGGGTTTCATCGCCGACGGGCTGCTGTTCGGCTACCTCAACCAGGCCGCCGCGATGTACGAGGCCAGGTACGCCACCCGCGAGGACATCGACGCCGCGATGCGGTTCGGCTGCGGGCTGCCGATGGGCCCGCTGGCGCTGCTCGACCTGATCGGTGTGGACACCGCCACCACCGTCCTCGACGCGATGTACGAGGCCACCCGCGACCGCCTGCACGCGCCGTCGCCGGTGCTCCGGCAGCTCACCGCCGCCGGTCTGCTCGGCCGCAAGTCGGGCCGCGGTTTCTACACCTACGAGGCGCCGGGGAGCGCCGTGGTGGTGGCGGACGCGGAGACCCCGGCCGACCGGCACGCGCGGGTCTCCGGGCGCGTGGTGCGCACGGTGGGTGTGGCCGGTTCCGGCACGATGGCCACCGGCATCGCCGAGGTGTTCGCGAAGGCCGGTTTCGACGTGGCGCTGGCCGCCCGCACCCCGGAGAAGGCCGGGCAGGCGGTGGCGCGGCTCACCACGTCCCTGGACCGCTCGGTGGCCAAGGGGCGGCTGACCCGGGAGCAGCGCGACGAGGCGCTGGCCCGGGTGACACCGGCCGCCTCGTACGACTCCTTCGCGGACGCCGATCTGGTCGTCGAGGCGGTCACCGAGGACCTTTTCGTCAAACAGCAGCTCTTCCGGATGTTCGACAAGGTGTGCAAGCCGGGCGCGGTGCTGGCCACCACCACCTCGTCGTTGCCGGTGGTGGCGATCGCCCGGGCCACCGACCGCCCGCAGGACGTGGTCGGCATGCACTTCTTCAACCCGGCGCCCGCGATGAAGCTGGTCGAGGTGGTGCGTACGGTGCTGACCGCGGACGACACGCACGCCACCGTGCGCCAGGTGTGCGGCACCCTCGGCAAGCACGCGGTGGACTGCGGCGACCGGGCCGGCTTCATCGTCAACGCGCTGCTCTTCCCGTACCTGAACAACGCGGTGAAGATGGTGCAGGACCACTACGCGAGCGTGGACGCGATCGACGCGGCCATGAAGCTCGGCGGCGGCTATCCGATGGGCCCGTTCGAACTGCTGGACGTGGTGGGCCTCGACGTCTCGCTGGCGATCGAGCAGGTGCTGCACGAGGAGTTCCGCGACCCGGGCCTGGCGCCCGCGCCGCTGCTGGAACACCTGGTGTCCGCGGGGTGCCTGGGCCGCAAGACCGGCCGCGGCTTCCGCGAGTATGCCCGCGGCTGAGCCGTCGGGCGGCAGGTGGGGCAGGGCCGGGCGGGCCGGGCGGGGGCGAACTTCCCGTCCGGTGAGCTGGGGTGATTTCCCGCCGGCGGCCGGACGGGGCACTCCGGCATGTTACGTTCCCCACATGTCCCAGTCCGTGAAGTCCGACGTCCCCGAGACCGCGAACGGCCGCCGCGCCGCCGCCCAGCGCCACCGGGTACGGCAGGACCTCGCGTCGGCAGCGATGCACCTGTTCGCCACGCAGGGGTACGAAGCCACGACCGTCGACGAGATCGCGGCCACCGCCGGCGTCGCCCGGCGCACCTTCTTCCGGCACTTCCGCTCCAAGGAAGAGGCGATCTTCCCCGACCACGACGACACCCTGGTACGCGTGCAGGCCGTGCTGGACTCGGCCGACCCGCACGAGCACCCGCTGGACACGGTGTGCCGCGGCATCACCGAGGTGCTGCGGATGTACGCCTACATGCCCGAGGTGTCCGTCGAGCGGTACCGGCTGACCCGCGAGGTGCCGACGCTGCGGGAGCGGGAGATCGCCTCGGTGGCCCGGTACGAGCGGCTGTTCACCCGCTATCTGCTGGGCCACTTCGACGAGGGCGCACACCGGGACGGCGACGACGACCCGCTGCTCGCGGAGGTCGCCGCCTCCGCGGTGGTGGCGGCCCACAACCACGTGCTGCGGCGCTGGCTGCGGGCCGGCGGCCAGGGCGACGTGGAGACGCAACTCGACCACGCCTTCGAGGTCATCAAGGCCACCTTCGGCACGGGGATCGGCGCGGGCCGGATACCCTCGCGCGCCGCGACGGGGAATTCGGCGACGGTGTCGCGCCGGGGCGAGGTGGTGGTCGCGGTGGCCAGGACCGACGCCTCCCCCGCCGAGATCATGCGCAGCATCGAGGAGGCGCTGCGGCGGGCCTGAGCGCTCCCGTACCCCGCTTCCGCACGACACCGACACACCCCGCCGGAACCACCGGCGACAGCGCCCCTCCGGACCCCCGGACGGGGCGCTGTTCTCGTCGACCCCCCTGCTGTTGCTCATGTGTGCCCACGGGGTGACACTTGAGAGGAATTGTTGGCACGCAGTGTCTTTACGAGTGGCACGGGGTGTCATACCGTGACAGTACGTTCAGCGGCAGGGCCCGTCCCAGGCCCGTCCGAGCCACCCGTACCACTCGATCCACTCGACCTTCGCCGAACCGACGCCGGCACCCATCCCATCCGACCCCCGCGTTCCCGCATGCGTTACCGCACCACGCGTTACCGCACGAACGCTTCGCCGGAGGCGAGTCCCATGACGAGTCACATGAAGGAAATCCTGGACACGATCCAGGCGCCGGACAGCTCGCAGGCCGACTTCGCGGGCCTGAAGCTGCCCGAGTCGTACCGCGCCGTCACCGTCCACAAGGACGAGGCGGAGATGTTCGCCGGCCTCGCCGGCCGCGACAAGGACCCGCGTACCTCGCTGCACCTGGACGACGTGCCGCTGCCCGAGCTCGGCCCCGGCGAAGCCCTCGTCGCCGTGATGGCCAGCTCGGTCAACTACAACTCGGTGTGGACGTCGATCTTCGAGCCGGTCCCCACCTTCGCCTTCCTGGAGCGCTACGGCCGCCTGTCGCCGCTGGGCAAGCGGCACGACCTGCCGTACCACATCATCGGCTCCGACCTGGCGGGCGTGGTGCTGCGCACCGGCCCGGGGGTGAACAAGTGGCACCCCGGCGACCGCGTCGTCGCGCACTGCCTGAGCGTGGAACTGGAGTCCGCCGACGGCCACAACGACACGATGCTCGACCCCGAGCAGCGCATCTGGGGCTTCGAGACCAACTTCGGCGGCCTCGCCGAGATCGCCCTGGTGAAGTCCAACCAGTTGATGCCCAAGCCGGAGCACCTCACCTGGGAGGAGGCCGCCGCTCCCGGCCTGGTCAACTCCACCGCCTACCGGCAGTTGGTCTCCCGCAACGGCGCTGCCATGAAGCAGGGCGACAACGTGCTCATCTGGGGTGCCAGCGGCGGACTCGGCTCGTACGCCACGCAGTTCGCGCTGGCCGGCGGCGCCACCCCGATCTGCGTGGTGTCCAGCCCGCAGAAAGCGGAGGTCTGCCGCCGGATGGGCGCCGAGGCGATCATCGACCGCACCGCGGAGGGCTTCCGGTTCTGGCAGGACGAGCACACCCAGAACCCGCGCGAGTGGAAGCGGTTCGGCGCCCGCATCCGCGAACTGACCGGCGGCGAGGACGTGGACATCGTCTTCGAGCACCCGGGCCGCGAGACCTTCGGCGCCTCGGTCTACGTCACCCGCAAGGGCGGCACGATCGTCACCTGCGCCTCCACCTCCGGCTTCACCCACGAGTACGACAACCGGTACCTGTGGATGAGCCTGAAGCGCATCGTCGGCTCGCACTTCGCCAACTACCGCGAGGCGTGGGAGGCCAACCGGCTGGTCGCCAAGGGCCGCATCCACCCCACCCTGTCCCGCACCTACCGGCTGGAGGCGACCGGCCAGGCGGCGTACGACGTGCACCGCAATCTCCACCAGGGCAAGGTCGGCGTCCTCGCGCTGGCCCCCGAGGAGGGCATGGGCGTGACCGATCCCGTGCTGCGCGAGAAGCACCTGCCGGCGATCAACCGATTCCGGGACGCCTGATGAGCGAGCGGAACGAGACTGAGCTCCGAGCCGGTGTCGACGGTCCTCCGCCGGAGGCGAAGGCACGCCGAGAAGGCCGAAAAGACAGTCCGTGGCTGATGCGGACCTACGCCGGGCACTCGACCGCGGAGGCGTCCAACGAGCTGTACCGGCGCAACCTCGACAAGGGCCAGACGGGTCTGTCGGTCGCCTTCGACCTGCCGACGCAGACCGGCTACGACCCGGACCACGTCCTGGCCCGCGGCGAGGTGGGCCGGGTCGGGGTGCCGATCGCACACCTCGGCGACATGCGGCGGCTGCTGAAGGACATCCCGCTGGAGCGCATGAACACCTCGATGACCATCAACGCCACCGCCATGTGGCTGCTGGCGCTCTACCAGGTGGTCGCCGAGGAGCAGGGCGTGGACATCACCGCGCTCCAGGGCACGACGCAGAACGACATCGTCAAGGAGTACCTGTCGCGGGGTACGCACGTCTTCCCGCCGAGCCCCTCGCTGCGGCTGACCACGGACGTGATCGCGTACACGGTCAACAGCATCCCCAAGTGGAACCCGATCAACATCTGCAGCTACCACCTGCAGGAGGCCGGGGCCACGCCCGTACAGGAGATCGCGTACGCGATGTCCACCGCGATCGCCGTGCTGGACGCGGTGTTCGCCTCCGGGCAGGTGGCGCGGGACCGCAGGGGCGAGGTGGTCGGGCGGATCTCGTTCTTCGTCAACGCCGGGGTGCGGTTCGTCGAGGAGATGTGCAAGATGCGCGCCTTCGGCCGGATCTGGGACACCCTCACCCGCGAGCGGTACGGCATCGAGGACCCCAGGCACCGCCGCTTCCGGTACGGCGTGCAGGTCAACTCGCTCGGCCTGACCGAGGCGCAGCCGGAGAACAACGTCCAGCGGATCGTGCTGGAGATGCTGGCCGTCACCCTGTCCAAGGACGCCCGCGCCCGCGCGGTGCAGCTCCCGGCATGGAACGAGGCGCTGGGCCTGCCCCGGCCGTGGGACCAGCAGTGGAGTCTGCGCATCCAGCAGGTGCTGGCGCACGAGAGCGACCTGCTGGAGTACGAGGACCTCTTCGCCGGCAGCCACGTCGTCGAGGCCAAGGTGGCCGAGCTGGTCGAGGCGGCCACCGCGGAGATCGCGCACATCCAGGAACTGGGGGGCGCGATGGCGGCCGTCGAGTCCGGCTACCTGAAGTCGCAGCTCGTCTCCTCGCACGCCCGGCGGCGGGCCAGGATCGAGTCCGGCGAGGAGCAGATCGTCGGGGTCAACGTCCACCAGGGCACCGAGCCCAATCCGCTCACCGCCGACCTGGACACCGCGGTCATGACGGTCGATCCGCGGAACGAGGCGCGGGTGGTGGCCGCGCTGCGCGAGTGGCGGGCGGCGCGTGAGGAGAAGCGGGTACGGGCCGCGCTGGACGCGCTGCGGTCGGCCGCGGCCGGCCCCTGGAACCTGATGGGGGCGACCGTGGAGTGCGCCCGCGCGGGTGTGACGACCGGCGAGTGGGCCGGGGCGCTGCGGGAGGTCTTCGGGGAGTTCCGGGCGCCGACCGGGGTGAGCAGCGCGCCGGTCGCGGTGGCCGCCGAGGACGGCAGCCCGCTGGCGGAGGTGCGGCGCAAGGTCGCGGACACCGCGGCCGAGCTGGGCGGCGGCCGGCTGCGGCTGCTGGTCGGCAAGCCCGGTCTGGACGGGCACTCCAACGGCGCCGAGCAGATAGCCGTACGGGCCCGCGACGCGGGTTTCGAGGTGGTCTACCAGGGGATCAGGCTGACGCCCGAGCAGATCGTGTCCGCGGCGGTCGCCGAGGACGTGCACTGCGTGGGCCTGTCGATCCTGTCGGGCTCGCACGCCGCGCTGGTGCCCGACGTACTGGAACGGCTGCGCGAGGCCGGGGTGGAGGACGTTCCGGTGGTGGTCGGCGGCATCATTCCGGCGGCCGACGCCAGGGAGTTGCGCGCCGCGGGCGTGGCGGCGGTCTTCACGCCCAAGGACTTCGGTATCACCGGGATCATCGGCCGGATCGTGGACGAGATCCGGCTCGCGAACAAGCTGGAGGTATGACTGTGCAGTTCGGGCGCACCTACGAGGAGTTCGAGATCGGTGCGATCTACAAGCACTGGCCCGGGAAGACCATCACCGAGTACGACGACCACCTCTTCTGCCTCCTCACCATGAACCACCACCCGCTCCACCTGGACGCCCACTACGCGGAGCAGAGCACCGAGTTCGGGCGGAACGTGGTGGTGGGCAACTACATCTACTCGCTGCTGCTCGGCATGTCGGTGCCCGATGTGTCGGGCAAGGCGATCGCCAACCTGGAGATCGAGTCGCTGCGGCACGTGGCGCCGACCTTCCACGGCGACACGGTCTACGGCGAGACCACCGTCCTGGACAAGTGGCCGTCGAAGTCCAAGGACGACCGCGGCATCGTGCACGTCGAGACCCGGGGCCACAAGCAGGACGGCACCCTGGTCTGCGTCTTCCGCCGCAAGGTGATGGTCCCCACCGCCCTGTACGTCAAGGAGCACGGGGTGGGGGCGCCTCCCGGCCGCCAGGCCGGCGGACAGCAGCCCGGCCGCCCGGAGCCGACCGCCGACCCGCGGGGAGGGAAGTGACATGGCCAACCGCCTCGCGCAGACCGACGGTCTGACCGACGTCCAGCAGGAGATCCTGGCCACCGTCCGAACCTTCGTGGACAAGGAGATCCTGCCGGTCGCCACCGGTCTGGAACACCGTGACGAGTACCCCACGGAGATCGTCGCGGGCCTGAAGGACCTCGGCATCTTCGGCCTGATGATCCCCGAGGAGTACGGCGGTCTCGGCGAGTCGCTGCTCACCTACGCGCTCACCGTCGAGGAGATCGCCCGCGGCTGGATGAGCGTGTCGGGCATCATCAACACCCATTTCATCGTCGCGTACATGCTCATGCAGCACGGCACGCAGGAGCAGAAGGACTACTTCCTGCCACGGATGGCCACCGGCGAGATCCGCGGCGCCTTCTCCATGTCGGAACCGGGCCTGGGCTCGGACGTCTCGGCGATCCGTACCAGGGGCGTACGGGACGGGGACGCGTACGTGCTCAACGGCCAGAAGATGTGGCTGACCAACGGCGGCACCGCCAACCTGGTCGCGGTGCTCTGCCGGACCGACGAGGGGCAGCCGGCGGACGCGCCGGCCCACAGGTCGATGACGACCTTCCTGATCGAGAAGGAGCCCGGCTTCGGGCCCAACGAGAAGGTCCCCGGGCTCACCGTGCCCGGCAAGATCGAGAAGATGGGCTACAAGGGCGTCGACACCACCGAGCTGGTCCTCGAGGATGTGCGGGTCCCGGCCGACCGTGTGCTCGGCGGGCAGAGCGGTCGCGGTTTCTACCAGATGATGGACGGCGTCGAGGTCGGCCGGGTCAACGTGGCCGCGCGCGGCTGCGGGGTGGCCCGCCGGGCGTTCGAGCTGGGCATCGCGTACGCGCAGGCCAGGCACACCTTCGGCAAGCCGATCGCTCAGCACCAGGCGATCCAGTTCAAGCTGGCCGAGATGGCCACCAAGGTGGAGGCCGCGCACCAGATGATGGTCAACGCGGCCCGCAAGAAGGACTCGGGGCAGCGCAACGACCTTGAGGCGGGTATGGCGAAATACCTGGCCGCCGAGTACTGCAAGGAGGTCGTGGAGGACGCCTTCCGCATTCACGGCGGCTACGGCTTCTCCAAGGAGTACGAGATCGAACGGCTCTACCGGGAGGCGCCGATGCTGCTGATCGGTGAGGGGACCGCCGAGATCCAGAAAATGATCATCGGGCGCCGACTGCTGGAGGAATACAAAATCCAGGGATGAATGTCCTACTATGAGGCGATCAGGGCGAGACGGAGATCACAGTTTGCGATCGCCAAAGGCGCCGGAACCAGCCATCGACTCGCCCTTGAGCTTGCCCAGTTGCCCGTGTCAGCCGATACCATCGAGTAAAGCCGCCGTCCCCCGAAGCAATTCGCGGCACCCTCCGCTACGAAGGTCTTCCATGCCCCACAGCCATTCCTCTGCACCACGCGGCCAGGTCCGCCTCGCGCGCGGAGCGTCGCCGTGGCTCCTCCCGACCGTGGCCACCGCGGCGGTCAGCCTCGTCCGAGCCCGCCGTTCCGGGCGCTGGGCGACCGTGGCCGTGCCCGCCACCGCCCTCGCGGCGGGCATGCTGTGGTTCTTCCGCGACCCCGAGCGGGAGATCACCGACGGCCGCGTGATCAGCCCGGCCGACGGTGTGGTGCAGAGCATCATGCCCTGGAAGGACGGACGCACCCGCGTCGCGATCTTCATGAGCCCGCTGAACGTCCACGTGAACCGTGCCCCGCTCGCGGGCACAGTCACCTCCGTCGAGCACATCCCCGGCGGATACGTACCGGCGTTCAACAAGGAGAGCGAGAACAACGAGCGGGTGGTGTGGCACTTCGACACCGAGCTCGGTGACATCGAGGTGGTGCAGATCGCCGGGGCCGTCGCCCGGCGGATCGTGCCGTACGTGCCGCGCGGCTGCAAGGTCGAGCAGGGTGACCGGATCGGTCTGATCCGGTTCGGCTCCCGTGTCGACGTCTACCTCCCGGCCGGCATCGAGCCCGCCGTCGAGGTCGGGCAGAACACCACGGCAGGGGTGACACGCCTTGACCGTGGTTGATCCGGACGCGAAGTCGACCTCGACCTCCTGGGTGACCGAACTGGAGGACGAGGTCGCCGACCTCCCGCTGTCCACCCGGCTGTCCATCGCCGACGCGCTCACCCTCGGCAACGCGATCTGCGGCTTCATGGCCGTGTACTTCACCACCACCGGCGTCCTGGTCCCGCACCTGATGGGTACCGGCGACGGCGGGATGTCCAAGCACAGCGCGGCGAACGCGGTCACACTGATGCTGATGGCCTCGGTCTTCGACCTCTTCGACGGGCTCGTCGCCCGCAAGCTGCGCAGCTCGGCGATGGGCGCGGAGCTGGACAACCTCTCCGACCTGATCAGCTTCGGACTGGCACCCGCGTACTTCGTGATCGTCTGGGGCATCGTCTCGGAGGACGCGCACAGCAGGGTGGCGGCGCTGACCGCGGTCCTCGTCGTACTCGCCGTCGTCCTGCGGCTCGCCCGGTTCTCCTGCACGACACTGCGGGACGGGGTCTTCCAGGGCATGCCCAGCCCCTTCGGGGCGATGACCGTGGTCTCCGTGGTCCTGCTGGAGCTGCCGTTCGTACCCACCGTGGCGGCGATCGTGGGCATCGCGTGGCTCATGGTCAGCCGCGTCGAGTACCCCAAGCCGCGCGGCCGGCTCGCCCTGATCACCTTCTGCTGGACCCTGGTCAGTATGGGCTGCCTCGCCGCGTGGGCGCTGGACGTCCCCGGCGGCCACGAACTGCTCCAGGCGGGGTGCGCGTTGCAGTGCTCCGCGGCGGCGATCATTCCGTGCTTCGCGACGACCCGCCGGGTCAACACCTTCTGGACGAACCGCCGGGAGGCCCGGGCAGCGGCCCGGTAGCGCTGGCGCGTGAGGCCCCGGGTCCCTCCGTGTCGACGGAGGGACCCGGGGCTTTCGCATGGGCTGCCGGTCGGCAGAGCGCTGCCGGACTCCGTGCGTGGGGCTGAGCTCGGTCGCGCGGGGGGCGGGTCCACCCGTGGAAGGGACCCGGCGGGGGCGCCGACACCTCGGGGCAGCCGTCCTTCGCCGCAGCGCGTTCGGCCACGACGGCGGAGCCCGGTGGTACCGGGCGCACCGTGCCGACCGAGCTACCGCAGGAAGTCGCGCGCCAAATGCTCGGCGACCCGTTCCAGGAGGGGGCCCGCCTCGGCGATACAGCGAGTCACGTCCGGTTCGATCTCGGTGAGAGCGTAGGCGCGGCGGATACCGGCGGAGCCGAGAGCCGCGGGGGGAAGGGCGAGACGGCCGCAGACCGCGACGACGTCGAGGCCTCGGGCGCGGGCGGCCTGGGCGACGCCCAGCGGTGCCTTGCCGTGCAGGGTCTGCTCGTCGAGGGAGCCCTCGCCCGTGATGACCAGGTCGGCGCGGGAGAGGGCGTCCGCGAAGCCCAGGACGTCGAGGAGGACGTCGACGCCGGGCCGGAAGGAGGCCCCGAGCCCGACCAGCGCCCCGTACCCGAGGCCACCCGCCGCGCCCGCGCCGGCCGCCCCCGCCGCCCGTGCCGCCGACACGCCGACGGCCTCGGCCAGCACCTCGGCGTACCGCCCGAGCGCGGCGTCCAGCGCGGCCACCTCCTGAGGTGACGCTCCCTTCTGCGGCCCGTACACCCCCGCCGCACCCTTCGGTCCGAGCAGCGGGTTGTCGACGTCGCCGGCGAGTACGATCCCGGTCCCGGCCAGCCGCGGGTCCAGTCCGGCGAGGTCTGCCGTGACCAGCGTGGACAGGGCGGCGCCGCCCGGCGCGACGGGCACGCCGTCCGCGTCCAGCAGCCGCGCGCCGAGTGCGGAGAGCATTCCGGCGCCGCCGTCGCTGGTGGCACTGCCGCCGACCCCGAGGACGATCTCGCGGACGCCCGCGTCGAGGGCTGCCCGCAGCAGTTCCCCGGTGCCGTAGGTCGTCGCGGTGAGCGGGGCCAGGACCCCCGGCGGCAGATGTCGCAGCCCGGACGCCTCGGCCATCTCCACCACGGCGGTACCCTGCCGCAGCGCGTACGCCGCCTCGACCGGCTCGCCGAGCGGCCCGGTGACCCGTACCGCACGGCGCTCGAACCCGCTCGCGACGGCCGCGTCGACCGTGCCCTCCCCGCCGTCCGCGACGGGCAGCGACTCGACCGCCACCCCGGGCACCGCCTTGCGCAGGCCGGCCGTCACATGCACGGCCACCTGTACCGCCGTGAGTGAGCCCTTGAACTTGTCGGCGGCGATCAGCACGCGTGCCGTTGAGGGATGCGCCGGGTGGGACACGTGGGACTCCCGCCGAGAATGCGTACAGGGGAATGCACAGAGGGCAACGTGGTGCCGCTCGGAACCCTATCTCCGGCCCGGCCCGCGCGCCCGTCCCCCGCGCGGTGCGTCACCGCGCGATCAGGGAAGCACGGCCAGGCCCGGCCCCGTAGGTTGACCGTATGAGCATCGACTTCGCCGCGTACATTGCCGGTCTCCCCAAGATCATCGCAGGAGCCAACACCCTCTTCCGCTCGGCTGACGGCCGCATCCTGCTGGTGGAGCCCAACTACCGCGACGACGGCACCTGGACCATGCCCGGCGGCACCATCGAGTCCGACCTCGGCGAGACTCCCCGGCTGGCGGCGCGCCGGGAGACCGCGGAGGAGATCGGCCTGGACATCGCGCCGGGCGCGCTGATCGCCGTCGACTGGGTGACCGGCCCCGGCCGGCCGGCGCTGGCCAGCTACCTGTACGACGGCGGGGTGCTCACCGAACAGCAGCTCGGGGCGATCAGGCTCCAGGAGGAGGAGCTCGACTCCTGGCGTCTGGTTCCGGCCGACGAGATCGGCCAGTACCTCACCGCGGGCGCCACCCGCCGCGTCCACGCCGGCCTCGCCGTCCTCCTCGCCGGCACCGGCCCCGCCGAACTGGTCAACGGCCACCCGGCGGACCCGGCAGCGGACGCGGCGGCAGACCCGGCGGCGGACGCGGCGGAGAGCTGAGGCCCCTCGGGTCAGCGGCCGACAGGTCCACCGGGTCCGGCCCGCCCCTCCACGCCGGAACTTCCGCGGGGATCGCCGGTTGACGGCGACACATCACATCGGTTGCCCCTATGCTTCCGGGGGCGCCCGCCCCGTGTGGAGGCAGGACGCCCGGCGGTTTCCACCGCGTCTTTCGCAGCCCTCCCCCGCCGCGTGACCCCACGGCCGCGTGTCCGACGGTGCGGGCTGCCCGGAAACCCCTGAAATCCGAAGCTCTTCGAACAACCGAAAGGCACACGCACCATGGCTCAGCAGGTTCTCGGCAGCGGCACCACCACGTCGTGGGAGCGCTTCTGGTACATCCTCGGCTGCATCAACTTCGGCGCCGCGTACCTCTCGAAGGTCCCGGCGAAGAAGGCCCTCAGCGAGTACGGGCTCGTGACGATGACGGGTGCCGAGAGTTTCTGGTACGTCCTGCTGTGCATCTGCTTCGGTGCCGGGTACTTCTCGAAGGTCATCACGAAGAAGGCGCTCTCCGAGGTCCAGTTCGCGGCGCCGGGCTACGGCGCCCCCGGCCCGGCCGCCTGACGCTCCGGCGGCACCACCGACCTGACCGGGCCCCGCGGGACCACCCCGCGGGGCCGGCCGTGGGCGCGGCACGGCACAGTACCGGACGTCGTCGGCCGAAACGTGCTCGCCCCCGCACCGGCGCCCGGCCTACCCTCGGCGCATGAGCACCCGTAAGCCTCTGGTGGCGCTGCTGAGCGGCGCCGGCATCTCCACGGACTCGGGTATCCCGGACTACCGCGGACCCAACGGGCTGTGGCGCCGCGACCCGCAGGCGGAGAAGCTGGTCACGTACGACGCCTACATGTCCGACCCGGAGATCCGCCGCCGGGCGTGGCGGATGCGGCGGGACAGCACGACGTGGCGGGCCGAGCCGAACGCGGCGCACCACGCGATCGTGCGGCTGGAACGGGCCGGGGTGCCGCTGCGGGTGATCACACAGAACGTGGACGGGCTGCACCAGATCGCCGGGCTCACCCCGCGCAAAGTGCTCGAACTGCACGGCACCGCACGGACCGCGGTCTGTACGGAGTGCGGCGCGCGCACCCCGATGGCCGAGGAACTGGAGCGGGTGGTGGCCGGCGAGGAGGACCCCGCGTGCCGCGCGTGCGGCGGAATCCTCAAGTCGGCGACCGTGATGTTCGGGCAGCGGCTCGACCCGGCGGTCCTGGCGGACGCCGTGGCGATCACCAAGGGCTGCGACGTCTTCATCGCGGTCGGCACGAGCCTCCAGGTCCAGCCGGCCGCCTCTCTGGTGGGGCTGGCCGCGGAGCACGGCGCCCGCCTCGTCATCGTCAACGCGGACCCGACGCCGTACGACGCGCTGGCCGCGGAGCTCGTCCGGGAACCGATCGGTACGGCTCTTCCGGCCCTGCTGGCCGCGCTCGCGGAGGGGTGAGCGGCGGTACGCCTCCGGGTCCGCCGCGGGGTGCGCCACCGCCGTGGCCGGTCGCGCGGTTCCCCGCGCCCCTACAGGGCGCTCACATACCGCAGTACCGCTCGGGCCGCGTGGTGGCCGCTCATACCGTGGACACCGGGGCCGGGTGGGGTGGCGGAGGAGCAGAGGAAGACGCCGGGGCGGGGGGTGGCGTAGGGGATCGCGGCGAGGCGGGGGCGGAGGAGGGTCTGGAGGCCGGCGAAGGCGCCGCAGGCGATGTCGCCGCCGACGTAGTTCGGGTTGCGGGCGGCGAGGTCGGCGGGGCCGCTGACGGCGCGGGCCAGGACGAGATCGCGGAAGCCGGGGGCGAACCGTTCGATCTGCCGCTCGATCGCCTCGGTCGCGTCGCCGCGCCAGGCGTGCGGGACGTGGGCGTAGGCCCAGAAGACGTGTTTGCCGGCCGGGGCCCGGGAGGGGTCCACGACAGTGGGCTGCGCGGTGATGAGGAACGGCGTCCGCGGCGGGCGGCCGGTGACCGCGCGGCCGAGGGCGTCGCCGATCTCGGTGGAGGTGGGCCCGAGGTGCACGGTTCCGGCGCGCCGCGCGTCCGGCGCGGTCCACGGCACCGGGCCGTCCAGCGCGTAGTCGATCTTGAAGGCGGCGGGCCCGTACCGGTAGCCGCGGTAGACGTCGCCGAGCGCGGCGATCCGGGCGAGCGCGGTCGGTGAGGTGTCGAAGACGTACGCCCGCGCGGGCGGCAGTTCGTCCAGCTTGCGTACGGTGACGCCGGTGCGGACGACCCCGCCGAGTTCGGTGAGGTGACCGGCGAGCGCGTCGGAGATCGCCTGGGAGCCGCCGCGCGCGACCGGCCAGCCCCGCTCGTGCGCGGCGAGCGCGAACATCAGCGCCATCGCGCCGGTGAACGGTTGGGTCAGCTTGGACATCGCGTGCCCGGCGAGCCCGGCGATCAGCGCGCGCGCCCTGGGGTCGCGGAAGCGGTACGACAGCACGGCGGCCGGCGGCGTCCCGGTGAGCCCGAACCGGAGGAAGCGGTAGGGGTCGCTGGGCAGCCCGGCCCACGGCGGGCGGAAGAAGTCGGCGGCGACGGTGTCCCAGCGGCCGGCGTACGGGGCGAGCAGCCGCCGGTAGGTGCCGGCGTCACGCGGACCGAGGGAGGCCGCGGTCTCCCCCACCGTGCGGCCGAGCACCACGGCGGTGCCGTCCGGAAAGGGGTGCGCCATCGGCACCTCGGGGTGCAGCCATTCCAGGCCGTGTCCGGCCAGCGGCAGCGCGCGGAAGGCGGGCGAGCCGACGCCGAAGGGGTGCACGGCCGAGCAGGTGTCGTGGAGGAACCCGGGCAGCGTCAGTTCCTCGGTACGGGCACCGCCGCCGACCGCGTCCGCGGCCTCGTAGAGCTGGACCGAGAGCCCGGCGCGGGCGAGTTCGACCGCGGCGGTCAGCCCGTTGGGGCCGGCGCCGACGACGACCGCGTCGGCCACCACGGCCCGGCTCACCCCTTCTCCTCCCCCGGTCCGCCTGTCATCAGCTGCACGACGCGGCGGGCGGTGGCCGCGTCACGGGCGACCGTGAACGGCAGCGCGTTGGAGCCGGGGACGCGGAAGGGCACTCCGGAGGCGGTGCGGCTCGCGCCCCCGGCCTCGGCGACGAGCAGCAGCCCGGCGGCGTGGTCCCAGGGCGACTCCCAGAAGAACGCCACCCCGTCCGTCTCCCCGCGCGCCACCTCGAGGTAGGCCAGGCCGGCGCAGCAGCAGGGGAGGCACTCGACGCCGCCGGCCTCGAGGCCGGCCAGCATCTCGCGTTCGCGTGCGGTCCGGAAGACCGGGTTGGAGGTCCACAGCCGCAGTGGCCGGCCGGCGTCCGCGGTCCGCAGCCGCTCGCCGCCGAGGTACGCGCCGTGGCCGCGCCGGGCGGTGGCGAACAGGCCGAGTCGGGGCGCGTAGGTCCAGGAGGCGACGGGTTCGCCGTCGACGACCAGGGCGACCAGGGTGGCGAAGGTGTCCTGGCCGCGGACGAAGGCGGCGGTGCCGTCCACCGGGTCCACCACCCACACCGGCGCGGCGCCGCGCAGCCGGTCCAGCACGGCCGGGTCCGCGCTCACCGCCTCCTCCCCGACGACGACGGAGCCGGGAAGGAGAGCGGTGAGCTGCTCGGTGAGGCGTTCCTCGGCCAGGCGGTCGGCCGTGGTCACCAGGTCGTACGGGCCGCTCTTGGTGGCGATGTCCGCGTCGGCCAGTTGCCGCCAGCGCGGGATCACCTCGGTCGCGACGACCGCTTTGACCGTGTTCTCGACGGCCGCGAGCAGCGCCTCGCCGACGCCGTCCGCACCCGCCTCCCGACTGGTGACCGCACCGACCTCGTTGCCCATGCGGCCATCCAATCAGACCGCGGCGGTCCGCGGCCGGGCAGTGCGCATCAGCGCCACGTAGAGCACCAGTGAGGACGTCAGACCGACCGCCCACCCGTAGTCGGCCAGCGGTTCGAGGAACGGGATCATGCCGTCCTCGGGGAACGGACCGGCTCCGGGGGCGGAGTAGGAGCCGCCGATCGCGAGCACGCCGCCGACGGCGAAGGCGACGACGGCCCGCCAGTTCCAGCCGCCCGCGTACCAGTAGCGGCCGCGCGGGTCGTACAACTCGTCCAGGTGCAGGACGGTACGGCGGACGATCCAGTAGTCGGCGATCAGCACGCCGGCCACCGTGCCGAGCACGCCGCCGACCACACCGAGCCAGGTGAAGATGTACAGCTCGGGGGTGGAGATCAGCTTCCACGGGAAGATGATCACACCGACCACGCCGGTGATGAGCGCGCCGGTGCGGAAGTTCACCAGTTTCGGGGCGAGGTGGGACAGGTCGTAGGCCGGGGAGACCACGTTGGCCGCGATGTTGACCGAGACGGTGGCGACCAGGACCGTCAGCAGCGCGTAGAGCAGGCCGATTTCGTTGCCGCTCTTGGCGGTGAGCGCGACCGGGTCCCACAAGGTGGCGTCCTTGGTGCCGTAGACGGCCTGGGCGCCGGAGGTGACCAGCACCGACAGCAGGGCGAACGCGGTCATCGTGGTGGGCAGGCCCAGCGACTGGCCCCAGGCCTGGGCGCGCTGGCCGGCGCCGAAGCGGGTGAAGTCGGGGATGTTCAGCGAGAGGGTCGACCAGAAGCCGATCATGCCCATCAGGGAGGGGAAGAAGACCTTCCAGAAGTCGTGGCCCCAGCCGAGCTGCGAGGGCTGGTCGAGCAGCGGGCCCAGACCGCCCGCCTTGACCGATATCCAGATCAGCAGCACCACCGCGCCGACCAGGACGAAGGGCGCGGCCCAGTTCTCGAACCGCCGCAGGGTGTCCATGCCCCGGGCGATGATGGCCAGTTCGAGAACCCAGAACAGCACGAAGCACAGCCACAGCGGCCAGGGGTAGCCGCCGATCTGCCGGGCGGCGGCCCAGTCGCCGCCGACCACCCGGTCGAGCAGCACGAAGATGCCCTGGCCGCCGATCCAGGTCTGGATGCCGAACCAGCAGCAGGCCACCGCCGCCCGCACCAGCGCGGGCAGGTTGGCGCCGCGCAGCCCGAACGAGGCGCGGGCCAGCACCGGGAAGGGTATGCCGTACTTCGGTCCGGCGTGCCCGGTGAGCAGCATCGGCACCAGCACGATGACGTTGGCCAGCGCGATGGTGAGCACCGCCTGCTTCCAGTCCATGCCGAGCGCGACCAGACCGGAGGCGAGCGTCCAGGACGGGATGTTGTGCGCCATCCCGATCCACAGCGCGGTGAAGTTGTACGTCGTCCAGGTGCGCTTGGCGACGGGTACGGGCAGCAGGTCGGGGTTGGCGTAGGGGCCGCTGGGCGGGCCCGCGTCGGCGGACAGTTCGACGCGGTCACCCGCGCTTTCGGCTATGGCCATGGGGACGCCTCATCTCGGATCAGCACAGTGCGTTCACACACAGAGCGGTCATCTCAGAGCGGGGATGATGTGTTCGCCGTAGGCGTCGATGGTCGACTCCTGGGCGTCGTGCATGTCGTAGATCGCGAAATGGTCGACGCCCAGGTCGCGCAGCGCCGACAGTTTGGCCAGATGGGCCTGGGGCGGGCCGATCAGGCAGAAGCGGTCCACGATGTCGTCGGGGACGAAGGCGGTGTCGGGGTTTCCGCTGCGGCCGTGGTGCGAGTAGTCGTACCCCTGCCGCTGCTTGATGTACGCGGTCAGCTCGTCGGGGACCATCGCGGAGTGCTCCCCGTACCGGCCGACGAGGTCGGCGACGTGGTTGCCGACCATGCCGCCGAACCAGCGGCACTGTTCGCGGGCGTGGGCGAGCGCCTCCGGGGAGTCGTCGGCGGTGACGTACGCGGGCGCGGCCACGCAGACGGTGACGGCCGCCGGGTCGCGGCCGGCCTTCTCGGCGGCGTCCCGTACCGCCTTGACCATCCACTCGGTGAGGTAGAGGTCGGCGAGCTGGAGGATGAAGCCGTCCGCCTTCTCGCCGACCAGCGCCAGGGCCTTGGGACCGTAGGCGGCCATCCAGACCGGCAGCCTGCCCTCGCCCTCGGGCACCCAGGGCAGCCGC
The DNA here is from genome assembly GCF_036524955.1 of Streptomyces sp. Classification (GTDB taxonomy): domain Bacteria; phylum Actinomycetota; class Actinomycetes; order Streptomycetales; family Streptomycetaceae; genus Actinacidiphila. The sequence goes on from NZ_DATDBG010000012.1 coordinate 56,113, forward strand.
ACCGCGGTGCCGTCCACCAGGGCCTCGCGGCCCTCGGCGAGGTCGCGGATGACAGTCATCGCCTCGCCCAGCCGGGCCAGGGTGTTGGGCTTGCGGCCCGCCACCCGCATCGCCGAGTCGCCGCGGCCGATACCGCAGATCGTGCGGTTGCCGTACATCGAGTTGAGGGTGGCGAAGGTGGAGGCGGTCACCTCCCAGGTGCGGGTGCCGGGGTTGGTGACCATGGTGCCGACGGTGAGCTTGTCGGTGTGCTCCAGGATGCGGCTGTGGATGACGAACGGTTCCTGCCACAGCACGGCGGAGTCGAAGGTCCAGCCGTGGGTGAAGCCGTTGCGCTCGGCACGGCGCATCAGGCCGACGACCTTCGAGGCGGGCGGGTCGGTCTGCAGTACGAGGCCGAAGTCCATGGCGCCACTCCTTACGGGATCAGCGGATCAGCGGGTTCAGCGGGATCAGTCGACGTAACTGCAGATGCCGCGCGGGGTGTACTGGCCGTGTCCGGCGCGTCCCACGTACGTCCGGTCGTCGATCACCGGGACGCCGCGGGACAGCACGGTCTCCACCCGGCCGGTGATCCGCTTGCCCTCGTACGCGCTGTAGTCGACGTTCATGTGGTGCGTCTCGGCGGAGACGACCTGCTCGGCGTGCGGGTCGTAGATCACCACGTCGGCGTCGGCGCCGGGGGCGAGGGTGCCCTTGCGGGGGTAGAGGCCGAACATCCGGGCCGGGGTGGCGCAGGCGATCTCGATCCAGCGGCGGCGGGAGATGCGGCCGTCGACCACGGCCTGGTGGAGCAGGTCCATCCGGTTCTCCACGCCGGGCAGACCGTTGGGGATCCTGGAGAAGTCGCCGCGGCCGAGCTCCTTCTGCCCCACGAAGCAGAACGGGCAGTGGTCGGTGGAGACCACCTGGAGGTCGTTGGTGCGCAGGCCCCGCCACAGCGCGGCCTGGTGCTCGACGGGACGCAGCGGCGTACTGCACACGTACTTGGCGCCCTCGAAGTCCGGCTCGGCGAGGTTGTCGGTGGACAGGAAGAGGTACTGCGGACAGGTCTCGCCGAAGACGGGCAGGCCCATGTCGCGGGCGGCGGCCAGTTCGGCCACGGCCTGCTCGGCGGAGACGTGCACCACGTACAGCGGGGCGCCGGCCACCCGGGCGAGCTGGATCGCGCGGTGGGTGGCCTCGGCCTCCAGCAGGGCGTGCCGAACCTCGCCGTGGTAGCGGGGGTCGGTCTTCCCGGCGGCGAGCGCCTGCTGGACCAGGACGTCGATGGCGATGCCGTTCTCGGCGTGCATCATGATCAGCCCGCCGTTGCCCGAGGCACGCTGCATGGCTCGCAGGATCTTGCCGTCGTCGCTGTAGAAGACGCCGGGGTAGGCCATGAAGAGCTTGAAGCTGGTGACGCCCTCCTCGACGAGGATGTCCATCTCTTTGAGCGAGTGGTCGGTGACGTCGGAGACGATCATGTGGAACGCGTAGTCGATGGCGCACTGCGCGTCGGCCTTGGCGTGCCAGGCGTCGAGTCCGGCGCGCAGCGACTCGCCGACGCTCTGTACCGCGAAGTCCACGATGGTGGTGGTGCCGCCCCAGGCGGCGGCCCGGGTGCCGGTCTCGAAGGTGTCGGAGGCGAACGTGCCGCCGAACGGCAGCTCCATGTGCGTGTGCGCGTCCACGCCACCGGGGATGACGTACTTGCCGGTGGCGTCGATGACGGTGTCCGCGGTCCAGCCGGCCGCGGCGTCGCTGTCGTGAGCGGCCAGCGCGGCGATCCGGCCGCCCTCGATGAGGACGTCGGCGTGGATCTCGTCGGCGGCGGTGATGACGAGGCCGCCGCGGACGATGGTACGGGTGCTCATGCGGGAGTCTCTCTTTCGAGCGTGGTCTGTGCGTGTTTCAGGGCCGCTTCGAGGGCCTGCGCGCCTTCCTCCGCCTCGGCGACGGTCAGCGACAGCGGCGGCGCGATGCGCAGCGCGTTGCCGGCCCTGCCGCCCTTGCCGATCAGCAGGCCGTGCTCGCGGGCGGCCTCCAGGACCAGGCCGGCGGCGGTCGCGGACGGCGTGTCGGTGCCGGGTTCGACGAGTTCCACGCCGAGCATCAGGCCGCGCCCGCGGACCTCGCGGACCACGCTGAGTCCGGCCGCGATGGCGGCCAGCCGGGACTTGAGCAGGCCGCCGACGCGGCGGGCGTTGCCCTGGAGGTCGTGGTCGATGAGGTAGCCGAGGTTGGCCAGCGCGCCGGCCGTGGTGACCGGGCTGCCGCCGAAGGTGGAGATGGAGTTCGCGGTGAGGCAGTTCATCACCTCGGCGCGGGCCACCACACCGCCCATCGACAGGCCGTTGCCGACGCCCTTGGCGAAGGTGAGGATGTCCGGCGGCCCGGACCTGCCGTGCGCCTGCCAGCCCCAGAAGTGGTCGCCGGTGCGGCCCCAGCCGGTCTGCACCTCGTCGGTGATCCAGAGGATGCCGTGCCGGTCCAGCACCTCCTTGAACGCGGCGAGCAGCCCGTCGGGCCCGGAGGTGAAGCCGCCGACGCCCTGGACCGGCTCGGCGATCAGCGCGGCGACATCGCCGCCCACCTGGCCGAGCAGGTCTTCCAGGTCGGCGACGCACGCGGCGGTGAACTCGGCGTCCGACAGGTGCGCGTACGGTCCGCGGGTGCGCACGCCGCCGTGCACGTACAGCGTCTGCAGCGGGGAGAGGCTGGTCGGGGACCAGGCGGTGTTGCCGGTGACGCCGATCGAGGTGAAGGAGCGGCCGTGGTAGCTGTTGCGCAGCGCCAGGATCTGGTTGGAGCGGCGGTAGGTGGTGGCCAGCAGCAGCGCGGTGTCGTTGGCCTCGGTGCCGGAGGTGGTGAAGAAGACCCGGGCGTCGGGGATGCCGGACAGCACGGCGATGCGCTCGGCCAGCTCCACGGCCTGGCTGCTGAGGTAGAGCGTCGAGCTGTGCAGGATCTTCCCGGCCTGCTCGGCGACGGCGGCGGTGACCTCGGGCAGCGCGTGCGCGGTCATCGTGGTGAGGATGCCGCCGAAGAAGTCCAGGTAGCGGCGGCCCTCGGCGTCCCAGACGTGGCGGCCCTCGCCGTGCGTGAGCTCGATCGGGCGGGCGTAGTACGTGGCGAGCCAGTCGGGCAGCACGGCGCGGTGCCGGGCGAAGAGGGCGGCGTGCGGGTTCTCGGTCACAGTGGCCATCGGCTCAGGCTCCCGTCAGGTCGCCGTACGCGTCCGGCCGGCGGTCCCGGTAGAACGCCCAGGTCTGCCGGACCTCGTCGATCAGGCCGAAGTCGAGGTCGCGGACGAGCAGTTCCTCCTTGGTGTCGGAGGCGGTGCCGCCCACGAACTGGCCGCGCGGGTCGACGAAGTAGCTGGTGCCGTAGAAGTCGTTGTCGCCGTAGGGCTCCTGGCCGACCCGGTTGATGGCGGCGATGAAGTACTCGTTGGCGACGGCGGCGGCGGGCTGTTCCAGCTGCCACAGGTACCCGGACAGGCCCCGGCTGGTGGCCGACGGGTTGTAGACCAGCTGCGCGCCGGCCAGGCCCAGGGCGCGCCAGCCCTCCGGGAAGTGCCGGTCGTAGCAGATGTACACGCCGACCTTGCCGACCGCGGTGTCGAAGACCGGCCAGCCGAGGTTGCCGGGCTTGAAGTAGTACTTCTCCCAGAAGCCCTGGACCTGCGGGATGTGGTGCTTGCGGTACTTGCCGAGGAACGAACCGTCGGCGTCGATCACAGCGGCGGTGTTGTAATAGAAACCGGACTGTTCGATCTCGAACACCGGTACGACCATCACCATGCCGGTCTCGCGCGCCAGGGCCTGCATCCGCTGGACGGTCGGGCCGTCGGGTACGGGCTCGGCCCACCGGTAGTGCTCGGCCTCCTGGACCTGGCAGAAGTAGGGCGCGTTGAACACCTCCTGGAAGCCGATCACCTGGGCACCCTGCGCGGCGGCGGCGCGGGCGTGCTCCTCGTGCTTGGCGATCATCGACTCCGTGTCTCCGGTCCAGGTGGCCTGGACCAGCGCGGCACGCACGACATTGCTCATGAGCGGCTCCTCTGACGTGATGTCACGCCGGTTCTACGCACGTAGATCCCGTCGTGGGGACGAACGTAGAAGCGCATGGCCCACTGTGGCAAGACCACGGCCGTTACCGGGCGAAGACGATTGCATTTCCGTGGATTTCCGGCGACGGAGACCCGTTCGGCGGGATCGCCCGGGGCGGGCCGGGCGGTACGGCGGACGGTTCGGCCGGTTGTCCGGCCTCGCCGGCCGGGGTGGTCCGGGCCGGGGCCTGAGGTGTTCCCGTGTCCCGGCCGCGGTGCGGACATGTCCACCCGATACCCGCTGCTCATGCTGAGGACTGACCCGCGCGGCGCAGCGCGACCACGATGTCGCGACGGCGGGACTTGGAGACCCGCTCGGCCGCGGCGACCAGGGGTCCGGCGAGGGCGGGGCGGACCCGGACGACCTCGGCGGCGTCCTCGGCGGGGCGGGCGCGGACCACGGTCGCCAGCAGCTCGCCGGCCTCGGCGCGGCGGCCGGCGGCGGTCAGCACGTCCGCGACCTCCGCGATGTCGTTGGCCGGGCGGGCGGCGGCCTGGTGCAGCAGCGTACGGCACTCCGCCGCGCGGTCCTCGGCGGCGAGCGCCCCGGCCGCGGCGGCCAGCGAGGCCGGGGGCAGCGCGGCGGTCTCCCACAGCAGCGTGGCGACGTCGGCGGCGAGCCCGGTCAGCTCCAGCTCCCTGACGAGGTACGGCAGCCGGTCGGGCGGGCCCTCGGCGGCCTCGCACAGCACGACGTACGCGGCTCCGGTCTGCCCGGCCCGCCGCAGCTCGCCGAGCCGGGCCGCCTCCGCGCGGGCCTCGGCGGTCCACCGGGGGTCGGTGAAGCGGGGCCGGGGCGGCGGGGCTTCCACGGCCTGCGCCCCGGCGAACCGCGCACCGCGCGGGGAGGCTTCGACGGTCTCGGCCGCGGGTACGGCGGGCAGGACCGGCTCCGCGGCCTCGGGGGCACCGGCGAAACGGGCGCCCCGGGAGCGGGCCTGCGCCCCGGCGAACCGCGCACCGCGCGGGGAAGGCCCGGGCCCCGGTTCGGCCGGGGTCACGGGCGGTAGGGGCGCCTCGTCCGCGTCGTCGTACGCCCCGGCGAACCGCGCGCCGCGGGGGCGCGCGCCGCCCCTACCCTTTCCGCCCCGGGCGCCCCATGAGGCGGCCCTTCCGGGAGCGGGCTGGTCGGATCGGCCGTCCGGGGACGGGTCGTGCGCGGGCACGGCCGGATCGCCGGCGCCGCGTCGGGGCCGCTCGGCGCGGACAGGCTCGGAAGGAGCCGGTCCGCCGTCCTGCGCCGGTCGCGGCTCGTTTCCCGGTGCGGCCGGATCGCCGGCGCCGCCCCACGGCCGCTCGGCGCGCACGGGCTCGGTTACCGGCGGACCGCCTTCCCGGGGCCGGACGGACCCGGAGGTCAGGGCGGCCAGGCGGGCGTGGAGCTCGGCGCAGCGGGCCACCGCGCGTTCGCGGTCGTCGCGGGCCCAGGCGAGGACGTTGGCGAGGCGGGCGTCGGCCGGGACGGGTGCGCTCGCCGCCGCGTGGTCATAGGCGCGCATGACCTCGCGTTCGTGCAGGACCGCGAGATCGCGGGCGCGCAGGGCTGCGTCGAGGCGGGCCCGCAGGGCGTGCTCGGCGCCGGGGGCGGCGTCCCACGCGGCGGTCGCCGCCCGGTGCAGGGCCTGGACCCGGGCGACCTCCCCGTCGTCCACGGTCACGCCCCGCCCCGCGGCGAGATCGTGCAGCGCCGCCCGTACGACGTCCCACGGGGGGATGTCCATACCATTCTGGTAGGCCTGGGCGGCGACCGGTTCGCGCTCGGCGAACACGCCGTACCAGCCCGGCCGCTCCCCGAGTGCCATGACCAGCGATCGGAAGTAATGTGTGAAGTCCGTCGTCGCCCGGGCCAGTTCCGTTCTCACCACATCCTCGGCACTTCCTCGACCGTCGCTTCTCCCACTCCGTCCGGCATTGCACACCCGCCGCGTTACGGAGCTGCTACGAGGGATTTGCATCTCCCGACGGTTTCGGCAGGCAGACTTGCAAGTCTGCCTGCCGAGTTCATAGGGTGAAAGCCGTGACGGACGAGGAGCGAGGGCGCCCCGCGGACGAGTTGGCCACGGTGATCGGGCAGCTCTCCCGCCGTCTGCGCGCGGCCTCTTCCGAGGGGGCGCTCACCCCGTCCCAGGTCTCCGTACTCGGCCGTCTCGGCGGGGAGGGCCCGGCCAGCACGGCGGCCCTGGCCCGAGCAGAGCTCGTCCGGCCCCAGTCCATGCGGATGACGCTGGCCGCGCTGGAGGAACGCGGTCTGATCGCCCGCGCCCCGCACCCCACCGACGGTCGCCAGGTCGTCTTCTCCCTCACCGACGCCGGCACCTGCCTGCGCGACACCGCCCCCCGGTCCCGCCGCGGCTGGCTCGCCGACGCGATCGACGCCGAGCTCACCCCTGCGGAACGCGACACCCTCACCGCCGCGATCCCCCTGCTGCGCAGGCTGGTGCAGGCATGAAAGTGCCCGCCGCGTCTTCCCGAAACCACGCGCCCCCCGTGCCCATGGGCACGGGGGGCGCGTGACCGAGAGCGCCGACTCACCGCGCCGGGCGGACCACCATCGCCGAGCCGCCGCCCCGCCGTACCGTCTCCGCCGCGGCCAGCCAGCGGCCGTCGGGCAGCCGCTGGACGCCGGTCGCCGCGCCGATCTCCGGGTTCTGCACGAAGTGGTGGCCGATCACCTCCAGACCGGCCTTCACCGGGCCGGCCCACAGCGCCGGTTCGAGGTCGGTGTTGGCCCCGTTGCGCTGGCTGGCCCGCGGCGCCGCGATCGCGTCGACCAGCGGCAGCCCGCGGTCGACGTGTTCGGTGAGAACCTGGAGGACCGTGGTGATGATGGTCGAACCACCGGGCGAGCCGAGGGCGAACTGCGGGCGGCCGTCCTTGAGCACGATGGTCGGCGAGATCGACGAGCGCGGACGCTTGCCCGGCCCGGGCAGGTTCGGGTCGTGGACGGCCGGGTTGGCGGGCACGAACGAGAAGTCGGTCAGCTCGTTGTTGAGCAGGAACCCGCGCCCCGGCACGGTGATCGCACTGCCGCCGGTCTGCTCGATGGTCAGCGTGTACGCGACGACGTTGCCCCACTTGTCGGCGACCGTCAGGTGCGTGGTGTTGTCGCCCTCGTACGTGTCGGGCGCGGCCGTCCCGGTGCTGTCGCACGCCGCCGGACGGGCGGGGTCACCCGGCGCGAGCGGGCTGGTCAGGACCGCGTCGTCCTTGATCAGGCAGGCCCGTGACGCCGCGTACTCCTTGGCGGTCAGCCCCGCGGTCGGCACCTGCTCGAAGGCCGGGTCGCCGACCCACCGGTTCCGGTCGGCGAAGGCGATACGGCTCGCCTCGATGTAGTGGTGCAGGTACTGGACCTCGGAGGCGCTGGTGAGATCGGTGTGCTCCAGGATGTTCAGCGCCTCGGCCACGGTGGTGCCGCCGGAGGAGGACGGCGCGATCCCGTACACGTCCAGGCCCCGGTAGGTGATGTGGGTCGGTGCCTGGCGCTTCGCGGTGTACGCGGCCAGGTCCGCCGTGGTGAGGTCACCGGAGCGCACCACACGGGTGGCGGCGGGGTCGACCGGGGGGTTGCGTACCGTGCTGACGATGTCCGCGCCGATGTCGCCGCGGTAGAAGGCGCCGACGCCCTTGGCGCCCAACTCGTGGTAAGTGCGGGCGAGATCGGGGTTGGTCACGGTGGTGCCGACGGCCGGGGGCTGCCCGCCGGGCAGGAAGAGCGCGGCGGAGGCCGGGAAGTCCTGGAAGCGGGCCTGGTTGGCGGCGGTCTGGGCGTTGAAGGTGGCGTCCACGGTGAAGCCGTCGCGGGCGATCTCCTCGGCGGGTGCGAGCACGTCGCTCAGCGAGCGCGAGCCCCACGCGTCGAGCGCGGTCGCCCAGGCGGCGGCGGTGCCGGGCACGCCGACGCCGCGCCCGCTGGTGACCGCCTCGGCGAACGGGAGCGGATTGCCGTTCTCCACGAAGAGCTGGTCGGTGGCGCTGCGCGGTGCGGTCTCCCGGCTGTCGATGGTGAAGACCTTGTGCTGCCGGGCGCTGTAGTAGACGAGGTAGCCGCCTCCGCCGATGCCCGAGGAGTACGGCTCGGTGACGCCGAGCGCGGCGGCGGTGGCCACCGCGGCGTCCACCGCGTTCCCGCCGTGCCGCAGCACCTCGATCCCGGCCGCGCTGGCGTCGGCGTCCACGCTGGCGACCGCTCCCCCGTACCCGACGGCG
>NZ_DATDBG010000013.1:0-22565 GCF_036524955.1 Streptomyces sp.
TCCTCCCGCGCAGGCCCCCCCGCGGCAGGGCTGGGCCCCGCCGCAGGCACCGCCCGCCCAGCCGCAGCAGGCGCCGTACCAGCAGCAGCCACCGCAGGCCGGGCCGCCGTACCAGCAGCCCCCCGCAGGGCACCCGCACCCGCACCCGCACGCCGCGCAGGCCCAGCCGCAGCCCCGCCCGCAGGCGCCGGCCGGCGCCACCCCCGGCCACGGCGACCGCAGCCCGACCACCTTCCACCAGCTCGCCCTCGGCCGCGTGATGAAGATCGGCCGCGCGCTGGAGAACGAACTGGTCGTCTCCGACCTGCAGGTCTCCCGTTACCACGCGGAGTTCCGCGCGCACCCCGACGGCCGCTACGAGATCGTCGACCTCGGCAGCCACAACGGCACATACGTCAACGGCCAGCCGATCCAGCGCCACCTGCTCGGGCCGAACGACATCGTCGGCGTCGGGCACTCCACCTTCCGGCTGGTCGGCGACCGGCTGGAGGAGTTCGTCGACACCGGCGAGGTCTCCTTCTCCGCCCGCCGCCTGTCGGTCACAGTGCCGCACGGCAAGACGACCAAGACGATCCTCAAGGACGTCTCCTTCGGCGTTCCGGAGAAGTCGCTGATCGGCGTGATCGGCCCGTCCGGCTCCGGCAAGTCCACTCTGCTGCGCGCGCTGACCGGCTACCGCCCCGCCGACCAGGGCGAGGTGCTGTACGACAACCGGAACCTCTACAAGCAGTTCGCCGAGCTGCGGCAGCGCATCGGCCTGGTCCCGCAGGACGACATCCTGCACAAGGAGCTGCAGGTCAGGACCGCCCTGCGGTACGCGGCCAAGCTCCGTTTCCCCGGCGACACCGCCACCGCCGAGCGCGAGGCGCGGATCAACGAGGTGCTGCGCGAGCTGAAGCTCGACGTCCATGCCGACAAACGCATCACCTCCCTGTCCGGCGGCCAGCGCAAGCGCGTCTCGGTCGCACTGGAACTGCTCACCAAGCCGTCGCTGATCTTCCTGGACGAGCCGACCTCCGGCCTCGACCCGGGCATGGACCGCGACGTGATGAAGCTGCTGCGCGGCCTGGCCGACGACGGCCGTACCGTCCTGGTCGTCACCCACTCGGTGGCCGAGCTGGCGCTCTGCGACAAGCTGCTGGTCATGGCGCCCGGCGGCTCGGTCGCCTACTTCGGCCCGCCGGACGAGGCACTGACCTTCTTCGGCTACGAGACCTGGGCCGACGTCTTCTCCGCCTTCGAGAACTACCGCGACTACGACTGGTCGGGCCGCTGGCGCGGCTCGCAGCACTACCAGACGTACGCCGCCGAGCTGGACGCGGTGGCCCCGCAGGCGGCCCCGTACATTCCGCAGCAGGCGGTCCGCCCGCCCAAGCCGCAGGGCTGGGGATCGCAGTTGTTCACGCTGGTCCGCCGCTACCTGTCGGTGATCATCTCCGACCGCGGCTTCATCGGCCTGATGCTGGTCCTGCCCGCGGTCCTCGGCGTGGTCAGCGTGCTCATACCCGCCGACAGCGGACTGGGCCCGGGCCCGGAGCGTTCCCACTTCCAGAACAAGGACGCCGGCACCATTCTGATGATCATCGCGGTCGGCGCGTGCTTCGCGGGCGCCGCGAACTCGGTCCGCGAACTGATCAAGGAACGGGTGATCTACGAACGCGAACGCGCGGTCGGCCTGTCCCGGTCCGCGTATCTGATGTCAAAGATCATTGTGCTCGGCCTGATCACCGCGCTGCAGGGCGCGATCATCTGCGGCATCGGCTTCGCGCCGCGCGAGATGCCCACCGAGGGCGTCGTCCTGCACACCCACCCCGGTGTGGAGATGGCCCTGGTCGTGATGGCGTTCGGTTTCACCTCGATGATGTTCGGGCTGATCATCTCGGCGTTGGTGAAGACCGCGGAGAAGACCATGCCGCTGCTGGTCATGTTCGCCATCGTGCAGATTGTCTTCACCGGCGTGCTGTTCCAGCTCTACGCCAAGCCCGGCGTCGAACAGCTCGCCTGGCTGATGCCGGCCCGCTGGGCGGTGGCCGGTGCCGGCGCCACCGCGAACCTGAACGTACTGCTGCCCTGGGACCCGACGAGCGACGGCGACCCGCTGTGGAAGCACACCGCCGGTACCTGGACGCTGGACATGATGGTCCTGCTGCTCATCGGCACTCTCTGCGGCTTCGTCGTCGCGCGGCTGCTGCGCCGGCACGAACCGGAGGTCATGCGGAAGTAGCGGTAACTCCGCTGCGAAGAAAGGGCGGTGGGACCATTCGGTCCCACCGCCCTTTCTTTTGTGCTGCTTTCGAATCGGTGCGCAGGTTCGGTACGCCGGTTCCGTGCGGCGTCGGCGTGCCGAATCAGTACGCCGAGTTCACGTTGTCCATCGAACCGTACTTGTCCGCGGCGTAGTTGCACGCGGCGGTGATGTTCGCGACCGGGTCGTAGATGTTCCAGGACGTGCCTTCGACGTGGTACGCCTTGAAGGTCGGGTCGATCACCTGCAGCAGGCCCTTGGAGGGAATGCCGTTCTGGGCGTTGATGTCCCACAGGTTGATGGCATTCGGGTTGCCGCTCGACTCGCGGATGATGTTGCGGTGAATGCCGTCGTAGCTGCCCGGAATGTCGTGGGCGGCCATGACGTCCAGCGACTCCCTGATCCAGCCGTCCAGGTTGTTGGCGTACGTCTTGGCGGCGACCGGAACGGCCTTGGCGACCTTGACGGACTGCGCGACCTTGGCGGCCTGCGCCGCCTTGGCGGCATTCGCCTTCTGCGTGGCCTTCGCGGCGAGCAGGGCGCGCTGCTTCGACCGGTTCGCGGCCTGCTTCGCCCGCTCGCGCTTGGCGGCGTCGGCGGCGGCCTTCTGCTTGGCGGCGGCCTTGGCGACCGCCTTCTTCTGCGCAGTGGCGTCGGCGGCGGCCTTCTTCTCGGCCACCGCGTCGGCGGCGGCCTGCTTCTTCGCTGCGGTTTCCTCGGCGATCGCGCGCTGCGAGGCCATGCCGGCCTGCGCGTCCAGGCTCTTGACCTGATCACCGGTGGACACGGAGAACCCAGTGGGGTCGCCGACGGCGACCGCCGTCCCACTGGTCGCCTGGAGACCGGTGACCGTCAGAATCACTCCGGCCGCGGCGGCGGCACCGGCCGCCGTGATCTTGTGCTTCTTGGACAGTCGGCCGATCTTCGGGAACGTGGGGAGCTGCATGGATTACCTCTTCCGGTTGCGGACCCGTGAATTCTTAGGGGGTCCGAAATCGGGGGTCAATCAACGCCCCTACGACCTGTATTCGTACTGGACGGGCAACGCTGTGTTGTTTTCTCTGCTCCCTGGCGGTCCTTTCGGGCGGCTATTTCCACTAAGCGGCCTAGTATGTGACGCACGTCCTGTAGGTGAGCTCACAAGGCGGCACCCCCTCCGTCGCGCAAGGTGACGGAAGGGGTGCTTTATGTGAGGCTTTTTCGAGGCTTGGTCCGACTAGGGCAGCAGAAGATTCACGTCCCCGAATTCGTGCCAGAGAAAGCCGCCGCGGAACGCCTGGGCATAGACCCGTTCCAGCAGCCGGTCGCCGGACAGCGCCCGCAGCATCAGCAGGTGCGAGGCCGCCGGCTCGTGCAGCCCGGTCAGCAGGCCGTCCACCGCCCGCACCCCGCGCTCCGGGGTGATCACCAGCTCCGTCCAGCCCCCGGCCGGCCGCACCGCACCGCGCTCGTCGGCCGCCGACTCCAGCGCCCGCACCGCCGTGGTCCCCACCGCCACCACCCGGCCGCCCGCCGCCCGCGCCGCGTTCACCTGCCACGCGGTGCTCGCCGGTACGGCGAAGCGCTCGGCGTACGGCGGCTCGTGCGCCTCGGCCGACGCCACCCCGGTGTGCAGCACGATCGGCGCGATCTGCACACCCCGGCTGACCAGCTCCGTCACCAGCGCCGCGGTGAACGGCCGCCCGGCGCTCGGCATCTCCGCCGACCCCAGACCGTCGGCCGACGGCGTGGCGAACACCGTCTGGTGGGCGGCCCGCGGCTGGTCCCGCGCGGTGTAGGCGTATCTGATCGGCCGCCCGTGCCGCTCCAGGTACGCCACCAGGTCCGCGGTGGACGGCGTCGCGGTCCACAGCCGGTCGCCGCGGGCGTCCAGCGGCTCGTCCAGTACCAGTCCGGCCCCGCCGGACAGCTCCAGCACCGCTCCGGCCGGTCCCCCGGCCCGGGGGACCGACGCACCGCGCCCGTCGGGGGTGCGCACCTCCACCGCCCAGCGGCCGTCGTCCAGGCGGGTCGAGAAGTGCGCCACCACCGCCTCCCCGCCCGCCGGGCCGCTCAGCCGCCCGTCCACCGCGGCGGGAAGCGTCCGCGAGGTGTTCACCACCAGCACGTCACCGGCCCGCAGCAGTCGCGGCAGCTCGCGGAAGCCGTGGTGCGTGACCTCACCGGTACGCTGCCGGCCGACCAGCAGCCGTACCGCGTCCCGGCGCGGCGCCGGTACGGTGGCGAGCCGCTCCGGCGGTATCCGCAGCCCCGCGAGCCCGCCCGTGCCGCCGCCTTCGCCGCCCGTGCCGCCGCCCGTGTCCCCGGCGGTCCGCTCGCGCACGGCGGTCACCGCGTCCCCAGCAGCGCCGGAGCCGTGTAGCGGCCACTGGCCGCCTTCTCGTCCAGCAGCCGCAGGAAGGCCGGCACGACCTCCTCCGGCAGCGGCCGGTCCTCGAAGTCCGCGTCGTCCGGCACGGCTGCCGCGTACAGCGCGGTCCGCAGGTCGCCCGGATCCACCCACCACACCCGGATGCCCGGCTCCTCCTCGGCGAGCACCGCCGAGAGCCGGTCGAGCGCGGCCTTGCTGGCGCCGTACCCGCCCCAGGCCGGGTACGCCTCCACCGCCGCGTCCGAGCTGATGTTGAGCACCGTGCCGCCCGCCGCCCGCAGCGCCGGCAGGGCCGCCCGGATCAGCGCCAGCGGCGCCGTCACATTGGTCTCCAGCGCCTCCCGCAACCCCGCCACCGGCAGCTCGGCGAGCCGCACCAGCGGCTCGGCGCCCAGCGCGCTCGCGTTGTTCACCAGCAGGTCCACCCCGCCGAGCGCCTGGGCGGCGGCGACCAGCCCGTCCCGGTGCGCCGGGTCGGTGACATCCCCGGGCACGCCCCGTATCCGGGTCCCGCTCTGTGCCAGCTCCCCGGCGGCCGAACGCACCGCGTCCTGGTTCCGACCGTCGAGAACGAGGTCCCAGCCGCGCTCCGCCAGCGCGGCGGCCAGCGCCCGCCCGAGGCCCCGCGACGCCCCGGTGATGATCGCTACCGGCATGGTCCAGCCCTCCGCGTCACGGTCCGGCCGGTCGCCGGACCCTCTGGCCCCACCGTAGGAACGGGCCGGGACCAGCCGCCTCGGCCGCCCGGCGCGGCCCACCGGTCCCTTGGCCTTAGGCCGCCCGGCCGAGGACGGCCGGTACCGGCGGCGCATCCGGACCCGCACCCGGCGCCGGTACCGTAAGAAACATGTCCACCCGGCCGCCCAGGGGCGGAATCGAAGCGGTCAGCGCCGCGGTGCTGGCGATGAGCCGGCAACTGGAGGTGCGCGAGGTCCTGCAGACCATCGTGGCCTCCGCCCGCGAGCTGCTCGGCGCCGAGTACGCGGCGCTGGGGGTCCCGGACGACCACGGCGGGTTCGCGCAGTTCGTGGTGGACGGGGTCAGCGACGAGCAGTGGCGGGCGATCGGCCCGCTGCCCCGGCAGCACGGCATCCTCGCCGCGATACTCCACGAGGCCACCCCCCGCCGCCTCGCCGACGTCCGCACCTTCGAGAGCTTCGAGGGCTGGCCGCAGGCCCACCCGGCGGTCAATGACTTCATCGGCATGCCCGTCGTGGACGGCGAGGAGATCCTGGGCGCCCTCTTCCTCGCCAACAAGCTGTGCCCGAAGCAGCCGGGCGTGTGCGGCTTCACCCAGGAGGACGAGGACCTGCTGCGCATCCTCGCCGACCACGCGGCGATCGCCCTGACCAACGCCCGGCTGTACGAGCGCAGCCGCGAGCTGACCCTGGCGGGGGAGCGGGCCAGGATCGCGCACGAACTGCACGACGCGGTCTCCCAGAAGCTCTTCTCGCTGCGCCTGACCGCCCAGGCCGCCGCCTCCCTGGTCGACAGCGACCCGGCCCGCGCCAAGGACGAGCTCAAGCACGTCGCCGCGCTCGCCGCCGAGGCCGCCGACGAGCTGCGGGCCGTCGTGGTCGAGCTGCGGCCCGCCGCGCTGGACGAGGACGGGCTGGTCGCCACCCTGCGCACCCAGGCCCACGTGCTGGACCGCGCGCACTCGGCGAGCGTCGGCTTCCACGCCTTCCGGGTCCGCGCGCTGCCCGCCGCCCAGGAGGAGGCGCTGCTGCGGGTCGCCCAGGAAGCCCTGCACAACGCGCTGCGGCACGCGGACGCCGCGACCGTCAGCGTCACCCTGGAAGGCCGGGGCAAGGGCGCCAGGATGCGGGTCCGCGACGACGGGCGCGGATTCGACCCGGGCGCCGTCCGCCGGGCCGGCCGGCACCTCGGGCTGGTCTCCATGCGGGACCGGGCCGACGGCGTCGGCGGCAGCCTGACCGTGCAATCGGAGCCCGGCAAGGGCACCGTCATCGAGATGGAGGTGCCCGGTGGCTGACCACGTCATCCGTGTCCTGCTGGTCGACGACCACCAGGTGGTACGGCGCGGCCTGCGCACGTTCCTGGAGGTACAGGGCGACATCGAGGTGGTCGGCGAGGCCGGCGACGGCGACGAGGGCGTGGCCCGCGCGCAGGAGCTGCTGCCCGACGTGATCCTGATGGACGTCAAGATGCCCGGCACCGACGGCATTGAGGCGCTGCGGCTGCTGCGGGACGCGGAGAACCCGGCCCGGGTGCTGATCGTCACCAGCTTCACCGAACAGCGCACCGTCGTCCCCGCCCTGCGGGCCGGCGCCGCCGGATACGTCTACAAGGACGTCGACCCGGTCGCGCTCGCCGACGCGATCCGCTCGGTGCACGCCGGACACGTACTCCTCCAGCCCGAGGTGGCCGACGCGCTGCTCTCCCCGGAGCAGGGCGCCACCGGGCAGGGCCGCGGCAACGCGCTGACCGAACGCGAACGGGAAGTGCTCGCGCTGATCGCCGACGGGCGCTCCAACCGCGAGATCGCCCGCGCGCTGGTCCTCTCCGAGAAGACCGTGAAGACCCACGTCTCCAACATCCTGATGAAGCTGGACCTCGCCGACCGCACGCAGGCGGCGCTGTGGGCGGTGCGCAACGGGGTCGGGAGCTGACCCCGCGCCCCGCCGTCGCAGCGGCGCACCCGCTGTCACGAACGCCGCCGCTCGGCCTCCTCCACATAGGCGTTGTACGCCGCCACCTGCGCCCGGCGGGCCGTGCGCTCCACCGGCCGCAGCAGCTCCGCCCGCGCCGCGATCTGCGACGCGCTCACCGCCGCCCCCTGACCGTCGGCTGCGATCTCCACCAGCGCCGCCACCCGCTGCGCCAGCTCCAACACCCGCACCGCGCGCGGTGGATACCCCGGCGCCAGCACCTCCCGCCCGCGCGCCGCCCGCGCCCGGTACGCCTCCAGTGCCGCCTGAGCGGCCGGACCCGCACCCGCCACGTCCAGCCGCGCGAGCGCCTCCGTGGCATCCCGCAGCGCCTCGGCCAGTTCCCGCTCCGCCTCGCCCAGCGACGGGACGTCGGCCGGCGGCGCGTCCCGTACCGGCAGGCACCGCCACACCACCTCGACGTGCACATCGCCGGCCGGCCCGGCCTCGTGCACCTCCGGCACCAGGCCGAGCGCGGCGTCGCCCACGGTGAGCACCGCCTGACCGGCCGCCAGCGCGCGGGCGTTGAACTCCGGCGGGCCGCTCAGCCCCAGCGGGTGCCCGGCGACCGGCAGCGCGAGCCGCAGTCCGGTCACCCCCAGCGCCCGCAGCCGGCCCAGCCCCAGCGTCAGACCCACCGGACCGTCTTCCCCGGGCAGCTCCGCGATCCGGTGCAGGGCATCGGTCGCGACGATCTGCTGGGCAACGTCATCCGGTGCGGCAAGTCCGGCAAACAGGGCATTTCCCCATGCGGTCAGCCGCCCTGAGCGAGGTTCATCAAGCATGCTCCCAGCCTATGGACTGGACCCGCCGCGCGGTGGCGTAAGTTTTCCCCGGGGGTTCCTTCCGGCCCGTGCCGACGGCGGCACACCGTACTGACGAGACTGCAATGGGAGACAACACGCTCATGAGCGATGTGCTGGAGCTGGTGGACGTATCCGTGGTCCGCGACGGACGGGCTCTGGTGGACCAGGTCTCCTGGTCGGTCTCCGAGGGGGAGCGCTGGGTCATCCTCGGACCCAACGGCGCGGGCAAGACCACCCTGCTCAACGTCGCCTCCAGCTACCTCTTCCCGACCTCCGGCACCGTGCAGATCCTCGGCGAGAAGCTCGGCAACGTCGACGTCTTCGACCTGCGGCCCAGGATCGGCATGGCCGGCGCCGCGATGGCGGAGAAGATGCCGCGCCGCCAGACCGTCCTGGAGACCGTGCTCACCGCTGCGTACGGCATGACCGCCCACTGGCACGAGGGATACGAGCAGGTCGACGAGGACCGCGCCCGCGCCTTCCTCGACCGGCTCGGCATGAACGACTTCCTGGACCGCAGGTTCGGCACCCTCTCCGAAGGCGAGCGCAAGCGGACGCTGATCGCCCGCGCGATGATGTCCGACCCCGAACTGCTGCTCCTCGACGAGCCCGCGGCCGGCCTCGACCTGGGCGGCCGGGAGGACCTGGTACGACGCCTCGGCCGGCTCGCCCGCGACCCGATCGCCCCCTCCATGATCATGGTCACTCACCATGTCGAGGAGGTCGCCCCCGGCTTCACCCACGTTCTGATGATCCGCCAGGGCAAGGTCGTCGCCGCCGGTCCCATCGAGCTCGAACTCACCTCCCGCAACCTGTCCGTCTGCTTCGGCCTCCCGCTCGTCGTGGAGAAGAACAGCGCCGACCGCTGGACCGCCACCGGACTGCCGCTCTCCTGAGCCCCTTCGTACGCCCCTCCACCACCGCTGTACGGCATCCCCCGCCACTTCAGGGCCAGTTGGACTGCCGCAGCCGGGGTCGCGCGCTTACGATGGGTGACGTGGACGCTTGGGTGTGGTGGTTGATAGCAGCAGTGGGGCTCGGTATACCGCTGGTGATCACGGCGATGCCGGAACTCGGCATGTTCGCCGCCGGCGCGGTGGCCGGCGCGGTGGTGGCGGCGCTCGGCCTGGGTATCGTCGCCCAGGTCCTGGTCTTCGCGGTGGTCTCGGTCGCGCTGATCGCCGTGGTACGGCCGATCGCGTACCGGCACCGGAACCAGCGCCCGGAGCTGCGCAGCGGCGTGGACGCCCTCAAGGGCCGGCAAGCCGTCGTCCTGGAGCGGGTCGACGGCGGCGACGGCGGCCGGATCAAGCTCGGCGGGGAGGTCTGGTCGGCCCGCGCGCTGGAGACCGGACAGGTCTTCGACCCGGGTCAGCAGGTGGACGTGGTGGAGATCGACGGAGCGACCGCGGTCGTCATGTAAGCGTGGCGCGGGCGCCTCCCGCACAGGGCCACCCTCGTTCCGCGGGCCGGGAATTCGCCGAACCCCCCGCGCGGCGCCAGGGCGGTCTGCCAGAATTGATCATGGCGCAGCAAGGCGTCACAGATCCGGTCAGAGACCCCAGTCAAACGGCGCGGGAGTTGGACATGCAGCCCATCATCATCGTCCTGATCATCCTGGTGGTGCTCGTCTTCATCGCGCTGATCAAGACCGTTCAGGTCATCCCCCAGGCCAGCGCGGCCATCGTGGAGCGTTTCGGCCGCTACACCCGCACCCTCAGCGCGGGCCTGAACATCGTCGTCCCGTTCATCGACACCATCCGCAACCGGATCGACCTGCGCGAACAGGTCGTCCCGTTCCCCCCTCAGCCGGTGATCACCCAGGACAACCTGGTGGTGAACATCGACACCGTCATCTACTACCAGGTGACCGACGCGCGGGCGGCGACCTACGAAGTGGCCAGCTACATCCAGGCCATCGAGCAGCTCACCGTCACCACCCTCCGCAACATCATCGGCGGCATGGACCTGGAGCGGACCCTGACCTCCCGCGAGGAGATCAACGCGGCTCTGCGCGGCGTCCTGGACGAGGCCACCGGCAAGTGGGGCATCCGCGTCAACCGCGTCGAGCTCAAGGCGATCGAACCGCCCACCTCCATCCAGGACTCGATGGAGAAGCAGATGCGCGCCGACCGGGACAAGCGCGCCGCGATCCTCACCGCCGAGGGCATCCGCCAGTCCCAGATCCTCACCGCGGAAGGTGAGAAGCAGTCCTCCATCCTGCGCGCCGAGGGCGACGCCAAGGCCGCCGCACTGCGCGCCGAGGGCGAGGCGCAGGCGATCCGCACGGTCTTCGAGTCGATCCACGCCGGCGACCCGGACCAGAAACTCCTCGCCTACCAGTACCTGCAGATGCTGCCGAAGATCGCCGAGGGCGACGCCAACAAGCTGTGGATCATCCCCAGCGAACTCAACGACGCGCTCAAGGGCCTCGGCGGCATAGTCAACATCCCCGGCGCCCCCGGCAACGGGGGGCCGACCACCCCCGCGCCGCGCCGCGAGTCCCCGCCGCTCGACAAGAACTGAGCGGTGCGTGCCGACGGGCGGATCCGGCCGTACCCGGCCGTGCGCGGCTCCGTCCGGGCGTGTGCCACCGGCGGCACCTCGCCGTGAGCCGCCGCCCCTGGCTATGACATGATCACAGCGCACCCCTCGACCTGGCGGGCGGGGAGATGCGCGGAGATCACGGAGAGAGCCAGTCATGTCGCTAGCGGAAGCTCTGGCCGTCCTCGCGGCCGGAATCGGTGCCGGCACGATCAACACGATCGTGGGCTCGGGGACGCTGATCACCTTCCCCGTGCTGCTCGCGGTCGGCCTCCCACCCGTCACCGCCAATGTGTCCAACACCCTCGGCCTGGTCCCCGGCTCCCTCACCGGAGCCTTCGGTTACCGGCGCGAACTCGCCGGTCAGCGCGACCGGCTGCTGCGCCTCGGCGCGGTCTGCCTGGTCGGCGGTGTCACCGGAGCCGTACTGCTGGTCACCCTGCCGTCGAAGGCGTTCGACGCGATCGTGCCCGGACTCATCGGCGCCGCCCTCGTCCTGGTCGTCCTGCAGCCCCGGCTGACCCGCGCCCTCCAGGCCCGCCGCGAACGCGACGGGACCGCCGCACCCAGCCACGGCGGCCCCGTCCTCGTCCTCGGCATGCTGCTGGCCAGCTTGTACGGCGGCTACTTCGGCGCCGCCCAGGGCGTCCTCTACCTCTCCTTGATGGGCCTGCTTCTCGACGAGCCCCTGCAACGCGTCAACGGCCTGAAGAACGTCCTTGCCGCCGTCGTCAACGGCGTCGCCGCTCTCTTCTTCATCGTCGTCGCCCACATGGACTGGACCGCCGTCGCCCTGATCGCCGCCGGCGCCACCATCGGCGGCCTGATCGGCGCCCGTGTCGGCCGCCGCCTCCCCCCGGCGGCCCTGCGCGGCCTCATCGTGGCCGTCGGCATCGTGGCCATCGTCCAGCTGATCCTGATCTGACGCCTGATCCGCGCGGCAGGCCGGACCACCGACGGCACCGCCCGACGCCCGCAGCCGGTGACCTCAGCCCACGGCCGGCAGCGCCAGCCACCCCGGCAGGCTCTCCCGGTCCCGTACGCCCAGCGCCAGCAGCAGCGCGTCCGCCGGAGTCGGTTCGAACGGCCGCACCAGCAGCCGCATCCCCGCCTGCTCCGGCGTACGGTCCGCCTTGCGCTGGTTGTCCTCCGCGCACGCCGCCACCGTGTTCAGCCAGGTGTCCCCGCCCCCGCGGGACCGAGGTTGCACGTGGTCCACGGTCGTCGCCCGCCGCCCGCAGTACGCACACCGGTGCCGGTCCCGTACGAGCACGCCCCGGCGCGACCACGGCGCCCGTTGTCGGAACGGCACCCGCACGTACCGGCAGAGCCGGATCACCTGGGGCACCGGCACGTCCACCTCCGCCGCACGGATCCGCAGTCCGGGATGCGCCTGCTCGACGACCGCCTTGTCCTGCATGACCAGCACGACCGCACGCCGCAGCGACACCGTCGACAGCGGCTCGAAACTCGCGTTCAGCACCAGCGTGTCACGCATCCCGCCCACCTCCCGGGCCCCGCCTCGCCCCCATGGCGAGGTGGCTCCACTGTGCCCGCGGCCACAGAGGCGGACAACGCAATTTCCCCGGGCACGGGGTGACCGCCCGGACCGCTCAAGCGGCCCGGGCGCCGGCCTCGCCCGCCGAGCCCTGCGCCACATGGACCGCGGCGTGCAGCAGCAGGCGGACGGGCAGGCCCACCCCGGAGGCGTCGACGGCGGTGAGCAGCAGGGTGGCGGCCAGCGGGCGGAGGTCGTGCATCAGCTGCTTGACCTCGGGGGACGTGGACATGCAGGGGAGGGTGATGCGGAAGGTGATGGTCATCCTCGGCTCCGGGGCTGGGGCAGACCCGCCGGTCGGACACCGCGCGGGTACGTTTCCAGGGAAACCCGCGGCGGCGGACCGCCGGTGAGCTGAACGTGTCGCCGAGGTGAACTCGCGGCAGCCCGTGGCCGCGGAGCCCGTACCGTCCGTCGTCAGGCCGTCACCGCTCGGCCTCCCGGAACAGCAGGCGGGGGGTGAACGCCGCCGCGAGCGTCGCCGTGGCCGAGCAGGTGGCGACGGTCGCCCAGGCGGCCGGACCGAGCGGGGTGCAGCCGAAGAACTGGCTGACGCCCGGGGTCTGCACCACCCCGACCAGCGCCGCCGTGGAGACCGCGCCGGTGGCCAGCACGAGGGGGCTGTGCCAGTCGGTGATCAGGGTCTGGCCGAGCTGCGTCCCCACCAGTGCGGCCAGACCCATGGTGGCGGCCCGCCGGTCCCGCCCGGTCATCCGGCCGATCTGCCAGGCGCTCGCGGCGCCGAGGGCGGTGGCGGTGCCGCGTACGGCCAGCACACGGCCCATGTCGCGGCCCAGCAGGGACGGAGCCGGCCCACCGGCCAGTGGATCGTCACCCCGGTCGGGCCGGCGGGCGGGAGCGAGCGCGACAGCCAGGGCGGGCAGCATGTCGGTGAGCAGGTTGACCAGCAGGAACTGGCGCGTGCCCAGTGGCGCGCGGCCGGACAGGGCGGTGCCGAGCACGGTGAAGGCGACTTCCCCGGCGTTGCCGCCGACCAGGATGCCCACCGCGTCGCGGACGCTGCGCCACAGCGTGCGGCCCTCCAGCAGGGCCTGGATGATGCGTGCCGGGTCGGGGTCGGTCAGTACCAGGTCGGCCGCGGCGCCCGCGGAGGTGGCACCGCGCGACGACAGTCCGATGCCGACATCGGCCAGACGGATCGCGGCGGCGTCGTTGACCCCGTCGCCGACCATGGCCACCACGTGCCCCAGGAGCCGCAGATCCTGCACGACCCGGACCTTGTGCTCGGGGGAGACCCGGGCGAACACCGTGGTCCGGTCGATTCTCTCCAGGCGTACCCGCTCCGGCAGCGCGTCCAGGTCGCCGCCGGTCAGCACGGTGCCGGCCTGCGGGATGCCCAGGTCGCGGGCGATGGCGGCGGCGGTGGCGGGGTGGTCGCCGGTGATCATGGTGACCCGCACACCGGCCTCGGCGAGGCTCTTGACGGTCTCGGCGGCGCCGGCCCGCGGGGTGTCGGCGATGGCGAGGAAGCCGAGCAGCGTCAGGTCGGTGACCAGCTCCGGCACCTCGTCGTCCGGGCCGGGGGCGCGGTCGAGGGCCGCCTCGGCGACGGCCAGTACCCGCAGCCCGTCGTCGGCGAGGCGCCGCACCAGCCGGTGGGCGGCGCGCAGCCGGTCCGGCCCGAGCGGCACGGCGGCGCCGTTCCGGTCGCCGCCGCGTCCCGCGGTGACGGCGGTGGTGCAGTGCGCCATGACGGTCTCGGGAGCGCCCTTGACGGCGAGGCGCGGCCGGCCCTGGCTGATTCCCACGGACGCCGCGTAGCCGCGACTGGCCTCGAAGGGCAACTCGGCGGTCAACTGCCAGCCCCTGTCGGGTGGGCAGTACTCGGCGGCGGCCTCCACGATGGCCCGGTCGGTGGCGTGCGCGAGTTCCCGGCCGTCGGTCACCTGCGGGCAGGCCCGCGCCGCGGTGCACAGCAGGTGCCGCCCGGCGGGGCTGTCCAGGAGCAGGTCGTGGTCGAGCGCGGCCAGCCGGGTCACGGTGAGCCGCCCCTCGGTGAGCGTGCCCGTCTTGTCGAAGCAGACGACGTCGACCCGGCCGAGCGCTTCCAGCACCCGGGCCGACCGGGTCAGGATCCCGTGCTGGGACAGCCGGCGGGCCGCCGCGGACTGGGCGACCGTGGCGACCAGCGGCAGGCCCTCGGGAACGGCGGCCACCGCGACCGCCACACCCGACGCCAGGGCCTCGCGTACCGGCACTCCGCGCAGCAGCCCCAGGAGGGTGACGACGCCGCCGCCGATGCCGACGGCGGGCAGCGCGGTCCCGGTCAGCGCCGCCAGGTGGCCCTCGATACCGGCCGGGACGACCGCCGCGCCGGCCAGGTCGGCCGCCCGGCCGGCCTCGCTCTGGGCACCGGTGGCCACCACGACCGCGTGACCCCACCCCGCCAGTACGGTGCAGCCCTGGTACACCATGCAGGACCGCTCGGCGAGTTCGGCGCCGGGCGTGGCCCGGGGGTCCTTGGCGACCGGCGCGGGCTCGCCGGTCAGGCTGGCCTCGTCGACTTCGAGGTTTTCGCCGACCAGCAGCCGGGCGTCGGCGGGCACCACGTCCGACGGGCCCAGCGCGATGATGTCACCGACCGTCAAATCCTCGGCGCTGACGATCTCCTGCGGCGCGTCGTCCACACCGGCGAAGAACGCCTCCCGGTCGCGCGCCCGGGCGGGGTCGGGAGGCGTCCACAGCACCCGCCGGGCCGTCTGCCGCTGCGTCAGAAGCAGTGACCGCAGGGCCCGTTCGGCGCGCAGGCGCTGTACGCCGCTGATCGCGGCGTTGCCGACCGTCACCCCGCCGACCAGCGCCGCGTCGACGGTGGAACCGACCGCCATGGAGGCCGCCGCGCCCAGCGCGAGTACCGGTGTGAGCGGGTCGCTCAACTCCTCGCGCAACGCGGCCAGAAGCTGCCCGCCTCCGTGAACCGCGGGCTGCAGCCCCGCAACGGCGACCGCGGTACGGGCACGGTCGGCGAGGGTGCAGCGGAGAGTACGGGCCTGCGCCGCGGGCTCGGCGTCCGTGCGTTCCTCCGCGCGCCGACGGAGGAGGGCGAGCGTCTCCCGCGCCCCCAGGGCATGCCAGGCGCCGCGGACCCTGGCCGGGGGCAGCGGCTGTCCGTCCAGCCGGCGGGCTGCCCGTACAGCGCCGAGCTGGGCCAGGAACGCCGCGCCGTAGACCGGCGAGGTGGTCAGGCCGACCGCGCCGCGGCGCCTCCCGGCCGCCGCGATCAGCGCCCCGAGCGCGGACCCGCCCATGGACAGGTGCGCTGACTTGGCGCTGACCCGGCGCGCCTCGCCGACTGCGGCCAGGACGCGCCAGACCTGCGCCAGTCCGGGCCCGCAGACCAGGTCGGCCGACCAGGCCACGGGGTTGGCGGCGCCCGGTCCCGGCAGCACGCTGACGCCGATGTCCGCGGTGGCCAGCGCGTGGCCGTCGGACGAGGTGACCACCAGGACGGCGTCCCCCTCCTCCTGAAGCCGCCGTACCTCCAGTGCCGGAGAGGCGCCCGCGGGCAGGACCTCGTCGGCCCACGGCAGCAGCTCGCCGACGCTCGCGTGCTCGGTCAGCAGCAGCCGGAGCGCCCCGGAGCGGCCGGTCGCGACCACGGCGTCGGCGAGCGGGTCGAGTTCGCAGCCGACCATGATCCGGCCCTGGCACCGCCCGGCGGGATCCCACAGCTCCAGCGGCAGCCCGGTAGAGCCGTCCGGCCGCCGCCGGGCGTCGGCCGGGCGGCGCAGCCGCCATCCGTCCGCCGTCCACGGCCCCGGGCCCGACAACTCCGGCACGGAACGACCTGTGAGTACGGACTGCGCGGCGCTCCATACGTCCGCGTCGTCCAGGTCCCCGACGGCGGACGCCGACAGCAGCCGCGGGCGGGACGTACACAGGGCGGCCGAGTCGATCAGTACGGCCGACACCCGGTCCAGCACCCGCAGGGCGGCCCCGTCCAGCGGCACCACACCCTCGTGGGCCAGGTCGCGGCCGAGCCGCGCGCTGAACGCCTCCCGGCCCATGCCCGCGGCCTTCGGCACGGTGGCCAGGATCGCCTGTGCGGCCTGTCCCGGGTCGCGGGTCCACGCCAGCAGCCCGCCCGCCCCCAGCAGTGCGGCGACGGAGGTCCGCTCCCCGCACGTCTCCACCGGTCCTTTGGGTAGCGGCACCGGCCGCGGCAGCCGCGCGGTGATCCTGGGCGGCAGCCCCTTGCCGTCGCTCACCAGTTCGTGCTCCCGACGCTCCCACACCGCCTGCCGGCCGCGGATCTCGCCCAGTTGCCACAGGCGCTGGACCGCGTCCAGCGCGATCGGGGCGACCCCGTCGGTCACGGCGTGCACGACCGCGCTGGAAACCCCGAGCAGCATGTCGGCGTGCGGCCTGCCGAGCCGCTCCTCCAGGGCGCACCGCAGCCGCGGCTGGGTCTCCGCCACGATCACCGGTACGCGCAGCGCCGGCGGGAGGGCGGGCACCGGCGTGACCTGGCGCACCGCGGCCAGCGCCAGGCCCACGCAGTCGGCCACCAGCGACGCCGTGGCCAGCACGGCCGGCGCGGTCTCGAACGGCGGCAGCGGCCGGGTGCCGGCGAACGGCTCGTCGTGGCTCCCGTGCTCCTCCTCGACCAGCCCCACCAGGTCCAGCAACTCGTCCACGCCGACACGGTCCTCGTCGAGGTCGACCACCACCTGGCCGAGCACCGCGTTGACCTCGGCCCAGCGCACGCCCTCCACCGCGCGCATCACCGCGGTGAGCTCGCGGGTCAGCCGTTCGTGCCGCTCCCCGTGCCCGGTCAGCCCCCGTACCTCGATATGGGCCCGGCCGGCCTTGGCCCACACCCGGCGCCGCGCGCGGTCCCGTCCGGCGTCGGTCAGTACGGCGGCGGTCTCGGCGAGTCCCGCCGGTACGGCCGCGAGCCCGGCGGGCAAGGCCGTGATCATCCGGCCCATCGCTCGCCCGCCCCGCCGCATCAGACCCGTGGCGCCCCGCGCGGCCCCGCCCACCACGCCGGCGGACTCGGGCACCAGCCCCACCACCGACGGCACAACCGCGCTCAAGGACAGCAGCACCACAATCTCCCGTTTCGCTTCGGGGCCAACGGCACCTGCACGGTGAGGCGAGGGCGTACGCGGCGGCAGCCGGACGGCTTCTCCCCGCCTCGGCTGCCACAAGAACATCGCGCTAAAACAGGATAATTGCCGACTATACGGATAGATTCGTCCTGGACAGGGCTGAAGGAGGGAACGCCCATGACTACGCCCACCAAACGCACCCGCAGCACCACTGCCAAGAAGGCGGACAAGAGCTCCAGCGGCAAGCACGCGGACAGGACCGCCGAGGACCAGGACGTCACGGTGCTGGACAAGGCAGCGCAGAGCAAGGCGGAGCAGGACACGGCGGCACAGGGCAGGGCCGCTCACGGCGACCACCGTCACGACGTCACCGTCACCATCCCCGTGGACCGGGCGGCCAGCACCGCCGCCAAGGTCGTCGCCCTCCCCGTCGCCACCGCCCAGCGCGTGCTGCCCGCCAAGGGCGGGCTCCCCCTGTACCTGGGCCTGGGCGCGCTCGGCGTCGCCGGCGTTCTGGAGTGGCCGGTGGCCGTCGGCATCGGAGTGGGCTACGCGGTACTGCGCCGCGGCCCGCTCAACCCCCGCACCACGAGCGACGGGAAGTCCGGCGAGCAGTCCGGCGAGCAGTCCGGCGAGCAGTCCGGCAGGGAGTCCGACGAGCAGTCCGACGAGCAGTCCGGCGACCGCAGCTCATGACCGCGGCGCGGCGGCCGCAACGCGGACGGCCGTAACCCTTGTGAGGTCGCAGGCGGCGGGTCGCCGCCTGCGCTCACGTCGTCTTGGGGGCGAGCCGCGCTCCGGATGCCCCCGCGCGGCATGCGACGTCTCCTGGCCGCACGCCGCACGCCGCAACGCGACAACGGGCACCGGCCGGCGTTGTGAACATCCCCCGGCCGAGACCCGGGAGACCCCCGTTCAGCCTCCGGCGGGCGCTTCGTACGCGGCGACGAGCTGGGCGCGGCCGATCGCGTGGAAGCGGAGGTGGAAGCCGACGACCGCCGGGGAGACGTCCGCGTCGGGACCCAGCTTCTCCGTGTCCACCGCGTAGACGGTGAAGACATAGCGGTGGGGGCCGTCGCCCGGGGGCGGGGCGGCGCCGCCGAAGTCACGGGTGCCGTAGTCGTTGCGTACGTGGACCGCCCCCGCGGGCAGCCCCGGGAAGTCACCGGAGCCCGCGCCCGCCGGAAGCTCGGTCACCGGCACCGGGATGTCGAAGAGCGACCAGTGCCAGAACCCGCTGCCGGTCGGCGCGTCCGGGTCGTAGCAGGTGACGGCGAAACTCTTCGTCCCCACGGGGAAGCCCTCCCACCGCAGGTGCGGCGAGAGGTTGCCCGCCGCGTACACCTGCGCGTCCTTCAAGGCCGCACCCGGCGTCACGTCGTCGCTCACCACCGTGAACTCCGGCACCGGCGGATGGAAGTCATGGGGGAGCGGTCGCCGCGCTTGCTCGGTCACCTCGACACCTCACTGATCGGACCGATCCGTACCGACCGGCCCCACCGGACCGATCGGAGTGATCACAACTGGAACCTGGAACCTGCGCCCCCGAGCCTAGAACCCTAGAACCAGTTGCGCTTACCGCCGACCTCGGCGAGCCACTGGTGCAGGTACGCCGCCCAGTCCGTCTGCTGATACGCGTGCAGGTTCATCGTGAACGACCGGAACGTGTCGCTGCCCTCACTGAACAGCCCTGGCTTCTTGTCCATCTCCAGCACGACATCCATCTCCTGCCCGTCCGCCACGAAGGTCAGCTCCACCTGGTTCAGCCCCCGGTACTGCGACGGCGCCTGGAACTCGATCTCCTGGTAGAAGGGCAGCCGCTGCCGAGTCCCGCGCACCTGCCCCCGCTCCAGGTCGGCGGTGCGGAACGCGAAACCGAGCTGCCCGAAGGCGTCCAGCAGCGCCTGCTGCGCCGGCAGCGGATGGACGTTCACCGGATCGAGATCACCCGAGTCCACGGCGCGGGCGATCTGCAGCTCCGTCGTCACCCCCACGTTCATCCCGGTCAGGTGCCGCCCGAGGAACATCGTCACCGGCGTCTCCCACGGGATCTCCAGCGCGAACGGCACCGTGTACACCGCACCCGGCGTGATCTGGAACTCCCCGCCGATCTGCTGCCGGTGGAACTCGATGTCCTGCTTGTACTCGTTGTCGCCGCTCTCCACCTCGACCCGGGCCTGCAACCCGACCGACAGGCCCTCGATCCGCTGCTCGACCGAACCCCCCTCGATCCGCACCTCGCCCTGGACCACCCCGCCCGGCACCACATCGGGCTGGGTCAGCTCGGTCTCCACCGACGCCCCGCCGGCCCCCAGGCTCGCCAGCAGCTTCTTGAACCCCATACGTACCTCCGCCTTCCGTGTCCTGTGCTGTCCTGCGCTGTTTCTTTGCAGTTCTTAGCAGTTCAGCGCGGTCCAGTCCCCCGCGCCGTGCGAACTCTACGAACGCCAGGGCGCCCCACGCGGTTCCACGAGTGCCGCGCCGGCCAGGGTGTGCCCGTCAGGGAGCGGTGTCCGGTGCGGTGTGTCGCAGGGCGCCGGATCGGCCTCGTCGTGGGCCTGCCCGGTCGGTGCGGCAACGCCGCGAGGTGCCGTGCCGGGCGTCGCGACGGGGCGCACCCTGACTGACGCGGCTGACGCGGCACTAAGCTCGTTCGGTGTGATCGCCGCACCCGCGAGGACCCCGCTGACCCGGTCGTTCTTCGACCGGCCCGTCCTGGAGATCGCCCCCGACCTGCTCGGACGGATCCTCGTACGGGCCACCGCCGACGGCCCGATCGAGCTGCGACTGACCGAGGTCGAGGTGTACGACGGCCCCAACGACCCCGGCTCGCACGCGTACCGCGGACGCACCGACCGCAACGCCGTCATGTTCGGCCCGCCCGGCCACGCGTACGTCTACTTCACCTATGGCATGTGGCACTGCCTCAACCTGGTGTGCGGCCCGGAAGGCCGAGCGAGCGGAGTGCTGCTGCGGGCCGGCGAGATCGTCGCGGGCGCCGGCCTGGCCCGCGCCCACCGGCCCGCCTCGCGCAAGGACAGCGACCTCGCCCAGGGCCCCGCCCGGCTGGCCACCTCCCTGTCGGTGGACCGCGCCCTCAACGGCGCCGACGCCTGCTCCGACGGCTCGGGCCCGCTCCGCTTGCTCACCGGTACCCCGCCACCGCCCGCCGCCGTCCGCACCGGGCCGCGCACCGGGGTGGCCGGCGAGGGCGCCGCCCACCCGTGGCGCTACTGGATCGCCGACGACCCCACCGTCAGCCCGTACCGTCCCCACAACCCGCGCCGCCGCTCCCACGCTGGATAATCGACTCGCCGGGGGCCGCGTAGGCTCGGGCACGCAGGCTCCACGCACGGTGCGAGCAGCACGGCCACCCATGAACATGGCCAGACCCACAGAGGAGACACGGAACCGTGACGGACATCGTCGACGAGCTGCAGTGGCGCGGACTGATCGCCGTATCCACTGACGAGGACGCACTGCGCAAGGCGTTCGCGGACGGCCCCGTCACGGTCTATTGCGGCTTCGACCCGACCGCGCCCAGCCTCCACCTCGGCAACCTGGTGCAGATCCTCACCCTGCGGCGGCTCCAGCAGGCCGGGCACCGCCCGCTCGGCCTGGTCGGCGGCGCCACCGGTCTGATTGGCGACCCCAAGCCGACGGCCGAGCGGACGCTGAACGACCCGGCGGTCGTCGCCGAGTGGGTCGGGCGGGTACGGGCCCAGATCGAGCCCTTCCTCTCCTTCGAAGGGCCCAACGCCGCCACCATGGTCAACAACCTGGACTGGACCTCGGGCCTGTCCGCCATCGAGTTCCTGCGGGACGTCGGCAAACACTTCCGCGTGAACAAGATGATCACCAAGGAGGCCGTCGCCCGACGCCTCAACTCCGACCAGGGCATCAGCTACACCGAGTTCAGCTACCAGATCCTCCAGGGCATGGACTTCCTGGAGCTCTACCGGCGGCACGGGTGCACGATGCAGACCGGCGGCAGCGACCAGTGGGGGAACCTCACCGCGGGCATCGACCTGATCCACCGCGTCGAGGGCGCCTCGGTGCACGCCCTCGCCACCCCGCTGATCACCAAGTCGGACGGCACCAAGTTCGGCAAGACCGAGGGCGGCGCGATCTGGCTCGACCCCGAGATGACCACGCCGTACGCCTTCTACCAGTTCTGGCTGAACGCCGACGACCGGGACATCGCCGCCTTCCTCCGCATCTTCAGCTTCAGGTCGCGCGAGGAGATCGAGGAGCTGGATCGCTCCACCCAGGAACGTCCCCAGGCCCGTGCCGCCCAGCGCGCTCTCGCCGAGGAGCTGACCACCCTCGTCCACGGCGCCGAGCAGTGCGCCGCTGTGATCGCCGCTTCAAGGGCGCTTTTCGGCCAGGGGGATCTCGCCGCACTGGACGACCGCACGCTCGCCGCGGCCCTCAGTGAACTGCCCGGCGCCCAGGTCACCGGGCTCGCCCCGATCGCGGATCTGCTGACCCTGGTCGACCTGGTCCCCAGCAAGTCCGCCGGCCGCCGCACCATCAAGGAGGGCGGCGCCTACCTGAACAACGCCAAGGTAACGAGCGAGGACGCGGTACCGGACACCGGCGACCTGATCCACGGCCGCTGGCTGGTGCTGCGGCGCGGGAAGCGGAACCTCGGAGCGATCGAACTCCGCTGACGGAGTGCCCGGTTGGTCCCCTGCGGGGGCCCAACCGGGCTTCGAGATGGCGGGAAATCCACGTTTGAGCGGCGGAGGAGCTTGACTCAGCCGACACGCGTGCGTAACGTGGGCCGAGCCGCTGAAACGGGGCGCAGGGTTCACAACCAGGCTCCCGCGGACGAGCGGCCACCCAACCAACTACGTTCTCCCTTCCGGGGATTGACTTCTGGCGCGCCCAGAATTCAACTCGAAGAAGCCGATTATGAATCGGTGGGAGAACGGAGTACAGTGGGAAACACGAAGGGAAAGCCCGGAGGGAGACCGGAGACGGTTACCGATGGAAGCTTCCGTTCCTTGAGAACTCAACAGCGTGCCAAAAGTCAACGCCAGATATGTTGATACCCCGTCCCGGACCTGTGTGTCCGGGGTGAGGTTCCTTTGAAGTAACACAGACACAGCGAGGACGCTGTGGACGGCCGGATTATTCCTTCGGTTGTCCCGCTCTTTGTGTGTGAGCCGGATTGACCGGTGAGCATTCACGGAGAGTTTGATCCTGGCTCAGGACGAACGCTGGCGGCGTGCTTAACACATGCAAGTCGAACGGTGAAGCCTTTCGGGGTGGATCAGTGGCGAACGGGT
>NZ_DATDBG010000014.1:0-11589 GCF_036524955.1 Streptomyces sp.
AGGACGCGCGCGACGCCTCGGACGGCAGCCGGTACGAACCGGCCGGCTACGACCCTGCGTACGACCCGTACGCGGTCCCGGCCGGCGCCTCCGCCGAGGCGGCCGGCTACACCTACCGGGACCCGGCCTACGCCACGGGCACCGGCGCCCCCGGCGAGGCGGGCTGGGACGGCGGGTCGTATCCCGCGGACCCGGGCGCGTACGCGCAGCAGCAGACCCCCGGTTACGGCGACGGCTACGGCTATGTGCCGCCCCAGCCGGACTACGACCCGTACGCGGCCGGCGGCCACGGCGCCCCGTCGTACGGCGACGACCAGACCTACAGCGACGCGCCGTACGGCGGCGGGCCGGCGTACGGCGACGGGGCCGACGCGGCGCAGCAGACGTACGACGAGCAGGGCCGGCCGGTTGACGGCGAGCGGGGCGCGTACGCCGACCCCGCCGCGTACTTCCCGGAAGGCGACCAGCGCCGCGACGGGAGCGACTACCGGTGAACCGCAACATGATCTCCCTGGGCGCCGCCGTCGCCGCCCTCGTCGTCCTGACCGGCGTCGCGTCGCTGACCGGGGGCGGCTCCGACGCCGCCCCGGCTGGCGCGGCCAAGCGGTTGCCGGTGCAGCGCAGCACCGTGCTGTGTCCCGCGCCCTCTTCGTCGGAGTTCGCGAGCACGACGTACACCTCGTTCACCCCGCAGGGCCCGGCCGGGACCGGGTCCGCGCGGTTGGTTCCGGCCGGCGCCGGGAAGGGCGAGCCGGCCGGCAACGGGAAGGGCAAGCCGGTCGCGCCGCTCAAGGCGGCCGGGAAACCGGTCACGTACGCCACGGACAAGCCGGGCGCGCCCGCGCTGATCGGCACCGCGGACGGTTCGCTGGCACCGGGCTGGACCGTGCAGCAGACCACGCTGGTGGACAGCGGCAACGGCCACGGGCTGCTCGGCACCTCGTGTGTGACCCCCGACAGCGAGTTCTGGTTCCCCGGGGCGAGCACCGGCACCGGGCGCCAGGACTACCTGCACCTGGTCAACCCGGACGAGGCGCCCGCAGTCGTGGACATCGAGCTGTACGGCAAGGACGGCCAGCTCAAGGTGTCCACCGGCGACGGCGTCACGGTGCCGGGCAGCAGCGCCGAACCGGTGCTGCTCTCCACGCTCGTCGGGGACAAGGCACCGGATCTCACCGTGCACGTCGTGGCCCGCAACGGCCGGGTCGGCGCGGCGGTCCAGGCCACCGACGCCAAGACCGGCGCGGACTGGCTGCCTCCCGCGGCCGAACCGGCCACCAGCCTGGTCCTGCCCGGTATCCCCGCCGACGCCACCGACGTGCGCCTGATCACGTACGCGACCGGCTCAGACGACGCCGACCTGACGTTCAAACTGGCCACCTCGACCGGGCCGATCACCCCGGCCGGGCACGAGACGCTGCACGTCAAGGCCGGCATGACGACCGCGGTGGACCTGGGCGACCTGACCAAGGGCGACCCGGGATCGCTGATCATCGGATCGAGCGACGCGCATACGCCGATGCCGGTGGTCGCCGCGGTGCGCGTCACCCGGGGCAGGGGCGCGAAGCGGGAGATGGCGTTCCTGCCCGCGACCGCGCGGATCGAGGAGCGGGCGACGGTCGCCGACAACCGGGTCAAGGCGTCGACACTGTCACTGACGGCCACCGGACAGGACGCACAGGTGAAGATCACCTCGTCCGAGGGCTCCTCCGGCGGCACCGCGTCGTCGGCAACGGTCACCGTCAAGGCGGGCACGACGCTGGCCGTCGCCCCACCCCGCCCGGTCGGCGGCAAGGGGATGTACGCGGTGACCGTGGAACCGGTCTCCGGCGGCCCTGTCCACGCCTCCCGGACGCTGTCGCTGCCGCAGGGCGGGGTGCCGCTCTTCACGATCCAGCCGATGCCGGACGACCGGGGTACGGTGGCGGTGCCGCAGGCGGAGGCGGATCTGCGAATCCTCAACCGGTGAGGGGGCTGTCTGCGGGCGGCCGGGGAGTTACCTGCCCCGGGCCGCCGCGGGGCGCGGCGCGGCCTCAGTCCTCGCCGTACTTCGGGTCCACGTTCTCGGGGGACAGGCCCAGCAGTTCGGCGACCTGCTCGACCACGACCTCGTGGACCAGCAGCGCGCGCTCGTCGCGGCTCTTGGCGCGGATCTCCACCGGGCGCCGGTAGACCACGATCCGGCTCGGGCGGCCCTGGCCGGCGGCGATCAGCCGGCCGAGCGGGACCGCGTCACCGTCCCTGGCCGGGCCGTCCTGCGGCCACGGCACCTCCTGGACGGCGAACTCCACGTCGGCCAGCTGCGGCCAGCGCCGTTCCAACCGGTCGGCGGCGTCACGCACCAAGTCGTCGAAGGCGTCCGCGCGGCTGACCGCGAGCGGCACCTGCGGGGGCGCGATGGGCCCGCGCATGCCGCGTCCGTGCCGGTCGCGGTGGCGCGGACGTGGGGTGGGAGGGATCGGAGGCGAGCTGTCCATCAGCGTGAGCCTAGTCCCCGGGACAGGCCGCCACAGCCGGACCGCCTCCCCTTGTCGCCGAAAGAACGAACCCGGTCCCCTTGGCCGCGCCGCCCGCCGGAGTTTGGATCGCATCAGGCCACAGAAGTGACGGATATGCGCCACCTGTCGACCGGACCCGTCGACGCAGGCGCTCGTGACCAGCTCCTTACCATCGGTAAGCCCCTGTGCGGCCCCCACCGTCCCCGCAGGTCAGCCCCGCCGGGCCGGAGCGATCGGTTCCGCCCGGCGGCGTACGACACGAGCGGGTGAGCCGGTGGAGATTCGTCGCGGCCCGCTCAAGAGTGCGGTACCGTCCAACCTCGTGAGCCCTGTACGTCGCTGTTCGCGCACCGCTTGCGGCCGTCCCGCCGTCGCGACACTGACGTACGTCTACGCGGACTCGACCGCTGTCCTCGGCCCCCTCGCCACCTACGCGGAACCGCACTGCTACGACCTGTGCTCGGAGCACTCCGAGCGCCTGACCGCCCCGCGCGGCTGGGAGGTCGTACGCCTCACGACGGACACCGGCCCGGTGCTGCCGAGCGGCGACGACCTCGAAGCACTGGCCAACGCCGTACGGGAAGCGGCCCGCCCGCAGGACCGCCGGCAGGGACGCGGCACGCGGGACATCGACCCGCTGGAGGTCGCCCGGCGCGGGCATCTGCGGGTGCTGCGGTCGCCGGAGTCGTAGGGGCGCTCGCTTTCCGCTCGGGTAGGTTGTGGAGGGCTCCCGCCACCCCGGTGCGCGGTTGCCCCGGGGCGTGCGCGATCTCGTGCACACCGGGTGTCGAACCCGTACCGATCACGTGCAGCAGAGGTGTTCAGTGGCCGACTTGTCGCAGATCGTCAAGGCCTATGACGTGCGCGGCGTAGTACCCGACCAGTGGGACGAGCCGCTCGCCGAGATCTTCGGCGCTGCGTTCGCCACGGTGACCGAGGCCGCCGCGATCGTCGTCGGCCACGACATGCGGCCCTCCTCGCCGGGCCTGACCGGCGCCTTCGCCCGCGGCGCCGCCTCGCGGGGCGCGGACGTCACGCTGATCGGTTTGTGCTCCACCGACGAGCTGTACTTCGCCAGCGGGCGGCTCGGTCTGCCCGGCGCGATGTTCACAGCCAGCCACAACCCGGCGCGGTACAACGGCATCAAGATGTGCCGCGCGGGCGCCGCCCCCATCGGCCAGGACACCGGCCTCGCCGACATCCGCGCGCTGGCCGAGAAGTGGTCGGAGACCGCGATCCCCGACTCGGGCGCCGCCCCGGGCACGATCGGCGAGCGGGACGTGCTCGGCGACTATGCCGGCTACCTGCGGTCCCTGGTCGACCTGACCGCCATCCGGCGGCTGAAGGTGGTCGTGGACGCGGGCAACGGGATGGGCGGGCACACCGTGCCCACCGTTCTGGACGGCCTCCCGGTCGACCTGGTGCCGATGTACTTCGAACTGGACGGCACCTTCCCCCACCACGAGGCCAACCCCCTCGACCCGAAGAACCTGGTGGACCTCCAGGCGAAGGTCCGCGAGACCGGCGCCGACATCGGCCTGGCCTTCGACGGCGACGCCGACCGCTGTTTCGCGGTGGACGAGCGCGGCGAACCCGTCTCCCCCTCCGCGGTCACCGGGCTGGTCGCCGCCCGCGAACTGGCCGAACACCCGGGCGCGGTGATCATCCACAACCTGATCACGTCGTGGTCGGTGCCCGAGGTCGTCGCCGAACACGGCGGCACCGCGGTGCGAACCCGGGTCGGCCACTCCTTCATCAAGCAGGAGATGGCCGCCTCCGGTGCGGTCTTCGGCGGCGAGCACTCCGCGCACTACTACTTCCGCGACTTCTGGAACGCCGACACCGGCATGCTGGCGGCCCTGCACCTGCTGGCCGCGCTCGGCACTCAGGACGGGCCGCTGTCCGCGCTGGTGGGCGGCTACGACCGGTACGCAGCCTCCGGCGAGATCAACAGCACCGTCGCCGACCAGGCGGAACGTGTCGCCGCGGTCCGGGCGGCCTTCGCCGGGCGGGAGGGCGTCGGCTTCGACGAGCTCGACGGGCTCACCGTCACCGCTGCCGACTGGTGGTTCAACCTGCGCGCCTCCAACACCGAGCCGTTGCTGCGGCTGAACGTCGAGGCGCGCGACCAGGCCACCGTCACCCGGCTCCGGGACGAGGTGCTGGGGATCGTGCGGGGCTGAGGCACGGCGATAGGCTGAGGGCACGCGGAGCCGAGCCACTGGTTCAGCCGGGCCGCTCACCGCACGCCCTGTCCGCTCACCGGCGGCTCCCGGCTCCCGGCCGCCACACCGTACCCGTCCCGGAGGTCACCGCCCATGCCGCTCGTCGAACCCACTCTGCTGGAGATCCTCGCCTGCCCGGCTTGCCACACACCGCTGCGCGAGGACGCCGACGCGAACGAACTGGTGTGCACCTCCGACACCTGTGGCCTCGCCTACCCGGTACGCGACGAGATCCCCGTCCTCCTTGTCGACGAGGCCCGCCGCCCCTGAGCCCGGTCCCTCCCCGGACGGTCGGCCAACCGACCGGCCATCGGTCACCGGCGCCGCCCCCGGCCCGCACGTCCACGAGACCTGACCACGACGACTGACCGCCCGCCTGAGCACCACCAGGCCGCATCCGACCGGGAGGTCGTGTTGTTCGACGAGTCGCTGCTGGAGGACCCCGACGCGCTCGCCCGCGCCGACAGGCAGGGTCTGCTGCGCGAGGTCGCCGCCGCCGGGGCCCGGGTACGCACCGCGTTGCGGCTCGCCGAGGAGGCCGGGGTCACCGGACTGCGCCCGGACGGCCGCCCCCGCGCCGTACTGGTCGCGGGCAGCGGTACGGAGGCCGCGGCCGTCGCCGACCTGCTGGCCGCCCTGGGCGCCGGCGGCTGCCCGGTCGAACTCCTCCACCCCGCCGGGCCCACCCCGCAGCAGTCCCGCTGGTCCCTGCCCGGCTGGTCGGGCCCTCTGGACCTGCTCCTCCTGCTCAGCCGGGACGGCACCGAACAGGGCCTCAACGACCTGGTCGAACAGGCCTACCGCCGCGGCTGCACCGCCGTCGCCGTGACCCCGGCCAAGACACCACTGGCCGAAGCCGTCGAGCAGGTACGCGGCATGGCCCTGCCCTTCGCCGCTCCCAACGGCCTCAACGGGACCAACGGCATCGGCCTCACGGCCGAGGCACCCGCCGCCGATCCCGGCGCCTTCTGGGCCCTGCTCACCCCCCTCCTCGCTCTCGGTGACCGCCTCGGCCTGCTCAGTGCGCCCGCCGACGCGCTGCAGGGCGTCGCCGACACCCTCGACGACGTCGCCGCCCGCTGCGGGCCCGCCATCGCCACCTACACCAACCCGGCCAAGACGCTCGCCGCCGAACTCGACGGCTCCCTGCCCCTGCTGTGGAGCCAGGGCCGGATCGCCGCGGCCGGTGCCCGCCGCTTCGCGACCGTCCTCGCCACCCGCGTCGGGCGTCCCGCGCTCACCGCCGAACTGCCCGCCGCGCTCATCGCCCACGGCCCCCTCCAGGCCGGCTCCCAAGCCCTGGCCTCAGACCCGGAAGACTTCTTCCGCGACCGAGTCGAGGACGAACAGGCGATGCGGCTGCGCATCGTGCTCTTCCAGGAGGCCCCTGACCAGCCGGGCTCGGCCGCACCCGCCGCCCGCGAACAGGCCTACGCCCACGACACGCCGCTCAGCGAGATCTCAGCTGCCGCCGGCACCCCGCTCACCACCGCCGCCGAACTCCTCGCCCTCACCGATTTCGCAGCCGCTTACCTGGCCGTCGCCTCAACCGAGAGACCATGACCGGCATGAACCGCCTCCTGAACACCGTCCGCCCTTACGCCTGGGGCTCGACCACCGCCCTTCCCGAACTCCTCGGCACCCTGCCGACCGGCGAACCCCAGGCCGAACTCTGGATGGGCGCCCACCCCGGCGCACCCTCCCATATCGACCGAGGCGCGGGCCCCGTCGCCCTCGACGCCGTCATCGACGCCGACCCCGCCGCCGAGCTCGGCGAGGCCGCCGTCAAGCGCTTCGGTCCCCGGCTCCCCTTCCTCCTCAAGGTGCTCGCCGCCGGCGCACCCCTGTCCGTACAGGTCCACCCCGACCTCGCCCAGGCCCGGGCGGGCTTCGCCGACGAAGAGGCCCGCGGCATCCCGCTGGACGCCCCGCACCGCAATTACAAGGACGCCAACCACAAGCCCGAGATGATCGTGGCCCTGTCCCCGTTCGACGGCCTGTGCGGCTTCCGCCGGCCCACCGAGGCCGCCGGGCTCCTCGACGCACTCGGCGTCGGCGCCCTCGCCCCGTACGCCGACATCCTCCGCGCCCACCCCGAGGACCGGGCCCTGCGCGAGGTCCTCGCCGCCGTGCTCAGCGCGGACCCCGAGGCGATGGCCGAGACCGTCTACGCTGCCACCGAAGCCGCCGCCCGCCTCGCCGCGACCCCCGACACTCCGTACGCCGCCGACTACGCCGCCTACGCCAAGGCCGCCCACAGCTTCCCCGGCGACCGCGGCGTCATCGCCGCGATGCTCCTCAACTACGTACGGCTCCAGCCCGGCGAGGCCCTCTACCTCGGCGCCGGGGTGCCCCATGCCTACCTCGACGGCCTCGGCGTCGAGATCATGGCCAACTCCGACAACGTCCTGCGCTGCGGCCTCACCCCCAAACACATCGACGTACCCGAACTCCTGCGTATCGTCCGCTTCGAGGCCGGCGACCCCGGAGTGCTCCGCCCCGAGGCCACTTCCGGCGGTGAGGAGCTGTACGCCGCCCCCATCGACGAGTTCCGCCTCTCCCGCTATGTCCTCGCCGCCGGCTCCGGCCCCCGCACCCTCGACCAGGACACCCCGCAGATCCTGCTCTGCACCAGTGGCGAGGCCCACCTCCGCCCGGCGGGCGCCGACGAATCCGGAGCGGCCGACCTCACCCTGGCCCGCGGCGAGTCCGCGTACATCCCGGCCGGCGAACGCACCCAACTCTCCGGCGACGGCACGGTCTTCCGGGCCACCGTGGCGGCCTGACACACACCCCCGTTCGGGACGGCTGCAAGAATGTCCGTCCGCAATGCCCGTGAGCGTGGCACCAGCCGGGTCGGCCGCGCCGAAGGAAGGGACATCCAGCACCTATGAGCGCGTCAGGCGGAACCAGGGCGATCATCGCGGCGCTGAGCGCCAACCTCGCCATCGCCGCGTCCAAGTTCGTGGCCTTCGCGTTCAGCGGCTCCTCGTCGATGCTCGCCGAGGGCGTCCACTCCCTCGCGGACTCCGGCAACCAGGCACTGCTCCTCGTCGGCGGTAAGAAGGCCAAGCGGGCCGCCACCGACGAACACCCCTTCGGCTACGGCAGGGAACGGTACATCTACGCCTTCCTCGTCTCGATCGTCCTGTTCTCCGTCGGCGGCATGTTCGCTCTCTACGAGGGTTACGAGAAGATCCGCCACCCGCACGCCATCGACCACTGGTACTGGCCCGTCGGCGTCCTCGTCTTCGCCATCGTCGCCGAAGGCTTCTCCTTCCGTACCGCCATCAAGGAGTCCAACCACAGCCGCGGTTCGCTGTCGTGGACCGAGTTCGTCCGCCGGGCCAAGGCGCCCGAACTCCCCGTCGTCCTGCTGGAGGACCTGGGCGCGCTCATCGGCCTCATCCTCGCCCTGGCCGGTGTCAGTGTCGCCCTGGCCACCGACAACGGCGTCTGGGACGGCATCGGCACCCTGTGCATCGGCACCCTCCTGATCATCATTGCCCTCGTCCTGGCCGCCGAGACCAAGTCGCTGCTGATCGGCGAGGGCGCGGGACCCGAATCCCTCGCCCGGATCCGGGCCGCCATCGTCGACGGCTCCACCGTCACCGACGTCATCCACATGCGCACCCTCCACCTCGGCCCCGAGGAACTCCTGGTCGCGGCCAAGGTCGCCGTCCAGCACGACGACACCGCAACCGAGGTCGCCCGCGCCATCGACGCCGCCGAGCAACGCGTCCGGGCCGCAGAACCCTTCGCCCGCGTCATCTACCTCGAACCCGACATCTACAGCGAGGCCGCCGCCGCGGCGGGCCCCGACCCCGCCCAGACCCCCGGCGGTCGCTGACCGCGGCGCACCGAGTCCGAGAGACGCACTGGGGTTGATCCGCCGCCCGGTGTAGATTCGTCTTTAGCCAGACGTCGCTGCTGATGGCGGTCGGGCGGTCGCCCCACGGTGACCGACCGAGGGAGAGAGGGCCTCCGACGGATTGCGCTGCCGCAAGGGGACGGGTGTGTCCGCACGACGTCACACCCCAAGCCGTCCCCCGGCCGCGCTGTATCCCTGTCCACCTCGACCTCAATCGCGAGGAGCAGCACGCATGACCACTACCGCCACCGACTTCAAGGTCGCGGACCTTTCCCTTGCCGCGTTCGGCCGCAAGGAGATCAGCCTCGCCGAGCACGAGATGCCCGGTCTGATGTCCCTCCGCAAGGAGTACGGCGCCAGCCAGCCCTTGGCCGGCGCCCGGGTCACCGGCTCCCTGCACATGACCGTGCAGACCGCCGTCCTCATCGAGACCCTGGTCGCCCTCGGCGCACAGGTCCGCTGGGCCTCCTGCAACATCTTCTCCACCCAGGACCACGCCGCCGCAGCCGTCGCCGTCGGCCCCGACGGCACCCCGGAAGACCCCAGGGGCATCCCCGTCTTCGCCTGGAAGGGTGAAACGCTCGAAGAGTACTGGTGGTGCACGGAACAGGCCCTGACCTGGCCGAACACCCCCACCGGCGGCCCCAACATGATCCTGGACGACGGCGGCGACGCGACCCTCCTGGTCCACAAGGGCGTCGAGTTCGAGAAGGCCGGAGCTGTACCGGACCCGTCCACTGCCGACAGCGAGGAATACGGCCACATCCTCCGGCTGCTCGGGCGGGCCCTCGGCGAGAGCCCGCAGAAGTGGACCCAGCTCTCCTCCGAGATCCGCGGCGTCACCGAGGAGACCACCACCGGCGTCCACCGCCTCTACGAGATGCAGCAGGAAGGCACCCTGCTGTTCCCTGCGATCAACGTCAACGACGCGGTGACCAAGTCGAAGTTCGACAACAAGTACGGCTGCCGGCACTCCCTCATCGACGGCATCAACCGGGCCACCGACGTTCTGATCGGCGGCAAGGTCGCTGTCGTCTGCGGTTACGGCGACGTGGGCAAGGGCTGCGCCGAGTCCCTGCGCGGTCAGGGCGCCCGCGTCGTCATCACCGAGATCGACCCGATCTGCGCGCTGCAGGCCGCGATGGACGGCTACCAGGTCGTCACCCTCGACGACGTCGTGGAGACCGCAGACATCTTCGTCACCTGCACCGGAAACCGCGACATCATCATGGCCTCCGACATGGCCCGGATGAAGCACCAGGCGATCGTCGGCAACATCGGCCACTTCGACAACGAGATCGACATGGCCGGCCTCGCCAAGATCCCCGGCATCGTCAAGGACGAGGTCAAGCCTCAGGTCCACACCTGGACCTTCCCCGACGGCAAGTCCCTGATCGTGCTCTCCGAGGGCCGCCTGCTCAACCTCGGCAACGCGACCGGCCACCCGTCCTTCGTGATGTCCAACTCCTTCACCGACCAGACCCTCGCCCAGATCGAACTCTTCACCAAGCCCGAGGAGTACCCGATCGGCGTCTACGTGCTCCCCAAGTACCTGGACGAGAAAGTCGCGCGTCTCCACCTGGACGCGCTGGGCGTGAAGCTCACCACGCTGCGGCCGGATCAGGCGGCGTACATCGGCGTGAAGGCGGAGGGCCCGTACAAGCCGGACCACTACCGCTACTGATCCGCGTAACACACCACCGCGCGTCGGCCCCCGTCTCGCTCGCGAGGCGGGGGCCTCGCCGAACCCTGGAACCACACGATGCCCCGCGGTCGCTACTCGTTCCACGACACCCATGACCACACCCCCCTCGGTACCGAACACTTCCACTGCGCCACCGGCCCCTCCGGCTGGCGCTACACCGCTCAGAACACCACCCCCAGTGGCGATCACGCGGGCTCGATCGACCTCACCATCGACGACCTGGGCCGTCCCATCCGCCTGGAGCTGCACGCGGCGACCTGGCAAGTGCGCGCGGCCGCCCTCGACGGCGTCACCTGGGTCCGTACCGACCCCACCGGCGAGCACGCTCAGGAAGGCAACGCCCCCGCCCACGCCTTCACCGGCGCCTCGCCCGCCTTTTTGATCGCCACCGCGCGGCTGCTCCGCCTCGAGCCAGGCTCCCCGGCCACCCGCGTACGTCTCGTCTCATTCCAGCCCCCCGTGCTCGCACCGCTCACCGTCGACCAGTCGTGGTCCTTGATCACAAGGACAGCACACTCCACGGACAGCGGATTGCTGCCTGTGGATAACTACCGGGTTGCCGACCTCGCCACCGGCGAGCAACACGACGTCCACATCGCCGGCGATGTCGTCCTCTCGGCACCAGGCATGGAGCTGGAGGACCTGGATACACCACCCTCCACGTTCCCGGACGCACACGCCTGACCGGATGTGCGTCATCCGCCGGTCGCCTGCTACTCTTCACTTCGCCCCAGGAGACCTGTTGACACAGGTCGATCGGGGAGGTAGCTTAGAACGGTTGTCACGAGCTGGACAGGTCCGGACGTGAACGACTAGCGTGGACGGCCACGTCGCATATCGAGAACACCATCGACCAAACCGAGAGAAATCTCAGGGCGGTGTTTCGTGTCTCTGAAATGCGGAGTGGTTATTCCGACCGAATAGCTTCTGCTAAGGTTGGAAACACAACGAAGGGAAAGCCCGGAGAGAAACCGGAGACGGTTACCGATGGCAGCTTCCGTTCCTTGAGAACTCAACAGCGTGCCAAAAGTCAACGCCAGATATGTTGATACCCTGTCCCGGGCCTGTGTGTCCGGGGTGAGGTTCCTTTGAAGTAAGACAGACACAGCGAGGACGCTGTGCACCCGGGGATTATTCCTCCTCGTGGTGCCGCTCTTTGTGTGTGAGCCGGATTGACCGGTGAGCATTCACGGAGAGTTTGATCCTGGCTCAGGACGAACGCTGGCGGCGTGCTTAACACATGCAAGTCGAACGGTGAAGCCTTTCGGGGTGGATCAGTGGCGAACGGGT
>NZ_DATDBG010000015.1:0-35623 GCF_036524955.1 Streptomyces sp.
ACGGCGGGCCACAACCGCGACACGGCGGTGGGCGTGCTCACCACGCAGCTCGACCAGGCGTCGGACGCGGGCATCCACAACAAGAAGTGGTACGAGAAGGTCGGGGACGCGCTGGTCAAGGCGTGGAAT
Source organism: Streptomyces sp. (assembly GCF_036524955.1). Lineage (GTDB taxonomy): Bacteria > Actinomycetota > Actinomycetes > Streptomycetales > Streptomycetaceae > Actinacidiphila. The sequence goes on from NZ_DATDBG010000015.1 coordinate 130, forward strand.
CTCGTCATCCCGTTCCTCAAGATCGTCGTGGCCGTCGGCGGCATCGTGCTGCTGTTCATCGGCGGTCCGCTCGCCGCCGCTCTGTTGTTGGCCGCCGCGCTCCTGGTCTTCACCGATACGGCCATCAAGTTCGCCCAGGGCAAGGCAGGCTGGGGCGACCTGCTGTTCGCAGCGCTCGACTGCATCCCGGTGGCGGGCAAACTGTCCATGCTGGCCAAGGCGCGTCAGCTCGGCGGCGTGAGGTGGGCACTGCGGGTGGCCAAAGCCGAGCGGCAGTTCGCTCCGGTGATCAAGGTGTGGCGCACGGGCAGCGAGCTGACGGGGTTCAGCAAGTTCGCGTTCACCGTCGGCAAGGGCCTCGGCAAGGACACGCTCAAGGACGGGCTCAACGGCGGCTGGGGGGACATCAAGAAGAACTTCCTGGGCAACGTCGCCAGCAACGTCATCGGCGCAGGAACCGGAGAACTTCTGGACAAGGGCTTCTCGAAGATTCCCCGCCTGATCAACAGCGGCGACCTGGCCACCATGCCACGGGCCGCCCGACGGAACCTCGGCCAACTGCAGATGATCATGAACGGCCGGACCGAGAGCGAGGCGTCCAAGCTCGTCCTCGGCACGGCCAAGGGCTTCGTGACGTCCATCACGAAGGAGACCGTCAACACCACCGTGTTCGGCGGTCACTTCAATCCGATGAACGTCATGGTCGGTACGGCCTCCGGCGCGGGCGATGCCGGAGTGGGATACAAGCCCGGGCTGGCGCCTGCCGCGTCGCTCCGCAGGTAGAACGCCGGAGCCGGACGGCGCTCACCTGCCGGAGCCGGACGGCGCTCACCGCCGCAAGCGGGGATCCAGGTGGTCGAAGTCCTGGTCGAACCCTGCGGCGAGAGCGCGTTGCAGGGCTTCCTCGCTCACGCCCCGCAGGGAGTTGCCGTTACGCCTGGCTTCGACGGCATCGGCCCGCCCGGCTGCCCCGCCCTGCCGCGCGAGAGACAGTCGAGCCGGACCGGGGAGGGCCAGGGCTCCGCCGATCCGCGGGTCGCCGGCGAACCAGACCTCCTGCTCCGGGTAGGTCTGCGCGAGGCGCAGCCAGCGCCGGATCCCGGGACGCCGTATCCGGACGCTCACCGACTTGTTCGGGTGCTCCGGGTCCGCGATGCGCAGATAGACCTCGCCGTTGTCAGCCATGAAGAGAACACCCTTGTGCTTCTGCCAGGGGTACACGGCCAGGATGTGCTGGTAGCGCTTGATGCGACCAAGCCGGAGGTCGCAGTACACCAAGGTCACGATCGTCAGGACGACCGGGGGAGCCGCTAGCAACGCAGAGAAGGTGATCCACCCTGCCTGGTCGGCGAGGAAGAGAACGACGGCCCAGCCCGGGAGGAGCATCGCCACGGAAGCGCCGAGGAGAACCTGCGCGCTGCTCCGCCGCCGCTCGCACCACTTGCGCGTCGCAGGGTCCTCAAGCGCGCCTTCGTACACACCGGCAGGCACGAGATCGCTCCCCCTCGCTGATCACCGGCGCCTTTCGGTGACCAAGCGGCCGGTTGGGTCGTGTGGTGGTCATTCGGCGTCCGACCCTAGCAGCGCGTCTGTCACTCAGGGGAAAAGTTCCGCAAGTGCGCACCCACGACGAAGCCGGCGGTCACTGTTCCCAGCCGGCTTCGTCCTTGAGCTCATCGGAGCAGAGCTCCCTCACGCCTTGCCGTAGTCCACCGACCACGGGTTCAGCTCGGCGTACTGCTGCTTCCACGCCGCGCGGTACTGCGCCACCAGCGGCGGCGGGAAGATCGCCAGGACCTGGTCGATGCGTTCCGGGGTGGCGCCGTCGAGCAGCCACGGCACGTAGCGGGGGGCGAGGCCCAGGCCGATCTGGTTGCGCTGCCCGTCGGCGAACTTCGCCCAGTCGGCCGGCGGCAGCTCGCGGTCTATGAGCGGCAGCGCGTCCTTCTCCTCGTGGGCGAGGTGCGCGTTGAGCTCGGTCACGAAGGCGTCGGTGGCGTCGGCGAGGTTCGCGTGACCGTTCTCCTCGTCGGCGATCGCGGCGTCGATCGCGGCGATCAGCGGGTCGATACGGTCGTGCTCCGCCTCCATCGCGTCGAGCATCTCGATGTCGTCGGCGCGGTCGCCGAGCAGCTCGCGCATCCGCGGCCACAGGACGTCGTCCTCGGCCGTGTGGTGGATGATCAGAAAGCGCTTGAACAGGTCCCAGCCGAAGTGGGTGGCCGTGAGCCGGGCAGGGTCGTCGCCCGTGATGGCGGCCGACTTCGCGATGGTCACCGCGTCGCGCCGCAGACCGTCATGGAAGGCGTACATCATCGTCAGATCGACAGCGTCGCCCGGTACGTGCGGAGTGGTCATCAGATGTCTCCCAGAAGCCAAAAGTGAACCAAGAGTGAACCGCCGTACCGAGGCTATAGTCAGCTCCCGGAATCGTCAATCTGTGTATCTATCTGAAAGATGAACCATCATCAGCCGTGGCTTTACGACATACGGCGGCCGGCCGGGAAGCGGCCGGCCGCCGGCAGGCAGGACCACCCGAACGGCGCACCGCGCTACGCGGCCTGCAGTTCCTTCACGATCCCCAGCGCGTCGTCGATGTGGCCGCCGATGTTGGTCATCGAGGAGAACGCGTGCCGTATGACGCCCTCCCGGTCGATGACGTACGTGATCCGGCCGGGCACCACGCCGAGGGTGGAGGCGCCGTACTGCTTGCGTACCGCCTTGTCTTTGTCGGACAGGAGGATGAACGGCAGCTCGTGCTGCCCCGCGAACTTCTCGTGCGACTCGACCGAGTCCGAGCTGACCCCGATGACCTCGGCGCCCGCGTCCGTGAAGCTCTCGTAACTGTCACGGAAGGCGCATGCCTCGGCGGTGCAGCCGCGGGTGTTGTCCTTGGGGTAGAAGTAGAGCACCACGACCTTCGTGCCCAGGTAGTCGCTGAGGGTCACCGGGCTTCCCGCCTGATCGGGGAGGGTGAAGTCCGGTGCCTTGTCGCCGACTTGCAGGCCCATCGCTGTCTCCTTGACGTCGCCGCAGCCGCATGGCTGATCCCCGCCATCCTGGCGCACGGTCCGACGCGACGGCGGCGGAACCACGGCGATCTCGGCCACCGGCTGACTCGGCGCCACCGGGTCCGACACGGCGCCAGGCGCCGCTCGGACGGCTCAGACGTCCGCCCGCAGCAGTGTGATGAGCAGCCCGTGGAGCTCGGCTCGCCCGTCCGCCCCGAGCGTCCGGCCCAGCTCGGACTCCGCGGCCTCGACCACCTGCCGCGAGGTGCGCAGCGCCTCCTGTCCGGGGTCGGTCAACCGCAGCGCGTAACGCCGCCGGTCCAGCGGGTCCCGTTCCCGTACGACCCGGCCCGCGTGCTCCAGGTCGTCCACGATCTGCAGGATCGCCTGGTCGCTGATGCCGAGCCGCCGGGCGAGCTGCTGCTGCGAGCAGGGGCCGTCGGCCAGTACGGTGAGCGCGCCGAAGTGCCGGGCCTGCAGCCCTACGTCGGTGAGTGCGTCCTCTATCCCGCGCCGTACGAAGTGGTGCGCCTGGGCGATCAGCGAACCCGTACGACGCTGCTCGCCGGGCGGCTGCGGACGGGAGAGCAGGGTGGCGAGCAGCTCGTCGAGGCGGTCGCGCTGCTCAGGGTTGAGGGCGGCGGTGAGGCGGTCGTCGCTCGCGGACATGGCAGGTTCCAGTGCCTTGATCGCGGCGCGGCCCTCGTCGGTGAGCGCGAGCACGTACGACCGGCGGTCCTCGGGGTTGCGCGAGCGTATGACCTGGCCGGCGGCCTCCAGCCGGTCGATCAGCTTGACCATGGTGGTGCGGTTGATGCCGAGCCGTTCGCCCAGGTCCTGCTGGGAGTACGAGGCGGTGGGTTCGCCGATCGCGGCCAGCACCTGGAAGTCCCGGGCGCTGCCCGCCCCGCCGCCGACCGGGACGAACTCGGGCGCCAGGCGGTTGGAGCGGATGTAGGCGCGGCGCAGCAGATGGGCGGCGTACGCGGCGAGGGCCGGCGGCAGTTCCGCGCCCGCGGCCTCCACGCTGTGCGCGTAATCGTCCACCACCGTGCACCTCCGCAGGTCAGGGTAGCAGGGCACACCCTTGTGACCAGGTGTCAGGCCAAAGCGGACGGTGGGCCCGAGCGACACCCCATGGGCCGACGCACGAGCTCGCGCTGTGGCCGGCCGATGGGCTCCTCCTGCCCCAGGGCAGGCCAGGAGGGAGAGGCTGTCCGCTGGGGCACCCCCGGCCGAAGGCTGGGGAAGAGTGAGCAGGAAACCCGAGTGCGAAGCACGCCTTCCCAGGAGGCGGGCGCCCTCGGAGGAAGGGCGCCCGCAGGGCCGTCAGCGCGTGGCGAACGGCCGGTCCGTCGGCACGATCTCCTTGCCCAGCGGCAGTAGCGACAGCGGGATGAGCTTGAAGTTCGCGATGCCGAACGGAATTCCGATGATCGTGAGGCACAGCGCGACACCGGTGACGATGTGGCTGAGGGCGAGCCACCAGCCGGCCAGGATCAGCCACAGCACGTTGCCGATCACCGAGCCGGCGCCCGCGTCACGCCGCTCGACCGTGGTGTAGCCGAACGGCCAGAGGGCATAGAGGCCGATCCGGAAGGCCGCTATGCCGAAGGGGATGCCGATGATCGTGATGAACAGGACGATGCCGGCCAGGAAGTAGGCCAGGCACAGCCACAGCCCGCACAGGACCAGCCATATCACGTTCAGAACGGTTCTCATCTGTTGCCTGCCATCTCCTCGAGTCGGGCGATGCGCTCGGCCATCGGCGGATGGGTCGAGAACAGCTTGGGCGCATCACCCGGGCGGAAAGGGTTGGCGATCATCAAATGGCTGGTGGCTTCCAGGCGCGGCTCGGGAGGCAGCGGACGCTGCTTGATACCCGCGTCCAGCTTGCGCAGCGCGGAGGCCAGGGCCAGCGGGTCGCCGGTGAGCCGGGCGCCGGAGGCGTCCGCCTCGTACTCCCGGGAGCGGGAGACTGCGAGCTGGATCAGGGCGGCGGCGATCGGGCCGAGGATCATCATCAGCAGGAAGCCGAGGATGCCGGGGCCCTCGTCGTCCTCCGAACGGCCGACCGGGATCAGCCAGGCGAAGTTGACCAGGAACATCACGACCGAGGCGAGCGCCCCCGCCACCGACGAGATGAGGATGTCCCGGTTGTAGACATGGCTCAGTTCGTGGCCGAGCACGCCGCGCAGCTCGCGCTCGTCCAGGATTCCCAGGATGCCCTCGGTGCAGCAGACCGCGGCGTTGCGCGGGTTGCGGCCGGTCGCGAACGCGTTCGGCGCCTCGGTGGGCGATATGTACAGCCGGGGCATGGGCTGGCGGGCGGTCGTCGACAGTTCGCGGACGATCCGGTAGAGCCAGGGTGCCTCGAACTCGCTCACCGGGCGGGCGCGCATCGCGCGAAGCGCCAGCTTGTCGCTGTTCCAGTACGCGTACGCGTTGGTGCCCAGGGCGATGACGAGCGCAACGATGAGCCCGGTCCGGCCGAAGAAGCTGCCGATGACCAGGATGAGTGCGGACAGCGCGCCGAGTAGAACGGCGGTCTTCAGCCCGTTGTGCCGGCGGTGCACCGTGCGCCCTCCAAAGTTCGCGGCCGGGGAACTTCCCCCTTCAGGAGAACCTCCTGCCCTACTCAACGCCACCCGGCCGCCGCTAGTTCCCTTGTGCGCACGCTGCGCGACCACCGGGGCCGTCGGGCGGGTACCGGGGAGACGGTGCGGACCCGGCAGCGGCCGGCAGGGGCCGGCACGGTCAGAACAGCGACCCCTGGGCGTACCGCAGCACGATCTGCGGCGCCCCGGACAGCAGGAGGCCGGCCGCCGCGGTAAGCGCGATGGCGGCGGCGAGGCCGACGGGGGTGCCGACCGCACGGGCCGCAGTCAGCCGTACGGCCCGGGCGCCATCGCCCTCCGCGCCGTCCGCCGCCTCGTCCCGTGCCGTGACCGCGGCATCCTCCGGCCGGGTGAAGAGCAGGGCGGTCCACCGCAGGTAGTACACGAGCGCGATCACCACGTTGACGGCCATGATCACCGCGAGCCAGCCGTGCTGGGCGCCGACCGCGGACGAGAACACGGCCACCTTGGCGAAGAGGCCGATCACGCCGGGCGGCAGTCCGGCCAGGCAGAGCAGGAAGAAGCCGAGGGCGACGGCGACGAACGGACGGGCCGCGTACAGGCCGCGGTAGTCGGTCAGCCGACCCTCGGGCGCGGTGCGGTTCACCAGCGCGGCGACCGCGAAGGCGCCGAGGTTCACCACGCCGTACATCAGGGCGTACGCCACGGTGGTGCCGATCTCGTGCGACGCGCTGTCGGCGGCGGACGCGGCGGCGATCGGTACCAGCAGGTAGCCGGCCTGTCCGATGGACGACCAGGCCAGCAGGCGTACGGCGCTGCGTGGCGCGGCGGCTCGCTGCCGGAGCGCGCCGACGTTGCCCACGGTCATGGTGAGCGCGGCCAGCACGCCGACAGCCGGGCCCCACACGTCGTCGTACGGCCGGAAGGCGATCACCGTCACCAGGATGAGCCCGGCGAAACCGGCCGCCTTGCCGACCACCGACAGGTAGGCGGCGACCGGCAGCGGCGCGCCCGCGTAGGTGTCCGGCACCCAGAAGTGGAAGGGCGCGACGGCCAGCTTGAAGGCGAAGCCCACCAGGGTGAGGGCGGCGCCCGCCTTCGCCAGGGTGTCGAGCTGCCCGGGTACGTGGGTGAGGCCGTCCGCGACGGCGACCAGGTGGACGGTGCCGGTGGCCGCGTACACGAAACTGATGCCGAGCAGGGAGACGGCGGTCGCGGTGACCGAGGACAGGAAGAACTTCAGCGCGGCCTCGCTCGACAGCCGGTCGCCGCGGCGCAGCGCGACCAGAGCGAAGGCGGGCAGCGTGGTGACCTCCAGGGCCACGATGAGGGTGGCCAGGTCGCGGGAGGCGGGCAGCAGGGCACCGCCCGCGGCCGAGGAGAGCAGCAGGAACCAGAACTCCCCGGGCGGCAGGCCCGCTCGTCGCTCACCACCCGCGCCGTTCTGCGGCGCCTCGCGCGGCCCTTCTTCGACGGTCAGCGACAGCAGGGCGGTGAGCAGGGCGCCGCCCAGCACGAGGACCTGGATGACGAGCGTGAAGTGGTCAGCGGCGTACGAACATGATGCACCGCCGGTCTGACAGAAGGTGCTGCGGCGGCCGTCCCGGAGCGGGATCAGGGTGAGCAGCGCGGCGGCGAGCCCGGCGACGGTGAGCCAACCGAGCAGGGGCTTGCGGTCCTGCGGCAGGAAGAGGTCGGCGACCAGGACGACCACGGCCAGGGCCGCGGGGATCACCACCGGGGTCAGGGCCGTCCAGTCGACGGACTGCACGAGGGACGGCATCAGTTGCCTCCGAGCAGGGAGCGTACGGCCGGGTCGGTGAGGCCGAGCAGGGCCGCGGGCCACAGTCCGGCCAGCACGGTGAGGGCGGCGAGCGGCGTCCAGGCAGCGAACTCGTAGCCGCGGACGTCGGCGAGGACGGCGGGCGACTCGGCGGTCTCGCGGTCGCCCATGCAGACCCGGCGGACGACGGTGAGCAGGTACGCGGCGGTCAGCAGGGTGCCGAACGCGGCGACGGCGGTGAAGGTCAGGTACGCGGGACGGCTGAGCCCGGCGCCGGGTTCGAACGCCCCGAACATCGCCAGCATCTCGCCCCAGAACCCGGCCAGGCCCGGCAGCCCCAGGGAGGCGACGGCGCCGAAGGCGAGCAGGCCGCCCAGGCGTGGCGCGCGGCCGTAGAGCGCGGCTCCGCCGCGGCCGGCGAACTGGTCGAGGTCACTGGAACCGTAACGGTCCTTGACCGCGCCGACCAGGAAGAACAGCAGGCCGGTGATGAGGCCGTGGGCGATGTTGGCGAACAGGGCGCCGTTGACGCCGGTGGGGTTGAGGGAGGCGATGCCGAGCAGCACGAAACCCATGTGGCCGACGGAGGAGTACGCGATCAGGCGCTTGAGATCGCCGCCGTTGCCCTGCCGGGCGAGGGCGAGGCAGGCGAGGGAGCCGTAGACGATGCCGACGACGGCGAAGGCGGCCAGATAGGGCGCGAAGGTGTGCATCCCGTCGGGCGCCATCGGAAGTGCGATCCGGACCAGACCGTAGGTGCCCATCTTCAGCAGAACGCCCGCGAGCAGCACCGATCCCACGGTGGGGGCCGCTGTGTGGGCGTCGGGGAGCCAACTGTGCAGGGGCCACATCGGGGTCTTCACGGCGAGGCCGATACCGATGGCGAGGACCGCGATCAGTTGCGTGGAGTGACTGAGCGATGACCCGTTGTCAGTGGTGAGTGCCACCATGTCGAATGTGCCCGCCTTCACGCCGATGAGGAGCAGGCCGAGCAGCATGATCACAGAGCCGAGGAGGGTGTAGAGGATGAAGCGCATCGCCGACCGTTCCCGGTCCCCGCCGCCCCAGCGGGCGATCAGGAAGTACATCGGGATGAGGACCGTCTCGAAGGCGAGGAAGAACAGCATCAGGTCGGCCACGGCGAAGGTGGCGAGCGTGCCGCTTTCGAGGATCAGCAGCAGGGCGACGAAGCCCCTGGGCCCCGGGCCCTCGGGCATTTTGAACAGGCTGTAGAGCGCGCAGAGGAAGGTCAGCAGCGCGGTCAGAACGACAAGGGGGAGAGAGATGCCGTCGACACCGAGGTGGAGATGGATGTTCAGCGCGGGGATCCACGTCAGGTCCGTGGTGGCCTGCATCCTCGCGGGTTGGTCGTGGTCGAAACCGACCGCGAGGACGATCGACAGGACGAGTACGGCTCCGGAGAAGGAGACGCCGTGGCCGCGAACCGCCTGGTCGAGGGTGAGGCCGATCCGGAAGATCCGGGGGATCGGGAGCACGGCGCCCAGTGCGCCGAGCAGCGGCAGCACGAGGATAGCCACGAGGACGTACTGCAGTGCGGTGTCGTTCACTGGATCTCACGCTCCGACAGCGACAAGGACGGCGAGGACGACGGCACCGGCCAGCAGCGCGCTGAGGTACGTCTGGACGTTTCCGGTCTGGGCCTTGCGGACGGCCGCGCCGAGCAGCCGCGGGGTGCCGGCCGCGCCCCGGACGTAGGTCTCGACGACCTCGCGGTCCAGGAAGCGGACCAGGCTCGCCGCCGCCTGCACCGGGCGGACGAAGAGTGCGCCGTACACGGCGTCGAGGTGGAAGCCGTGGGCGGCGTGCCGGTGCAGCGGACCGAGTAGCAGCCGCCCGGGATCACCGGGGTCGTCGGCGGCGGCGATGTCGCCGTAGATCTCCTCGTGCGTGGCGATGGCCTCGGCCTCCACCAGCGCCGGTTCGGCGTCGGCGTCCTCGGCGACGACGGCACCGATGGGCACGGCCCGGCGGGTGGCGGTGGCCGCCTGCCAGGCACCGTAGATGATCAGCAGGCCGGCGAGGGCCAGTCCGGTACCGAGAACGGAGGTGAGCAGGGTCGGGCCGAGCGAGGAGCCGCCGAACCAGTCGGGCAGCCGGCGGTAGGTGAGGCCGCCGAAGGCGATCGTGGGGACGGCGAGCACCCAGAGGACGGTGGTCATCAAGGCGGGCTGCCGCCCGTGGTCGGCGACCTCGGGGCCGCTGCCGCGGAATGCCATCAGGAACAGCCGGCCCGCGTACCCGGCGGTCAGGACGGCCGCGGCGAAGCCCGCGACCAGGATCGTCCAGCCGACCGCGGCGGGCACGTGGGGGGTGTCACCGGAGGAGGCGTGCTCGGCGGCGCGCAGCACCGTCTCCTTGGAGAAGAAACCGGACAGCGGAGGGAGGGCCGCGAGAGCGGCGAGGGCGAGGCCCATCGTCCACATGGCGTCGGGGACCCGCTTGCTCAGCGACCCCATGCGGGACATGGCGGTGAGCGAGTTGGTGCCGGCGGCGTGGATGACGACGCCCGCGCCGAGGAAGAGGAGGGCCTTGAAGGCACCGTGCGAGAGGAGGTGGAAGATCGCGGCGTCACGGTCGGCGACGGCCAGCGCGCCGGCCATGTAGCCGAGCTGGCCGATCGTGGAGTACGCCAGCACGCGTTTGATGTCGTCCTGGGCCAGGGCGGCCAGACCCGAGCCGATCATGGTGACGGCGGCCATCACGGCGAGGACGGCCAGTGCGGCGGCGGACGCGGTGAACACCGGCAGCAGCCTGGCCACCAGGTAGATGCCGGCGGCCACCATGGTCGCCGCATGGATCAGCGCGGACACCGGGGTGGGGCCGGCCATCGCGTCGGGCAGCCAGGTGTGCAGCGGGAACTGGGCGGACTTGCCCGCGACTCCGGCGAGCAGCAGCAGCGCCACCACGGTCGGGTGATGCAGCCGGCCCTCGGCGGCGGCGCCGAGGATGCCGCTGATCCGGAAGGTGTCCGCGTCGGCGGCGAGCGCGAATACGCCGATCAGGAACGGCACGTCACCGAGCTTGGTGACCAGGAACGCCTTGATCGAGGCCGACCGCGCGGTCTCGGTCTCCCAGTAGTGACCGACCAGGAAGTAGGAGCAGATGCCCATGATCTCCCAGCCGACCAGCAGCACCATCAGGTCGCCGGAGTAGACGACCAGGAACATGGCGGCGGTGAAGAGGGAGACCAGGGCGGCGTACGACGGGTAGCGCGGGTCGTCGCGCAGATAGGAGACGGAGTAGAGCTGCACGCAGGTGGCGACCAGGCCGACGAGGAGGGCGATCAGGACGGAGAAGCCGTCCAGGTGCAGGGCGAGGTCGATGGGGACCGAGCCGGTGACGGTCAGCCGGTGGGCGCCGTCGGTCGGCGCCCCGGTGCCCTGCCGGGCGGCGACGATCGCAGCGAGCACGAAGGCGAGCGCGGTGGGCAGTACGGCCAGGGGCCGTACGAAACCGGGTGCGCGTCGGCCGAGCAGGAGGCCGGCGACCGCGCCCAGGAAAGGAAGGAGGGGTACGAGCGCGGCAAGGGCGATCAGGGTCACGCGGTGGCCTCTGCCTTCTCGTCGTCGGCCGCCGGTCCGGGCTGGGTCGGGCGTTCGGGGCGCTCGGGGTCGGCGAGGGCGGTGAGGCGGTCGATGTCGGAGCTGCCGCGGTGGCGGTAGACCAGCAGCACGATCGCCAGGCCGAGCCCGATCTCGGCGGCGGCGATGGTGATGGTGAACAGGGTGAGCGCCTGGCCGGCGTGCAGGGTGTCGCGCAGCCACACGTCGAAGGCGACCAGGTTGAGGTTGACGGCGTTGAGCATCAGCTCGACGGACATCAGGACGAGGATCGCGTTGCGCCGGGCGAGCACGCCGTAGACGCCGACGCTGAACAGGAGGGCGGCCAGCACGACGGGATACGCGAGGTGCATCACTTCTCCTTGCCGTCGGTGCCTGCGGAGGCGGCGGCCGGTTCCGTGACGGCGGTGCTGACGGTGTCGGCGGCGCTGACGGTGTCGGTAGCGGCGGTCGCGGGCGGGGTCGCGGTGTCGTCGCGACGGGAGAGGACGATCGCGCCGACCAGCGCGGCCAGCAGCAGCACCGACAGCGCCTCGAAGGGCAGCACCCAGTGCCGGAAGAGGCTCTCGCCGGTGGCCCGGGAGGAGCCCTGTGCCGCGCCGTGCAGCTCGACCCAGGTGGACCGGAAGGCGTCCACGACCACCCACACCAGGGTGGCCGCAGAGGCGACGGCCACCGCGAGGGCGACCCAGCGGTTGCCGGAGTCGGCGTCCGGCGAGCGGCCGATGGGCGCCTTGGTCAGCATCAGGCCGAACAGAAGGAGAACGACGACGGACCCTACGTAGATCAGTACCTGCACCCAGGCGATGAACTCGGCGGTGAGCAGGAGGTACTCGACGGCCAGGCCGCCGAGCGCGACGACCAGCCAGAGGGCGGCGTGCACGAGCTGCCGGGTGGTGACGGTGATCACGGCGGCGCCGAGGGTGGCGAGGCCGACCAGCACGAAGGTGATCTCCACGCCGGTCGGGGAGAGGAAGCCGGGATGGTGGGCGGCGGCACTGAGGTTCACGCCTCGCCCTCCCGCGGGCCGGAGTCCCGGCCGGTCTGCCCGACCGGCGGGACCTGCCCGGTCTGGCCGCTCGGTTCGGGCTGCCCGGCCTCGGCCTCGGCGGCGGCCTGTGCCGCCTGGGCCGCCGCTGCCTTCTCCGCTGCCTTGCGGGCCGCGGCGATCTCCTTCGGTTCCTCCGCCGCCGGGTCGAGCGCGGGCGGCGCGGGCACCGTCCACATCCAGTCGCGCAGCTTGTCGCGCTCGTGGGTGAGGTCGAGGATGTCCGTTTCGGCGTACTCGAACTCCGGCGACCAGAAGAGCGCGTCGAAGGGGCACACCTCGATGCAGATACCGCAGTACATGCACAGGGCGAAGTCGATGGCGAACCGGTCGAGGACGTTGCGGCTGCGCTCGCGCCCGCCGGGCGCGGCCGGCGGCACCGTTTCCTTGTGGGAGTCGATGTAGATGCACCAGTCGGGGCACTCGCGGGCGCACAGCATGCAGACCGTGCAGTTCTCCTCGAACAGCGCGATCACGCCACGGGTGCGCGGGGCGAGTTCCGGCTGCGCGTCCGGGTACTGGGCGGTGACGGAACGCTTCGTCATCGTCCGCAGGGTGACGGCCAGGCCCTTGGCCAGACCGGATCCGGGGATTCCCATGGCTACGAGATCACCACCTTGACGACGCCGGTCAGGGCGATCTGGGCGAGGGCGAGTGGGATGAGCACCGTCCAGGCGAGCTTCTGCAGCTGGTCCTCACGCAGCCGCGGGTAGCTCACCCGCAGCCAGATCACCACGAACGCCAGCAGCCCGGTCTTGACCAGCGTCCACAGCCAGCCGAGGTTTCCGGCCCACGGGCCGTGCCAGCCGCCGAGGAACAGCACAGTGGTCAGGCCGCAGAGCACAACGATGCCCGCGTACTCGGCGAGCAGGAACAGCGCGAAGCGCAGGCCGGTGTACTCGGTGTAGGCGCCGAAGATGATCTCGGAGTCGGCCACCGGCATGTCGAACGGCGGCCGCTGCAGCTCGGCGAGCCCCGCGGTGAAGAAGACGACCGCGCCGACGAGTTGCCAGGGCGTCCACCACCACTCGTACGTCTCGACGATTCCGGGCAGCGACAGGGTGCCGGCCGCCATCGCGACCGAGGCCCCGGCGAGCAGCATCGGCAGCTCGTAGGCCATGAGCTGTGCGGCCGTGCGCAAGCCGCCGAGCAGCGAGAACTTGTTGGCCGAAGCCCACCCGGCCATCAGCGAACCGAGCACGCCGACACCCATCACGGCCAGGACGAAGAACAGCCCGGCGTCCACGGTCTGCCCGACGAACCCGTCCGGCCCGACCGGGATCGCAATCAGCACCACGAGATACGGCAGCAGGGCCACGGCGGGCGCGAGCTGGAAGACCCTGCGGTCCGCCTCGGCCGGGACGATGTCCTCCTTCTGGGCGAACTTCACGCCGTCCGCGACGAGCTGCGCCCAGCCGTGGAATCCGCCCGCGTACATCGGCCCCAGCCGGCCCTGCATGTGCGCCATCACCTTGTGCTCGGTCTGCCCCACCAGCAGCGGGAAGACCAGGAACACGACGAGCACGCCGAGCAGCCGGAGGAGTACGTCCACGGTGTCGTTCACGTCGGGTCGCCTCCTCCGGAGTGGGGTTCGCCCGTGGTGGGCGGTTCGGTGGACGCATCGGCGGGCGGCTCGGCCACCGGCCCGGCCGCCGGTTCGGTCCGTGGTCCGGTGGGGGGCTCTGAGGGCGCTTCGGCATCGGGTGCCGGCTTCGCGGGCCGCTCCCAGGGCACGTCCGGGGTGCGCCCACGGGGAGAGGCGGGCGCTTCCGAGGCGCCCGGAGCGCCCGGGGCCGTGGCCCGGTCCGGAGCCAGGCTCGGGGCCTGGCTCGCCGAGCCCTCACTCACGCTGCGCGTGCGGCGCGGCGGCCGGTCACCGGCGCCCGCCGCCCGGGGTGCCCGGGCGGGACGCGCGGGCGCCGGGGGAAGCTGGCCCTTGAGCGGCCCCCAGTCGTTGGGGTCGGGGACGCCCGGCGGCATCATCTGGCGGCGCTTGGGACCGCCGTCGTGGGACTCCCCCGGCTCCTTCGCGCCGGGCCACGCCTTGGCGACCCGCGCGGCCAGCACGAAGTCCTTCCGCAGCGGGTGCCCCTCGAACTCCTCCGGCAGCAGCAGCGGTGCCAGGTGCGGATGGCCGGTGAAGTCCACGCCGAACATCTCGTGGGTCTCGCGCTCGTGCCAGGCCGCACCCGGGTACACCCCGGTCGCGGTCGGCAGCACGGCCGCCTCGTACGGGACGGTGGTCCGTACCAGCAGGCGCCGGACGCCGCCCCCGGCGGGGGAGGCTCCCGTATCGGCGCCCGCGCCCGTCCCCAGTGCGACCACGTGCGCGCAGACCTGGAAACCCGTCCCCGGCTCGTCCACCGCGCTCAGCCAGTCGAAGAAGGTGCAGCCCAGCGTGGACCGCGCGGTCCGCAGGGCCGTCACCCACGCGTCGGCCGACACGTCGACGGTGAGCAGGTCGTACGCCTCGTCCGCGACCGCGCCCGGGCCGAACAGCGTCTCGGCGTCGTCCGGCAGCCAGCCCGTCACTTCTCGCCCTCCGGCGGCTGGACGAGCCCGCTGGTCAGCGCAGCGGCGCCCGGCCGCGTACCACCGACCCGGCGACCGCCGCCCGCACCGGCGCCGTGCGCGGCGTACCGCTCCCCCAGCGACTCCCGCGCGATCTTCTCCTGGAGCTTGAGGATGCCCTGGAGCAGCGCCTCGGGCCGCGGCGGGCAGCCGGGCACGTAGACGTCCACCGGGATGATCTGGTCGACGCCCTTGGTGACGGAGTACGAGTCCCAGTACGGCCCGCCGCAGTTGGAGCAGGCACCGAAGGAGATGACGTACTTCGGCTCGGGCATCTGCTCGTACAGCCGCTTGACGGCCGGCGCCATCTTGTCGGTGACCGTGCCGGAGACGACCATCAGGTCCGCCTGCCGCGGTCCGGGGGCGAACGGGATCACGCCCAGCCGGATGAAGTCGTGCCGGGCCATGGACGCGGCGATGAACTCGATCGCGCAGCAGGCGAGGCCGAAGTTGAAGACCCACAGGCTGTAGCGGCGGCCCCAGTTCAGGACCACCTTCATCGGTTCGGGCGCCAGTCGCGCGAGCGGCCCCAGGCGGCGCGGCTCGGGCAGCGGCACGGCGGCGGGGGCAGCCGCGGCCGGGGCACCCGGCGCGGTGGCGGCCTCGCCCGCAGCGGTCACGGCCCCGGACGTGCCGGCCCCGGCGGTCACGGCCTCTCCTGTCACGTCCATTCCAGTACGCCCTTCTTCCAGGCGTAGAGCAGCCCGACGGCCAGGAATCCGATGAACACGAACATCTCGACCAGCGTGGTGCCGCCGAAGCCCGGCGCGTCGAAGACGGTGGCCCACGGGAACAGGAAGATCGCGTCCACCGCGAAGATCACGTAGAGGAAGGAGTAGACGTAGTAGCGGATCTGGGTGTGCGCCCAGCCCTCGCCGACCGGATCGACCCCGCATTCGTACGTGAGCATCTTCTCCCGCGTCGGCACGACGGGCCGCAGCAGCCGGCCGCCCGCGAACGCGACCGCCACGAAGAGCACACCGACGACAGCGACCAGGCCGACGACCGTGTAGCCGTGGAAGTAGTCCACGTCCTTTCCGCCCCTCGTTTGACTCGATGACTCGTTCTGACTCGTTGAGCCGTTACCGACTCGTTGACTCGCTGAGCCGCTACCGACTCGTTGATCTCGCCTGACCGGCGGTGTCCGGCGATCCGGGGTGGACCTTTGGACGATTTATACGGAGGGAGTCTAGGCCCTGGCCTCACTGGCTTCACCGGTGCCTCCGGACCGGCCGCCTCCATCGTCGCACCCTGGGGACAAGCCCACCTCAACCCGCCCCCGCCCCCCATGGCGGACCGCGTCCCCGGCCCGGCGCGCCGAGGGCCGCGATCGCCTCGTCCTCGCCCCGCAGTTCACCGTCACGGCCTGGCCGCTGCCGCCGCGCCGCGGTTCGCGTTCGACGGCGTCAGGTGGCGGGAGACCGCGTACCTGCGTGGTCGGGCTTCCGGTGGCGATCGTCGGCTTTGTCCACATTGTCACAGTGGTGTCGGTCGGCCTCGGCCTGTCCGTCACCGTGGTCGGGCTGACGCTGCCGGCGACGGGGCCGGCCGCCGACTGCCCAGCCGGCCGGAACGCTGCCGGAACACAGCGAACACAGCCGGAACGCGCCCTCACCCGCCGGACGGGCTGATCCTCAGCAGCGTCTTCCCCATGGCCCGGTGCGCCCGGAGGGCGGCGGATGCCGAGGCCAGCGGGAACTCCCCCGCGATGTCGAGGGAGATCGTGCCGGAGGCGAGGAGGGAGAAAGCGGCCAGGGCGTGGGCGCGCAGCGCGGCGGGGGCCCGGCGGGCCAGGTCCGCGATGTCGTAGCCGGTCACGGACCGGTTGCTCCTCCACAGCGGGAACGCGAGGTCCGGGTGGCCGGTCGCGTCTCCGCAGGCGGCGAGGCGGCCGAAGGGGGCGAGCAGGGAGAGACCGGCGAGGCCGGTGGGGCCGCCGACCGGGTCGATGATGACGTCGACCTCGGGTACGCGGTCGGCGAACCCCTCGCAGAAGTGGATCGCGTCGTAGCCGAAGCGCTTGGCGTACTCCGCCTGGGCGGCGGAGCCCACCGTGCCGTAGACCGCGGCGGCACCGAGCGCGCGGGCGATCTGGGCGGCGGTCGAGCCCACGCCGTCGGCCGCACCGTGGATGAGGACCGTGTCGCCCGCGGCGAGGCGGGCCGCGCTCGCCAGGATGCCGTAGGCGGTGGTGAGGGCGAGGGCCGCGCCGCCACCGTCGCGCAGGGATATGCCGTCGAGGGGGAAGGCGAATTCCGCGGGCGCGAGGGCGTACTCCGCGTAGCCGCCGCCGTCCGGGAGGTACGCGGCGACCGGGTCGCCGACGGCGTGACCGGTGACGTCGTCCCCGAGTTCGGTGATCTCCCCGGAGACCTCCACCCCGGGGACGACGATGCCCCGGAGCGCCCCGGAGCGGCAGGGGAGGTGCCGGGGCCGGCCGAGGCCGTTGCGCCTGTCGCCGGGGCCGATGCCCATGCCCGTACCGGTGCCGATGCCGGTAGCGGGACGGCCCTCCCCCTCGTTGACGCCGGCGTACGCCACGCGGATCTGGACCTGGCCCGGGCCCGGCGTGGGGACGGGCAGCACCACCGACCGCAGCACTGCGGGGCCACCGTTGACGTCGAATCCGACCGCGCGCACGCACTCTCCTCTCCCCTGGGCGCCGCCTGACCGCGGCCCCCTGACGTTCGGGCGCAACCTTGCCCAGCGAAACCGTATGCCTCTTCGCTCCGCCGTGCTGGTATGCCTGCGGAGTGAGCACGTGCCCCGGGGATCCGGTGACGGTGAGGGGCACGGTGCGGGTGGGTCATCGCCGAGGGTTCGGTGCTGCTCCGGGCTGCCTGCCCCGTCCGCTGACCGACCGCGGCCATGACATGGTGGCGGACGTGGGCGACGCGGAGGGGCTGATCGGGCCAGTCCGCGAGACGGCCGACCGGGGCGTGCCGCCGTATCCGGTGGTGGCGGCCTGCCCAGGAGGTGGTCGCGCGGTTGCCGGCCCGTACCAGCCTCCGCCTGGTACGGGCCGGGCTGACGCCGCGGGAGCGGGAGGTGCGGGGCATGACGGCCGGCAGGCGGGACGAACTCCGCGGCGGCCGGGCAGCCCGTGGTGAGCGACGGCGCGGTCGCGAAGCAGGTCGGCAGCATCTTCCTGAAACCGGGCTTTCCTGAAGCCGGCCCTTCCTGAATCCGGGCCTGGGCCCCGAACGAGGGGAACCGTCGCCGGGGCTGTGCGTGTCTCGCGTCCCGAGGCGACAAGTGGTACCCCGTCCTTCCACATGTACGGAGGTCCGGGGAAGGCGACCCTTACCGACGTACGATGGCCGGTAGCCGGGCGATACGCCGCCTCGAAGGAGGACCGTTTCAGTGACGAGCCAGGTCAGCACGACCACCGGGCGTCAGCCTGCCGTTGGAGAGGTGCTGAGCGAACAGCGCAGACCGGTGAAGGAGACCAGGCGGCTCGACCGCGTGATCATCCGGTTCGCCGGCGACTCCGGCGACGGGATGCAGCTCACCGGGGACCGCTTCACCTCGGAGACCGCCTCCTTCGGCAATGATCTCTCGACGCTGCCGAACTTCCCGGCTGAGATCCGCGCCCCCGCAGGCACTCTGCCGGGGGTTTCATCGTTCCAGCTCCACTTCGCCGACCACGACATCCTCACTCCGGGCGACGCGCCGGACGTGCTCGTGGCGATGAATCCGGCCGCGCTGAAGGCGAACCTCGCCGATCTGCCGCGCGGCGCGGAGATCATCGTCAACACCGACGAGTTCACCAAGAGGGCCCTGGCCAGGGTCGGCTACGAGGGCAACCCCCTGGAGGACGGTTCGCTGGCGGCCTACGCGGTCCACCCGGTGCCGCTGACGACCATGACGCTGGAGGCGCTCAAGGGCAGCGGCCTGCCCCGCAGGGACGCCGAGCGGGCGAAGAACATGTTCGCGCTCGGCCTGCTGTCGTGGATGTACCACCGCCCGACGGAGAGCACCGAGACCTTCCTCCGCAAGAAGTTCGCGAAGAAGCCGGACATCGCCGAGGCCAACGTCAGCGCCTTCCGCGCGGGCTGGAACTTCGGCGAGACCACCGAGGACTTCGCGGTCTCCTACGAGGTCGCGCCGGCCGCCAGCGCCTTCCCGCCCGGCACGTACCGCAACATCTCCGGGAACCTCGCGCTGTCGTACGGCCTGGTCACCGCGGGTCAACAGGCCGGGCTGCCGCTCTTCCTCGGGTCGTACCCGATCACTCCGGCCTCGGACATCCTGCACGAGCTGAGCCGCCACAAGAACTTCGGTGTACGGACCTTCCAGGCCGAGGACGAGATCGCGGCGATCGGCGCCGCGCTGGGCGCCGCCTTCGGCGGGTCGCTCGCGGTCACCACCACCTCGGGTCCCGGGGTGGCGCTCAAGTCCGAGACAGTGGGTCTGGCCGTCAGCCTGGAGCTGCCGCTGCTGGTGGTGGACATCCAGCGCGGCGGGCCGTCCACCGGGCTGCCGACCAAGACCGAGCAGGCCGACCTGCTCCAGGCGATGTACGGGCGCAACGGCGAGGCGCCGGTGCCGGTGGTCGCGCCCGCCACTCCGGCGGACTGCTTCGAGGCGGCACTGGAGGCGGCCCGGATCGCGCTCACGTACCGCACCCCGGTCTTCCTGCTGTCCGACGGCTACCTGGCGAACGGCTCGGAGCCCTGGCGGATCCCCGAGCCGGGCGAACTGCCCGACCTGCGGGTGCAGTTCGCGACCGGACCGAACCACACGGCCGAGGACGGCACCGAGTCCTTCTGGCCGTACCTGCGCGACCCCGAGACGCTGGCCCGCCCGTGGGCGGTCCCCGGCACCCCCGGCCTCGAACACCGCATCGGCGGCATCGAGAAGCAGGACGGCACCGGCAACATCAGTTACGACCCGGCCAACCACGACTTCATGGTCCGCACCCGGCAGGCCAAGATCGACGGCATCACGGTGCCCGACATCGAGGTCGACGACCCGAGCGGGGGCGCCAGGACGCTGGTGCTGGGCTGGGGGTCGACCTACGGGCCGATCACCGCGGCCGTCCGCCGGATCCGCGGCGAGGGCGGCGCCGTGGCGCAGGCCCACCTGCGCCACCTCAACCCCTTCCCGGCCAACCTCGGGGAGGTGCTGGGGGCGTACGAGCGGGTGATCGTGCCGGAGATGAACCTCGGCCAGCTCGCCCACCTGCTGCGGGCCAGGTACCTGGTGGACGTCCACTCGTACACACAGGTCACCGGGCTACCGTTCAAGGCCGAGCAACTGGCGCGGGCGATCAGCGAGCAGAGCACCGTATCGGGCGCGGAACTGGGCGGGGAAGCGAGCGCGGAGGAGAGTGCGGATGTCTGAGGCACTGGCCCTGGTGCCCAAGGCCGAGGCGAAGCAGAGCATGAAGGACTTCAAGTCCGACCAGGAGGTGCGCTGGTGCCCGGGCTGCGGGGACTACGCGGTCCTGGCGGCCGTCCAGTCCTTCATGCCGGAGCTCGGCCTGGCCAGGGAGAACGTGGTGTTCATCTCCGGGATCGGGTGCTCGTCCCGCTTCCCGTACTACATGAACACCTACGGCATGCACTCCATCCATGGCCGTGCCCCGGCCATCGCCACCGGTCTTGCCGCCTCACGGCGGGACCTGAGCGTATGGGTGGTGACCGGTGACGGCGACGCGCTGTCCATCGGCGGCAACCACCTGATCCACGCGCTGCGGCGGAACGTCAACCTCAAGATCCTGCTGTTCAACAACCGGATCTACGGGCTGACGAAGGGCCAGTACAGCCCGACCTCCGAGGTCGGCAAGATCACCAAGTCCACGCCGATGGGCTCCCTCGACGCGCCGTTCAACCCGGTGTCGCTGGCGATCGGCGCCGAGGCGTCCTTCGTGGCCCGCACGATCGACTCCGACCGCAAGCACCTGCAGAGCGTGCTGCGCGCGGCGGCCGACCACCGGGGCACCGCGCTGGTGGAGATCTACCAGAACTGCAACATCTTCAACGACGGTGCCTTCGACGCCCTGAAGGAGAAGGAGACCGCGCAGGAGGCCCTGATCCACCTGGAGCACGGTCAGCCGATCCGCTTCGGCGCGCCGGCCGACGACGGTCTGGGCAGCAAGGGGGTGGTACGGGATCAGGCCACCGGTGACCTGCGGGTGATCGACGTGACGGCGGAGGGCACCGACGGCGTCCTGGTGCACGACGCGCACGCGGCCTCCCCGACCACCGCCTTCGCGCTGTCCCGACTCGCCGACCCGGACACCCTGCACCACACGCCGATCGGCGTGCTCCGGGACGTCGACCGGCCGGTCTACGACACGGAGATGGCCGACCAGCTCGACCAGGCCGTGCAGCAGCGGGGCAAGGGCGACCTGACCGCGCTGCTCGCGGGCAACGACACCTGGACGGTCGTGGGCTGAGCGCCCGCGCCCCTTTGCTGTGCGGCGACCGGGTCGCCGACGGCGTACGCCGAGCGCGGCGCCAGGACCGTTCTGCGAAACGGGCATGACACGTGTGGTGGTGCCAGCTACGGTCGGACCGGCGACGCGCACCGGTCGGGTGCGACCGCCGTACGGCGGCGGGAGGAACCGGATGGGCGAGCAGCGCGCGGGACTGGTCTACGGCTTCGTGGCCTACGGGTTGTGGGGGCTGTTCCCGCTGTTCTGGCCGCTGCTGGAACCGGCCGGGGCGCTGGAGATCCTGGCCCACCGGATGGTGTGGTCGCTGGTCGTGGTCGTCCTCATCCTGCTCGGCCTGCGCCGCCGGTCCTGGATATCCGAGTTGGTCAGGCAGCCCAGGCGGCTCGCCCTCGTGGCGGTCGCGGCCACCGTGGTCTCGGTGAACTGGGGCATGTACATCTGGGGTGTCAACGCCGGGCACGTGGTGGAGACCTCGCTCGGCTACTTCATCAACCCCCTCGTCACCATCGCGCTCGGCGTGCTCGTGCTGCACGAGCGGCTGCGGCCCGCGCAGTGGGCGGCGGTCGGCATCGGCGCGCTGGCGGTGATCGTGCTCACCGTGGGCTACGGGCGGCTGCCGTGGATCGCGCTCACACTGGCCTTCTCCTTCGGTACGTACGGTCTGGTCAAGAAGCAGGTGGCCATGGGCGGCCTGGAGTCGCTGGCCGCCGAGACCTCCGTACAGTTCCTGCCCGCGCTGGCCTTCCTGCTGGTGCTCGGCGCTCACGGCGACTCCACCTTCGCCCACGACGGCCCCGGTCACGCGGCGCTGCTGGCCGTGTCCGGCCTGGTCACCGCCGTGCCGCTGATCTGCTTCGGCATGTCGGCGACCAGGCTGCCACTGTCCACCCTCGGCCTGATGCAGTACCTGGCGCCGGTCTTCCAGTTCCTCATCGGGGTGCTGTACTTCCACGAGCGGATGCCCGCCGAACGGTGGGCCGGTTTCCTGCTGGTGTGGTTCGCGCTGATCATGCTGACCTGGGACGCGCTGCGGACCGCACGGCGCAGCCGGAGCGCCCTCGCCCACGCCGACAGCGGACGCCCCTACCGCGCGCCCGCGCCCAACCGCTGAACCACCGCGTCTCCGGGCCAGAGGGCCTTGAGCTCAGTCGAACCCCATCACTGACAACCGGTTTCGCGGACGGTCGTCACGCCGTGACGTCGCGGGAGGTGAAGCGGGCCCAGGCCGCTGAACCGAAGACGGCCGCGTAGAGGGCCTGGAGGCCCAGGTTCCTGGCGATGTCGTCCCAGGTCACCGGGGAGCGGAGGATGTCGGCGAAGCTGAGCCAGTAGTGCGGGAAGAGGTAGGGCTGGACGGCGTGCAGCTGCGGGATGTTGTTCACGATCTGCACGGTGATCAGCAGCCCGACGGTGGCGGCCATGGCGCCGATGCCGCTGTCGGTGAGCGTGGAGACGAACAGGCCGAGCGCCCCGATGCCGACCAGCGAACCCGCGACGAGCACGGCGATCAGCAGGGCGCGCAGCAGCCCGTCCGACAGCGGGATCGTCGTGCCGGACAGCAGCGTGACGTCGCCGACCGGGAAGAGGGCGAAGCCGACGGCGAGCGCGGAGACGGTCACCACGAGGGTCGCGGCCAGGCAGAAGGCGACCACGGAGGCGTACTTGGCGAGCAGGAGCCGGGTCCGGCCGGCCGGGGCGACCAGCAGGTAGCGCAGGGTGCCGGTACTCGCCTCGCCGGCCACCGCGTCGCCGGCCACCACGCCGATCGCCATCGGCAGGAAGAACGGCAGGGTCGCGGCGAGCGAGGCGAAGGTCAGGAACAGGCCGTTGTTGCTGACCTGTTCGATGAAGGCGGGCCCTTCCCCGTTCCCGCCACCGCCCCCGACCGATCCGCCGTCGCGCGTCTCGATCCGTACCGCGATCCCGACCAGCAGCGGCACCCCCGCCAGCACCGCGAACAGGGCGAGGGTCCGCCACCGCCGGAAGACGGTCACCAGCTCGGACCGGAACAGCCCGAGCGACCACACCAGGCGCGGCGCCCGTACGGCCGGGGCGTCGGTGGTACGGGCGCCGGTCGTCCGCTCCGCCGCCGGGTCAGCCCGCGACATCGAAACCCTCCCCTGTCAGGGCCACGAACGCGTCCTCCAGGGAGGCACGCTCCAGGCCGAAACCGCGTACCCGCACCCCCGCCTCGACCAGTGCCGCGTTGAGTTCGGCCAGGTCGGGCGGGTCGGCGGGCAGTTCGCCGGTGATCCGCTCGCCCGCCGTGGCGAGGTCGGTCACACCGTGTTCCTTGAGCACCCGGGCCGCGTGGCCGGTGTCCGGGGTGGTGACCGCGAGCCGGCCCCGCGCGCCCGCGGACAACTCGGCGACCGGGCCCTGGGTGATCAGCCGGCCGCGGGCCATCACGGCGGCGTGCGTGCAGACCTGCTCGATCTCGTCCAGCAGGTGCGAGGAGAGGAAGACCGTCGTACCGTCCCCGGCCAGTTCTCTCACCAGCGCCCGGATCTCCCGCATGCCCTGCGGGTCGAGGCCGTTGGTCGGCTCGTCCAGCACCAGCAGCTCGCGCGGCTGGAGCAGCGCGGCGGCCAGGCCGAGCCGCTGCTTCATGCCGAGCGAGTACGCCTTCGCCTTCTTCGTGGCGGCGGCGGTCAGCCCCACCCGGTCCAGCGCGGTACCGACCCGGGCGTGCCGGGTGCGGGGGTCGGCGGTCGGGTCGGCGGCGTCGTACCGCAGCAGGTTGTCCCGCCCGGACAGGAAGCCGTAGAGCGCCGGGCCTTCGATGAGGGCACCGACCTTGGGCAGAACGGTCCGCACGGCGCGCGGCATGGGGCTGCCGAGTACCTCGGCGGTGCCCGCGGTCGGCTCGATCAGACCCATCAGCATCCGGATGGTGGTGGTCTTGCCCGAGCCGTTGGGGCCGAGGAAGCCGAACACGCTGCCGCGCGGCACCCGCAGGTCGAGGCCGTCCACGGCGAGCGTGCCGCGGTACTGCTTGGCGAGACCGCGGGTCTCGATCACCACGTCGGCCGGCGGTTCCGCGGTGGGCGACTGTCCCATGGCACTCCCTCGGCATGGCTGGAAACGGATCCTCCGAACGGCCCCGCCCGTGGCGGCGAGGTGCCCGGCGTACGTCGCGTGCTTCTCCGGCTTGTCCGGCCCGACAGCCCGGACCGCACCGACCGCCCGGACCGCCCGGGCTGCCCGGGCTGCCCGACAGTCCCGACCGCCCGGACCACCCCGACCGCACCGACCACCTGGGCTGCCCGGACTGCCCGCGCCAGCTACTTCGCGGCGGCGTTCGCCGCGTCCGTCAGCGCGGACTGCGTGACCGCGCCGACATACAGCGTGCCCTTGTCGGTGAGCAGCGCGTTGACCAGCCGGGTGTGGAAGACCGTGCCGCTGCCGAAGGCCCCGGTGACGGGACTGCCGAAGCTGTTCAGCAGGGAGTCGGCCCCTTCGCCGTTCCGGTCCTGGCCGGTCGGCAGACCGCCCGGGGTCTTGACGACGGCGATCGAGTCCCAGCCCTCGCCGAGCACGGTGGGTTTCTGCCGGGTGGAGTTCATCTGCGTCCCCGGCCGCTCGTGGTCGGCCTTCGCGAGGCTGCCGCCCTCGGTGACCTTCACGCCTTTGGGCGGTTTGAAGATGAAGGTGCTCGCGGCCGGCTTGGCGAAGCTGACCTTGGTGTAGCCGATGTCGACGACCGCCTTGCCGCCGCCCTTGGGTGTCAGCGTGAATTTCAGCGGCACGCCGGTCTTCGCGTCCACCGCGATCCGGATCGCGCCGACCGTCGTGGCGTCGGCGTGCCGCGGGCGGACCAGCAGCTCGTACGCGCTGTGCCCGGCGACCCGGGCGGTGCCGTCCACCGTGACCGAGGCGGTGCCGTCGGCGGCCTCCAGGACGCGCCTGGCGGCGTCCTGCGGGGTGACGGCGAGGTCCTGCGGGACGCGGCGGTCGTGGTCCGGCCGGGGCAGCGTCCGGTGGTACGCCTGGTCGGACGCGCTGTCGTACGCCCACAGCTCGGTGCCGTTGTGGATGACGCTGTACTCGGCGGCCGGTTCGATGACCGAGACCTTCTGCCGGTCGGGGCCGTCGGCGGTGACGTGCAGCCGGTGGGTGCCGGACAGCAGCCGGGTGAGCCGGGACTGCGGCGCGGCGGGCGAGTCCGCGCCACCGCCGCCGTCACCGCCGGGCTTTCCGGCGGCACCCGGGCCGCCGCCGAACAGGCCGCTGGTCGCGCCGCCCGAGAGGGCGGCGGGAAGCCCGAGGTCCGTGCTGATCCTGACCGTGCCGTCCACCGTCCGGGTGTCGGACGCGGCGATCTTCGTCAGCAACTGCTCCGCGGTGAGGGGGGGCAGTGTCGGGTCGCCGGTGTCCGCGATAGCGGGGACGAGGCTGATCGTCGCCGCTGCCACGCCCGCCACCGCGGCCGGCACGGCGTAACGCACGGCCTTGCGCCCGCGCCCCCCGCCACCGGGCTCGTCGGACTCCGGGTGCCGTGCCGGTCGGATCCGTGCCATCGGGTGTCCACCTCCGTCGTCAGCGGCGGTTCGCCGGCCCGGGAGCGCGCCGCGGCGCGCTCCCCGCACGCGTCCACTTCCCAGGCCATTGTCGCCCGGTCCGCCGTGAAGTGGCTCATGTCCATCACACCGAATCGGCCGCGGCGGCACATCAGCCGACGGATGCAACCCCGTGTACGCCCTTGGTATGACGGACCCTGAGAACTCCCCCGGCTTCGAGCCGAAGGGCACGCCGGTGCCGGAAGCGAGAGCGCGCGGAGATCCCGAGGCACGAGGGACCGAGCACGGTCGACCGTCGGCACCGGCCCCGAGCGCCCGGAGACGAGAAGGCCGTGCACAGCCCTCCTCGGCGGGGCGGGAGTTCAGCCCGCGCGGTGCACGACCGCGTCGCACAGCCCGGCGAGCGCGGCTCGGGCGGGGATGTCGGGCAGCGGGTCGAGGCGGGCGCGGGCCTCGTCCGCGTACCGGACGGTGTCGCGGCGGGCCTGTTCCAGGGCCGGGTGGGCGCGCAGCAGTTCCAGCGCCTCGGCGTGCAGGGCGTCGTCGGTGAGGTCGCCGTCGAGGAGTTCGTTGAGCCGGCGGTCGGCGGCCGAGATGGCGCCCTGGGCCTGCGCGTACCAGCGGCGGACGTGCAGCACCGGCAGGGTGGGGATGCCTTCGCGCAGGTCGGTGCCGGGGGTCTTGCCGGACTCACTGCCGTCGCTGGCGATGTCGAGCACGTCGTCGGCGAGTTGGAAGGCGGCGCCGATCCGCTCACCGTACTGGGTGAGGGTGCTGACCACCTGCTCGTCGGCGCCCGCCATCATCGCGCCGAACCGCCCGGAGACCGCGATCAGCGAGCTGGTCTTGCCCGCGATGACCTCCAGGTAGTGGTCGAGCGGGTCGCGGCCGTCGCGCGGGCCCACCGTCTCCATGATCTGCCCGGTGACCAGCCGCTCGAAGGACTCGGCCTGGACCCGTACGGCGTCGGGGCCGAGGTCGGCCAGCATGTGGGAGGCACGGGAGAAGAGGAAGTCACCGGTCAGCACGGCCACCGAGTTGCCCCAGCGTGCGTTGGCGCTGTCCACACCCCGGCGTACGTCCGCCTCGTCCATCACGTCGTCGTGGTAGAGGGTGGCCAGGTGGGTCAGCTCCACGACCACGGCGGCGGGCACCACGCCGGGCGCGTGCGGGTCGCCGAACTGGGCGCCGAGCATCACCAGCAGCGGCCGGAACCGCTTGCCGCCGGCCCGGAGCAGGTGTCTGGCCGCGTCCGTGATGAACGGGACGTCGCTCTTGGTGGCCTCCAGCAGGCCCTCTTCGACGGCCGCGAGACCGGCCGTGATGTCGGCCTCAAGGGCCCCGTCCCACACGCTCAGCCCGAAGGGCCCGACGACGGTCACGAGGGGTACTCCTGTCGCTGATCTGGCTGCTGGCGAGGTCCGAGGGTGGCACCGGGTGAGCACTGGCGGTCGTACTGGGTGGTACACGTCGGTACGGGTTCGCAGGCGGCTCGCATTGCCCACACGGGCAGCGTAGCCGGTCGGGTGTCGATCACCGTCGGGGCATCGCCCTGTGCCAGGCCGTGACCGGCCACCGCACCTATAATCCCGATTACCGGGATTGACAGTTTATATCCGACTCGCAAGCCCGCTCGAAAGGATGAGGGATCAGCTCGAATGTTTGGTCGAGTTCGGACCGGTGAACGTTCACCAGTGCGTAAGGCGATCCCGGGACGAGACGAATTACACTCGCACCAGCAGCATGTGACATGTCCTCGCCTGGGAATGGGACCCCATGGAAAAGAGAGGAGGTGGATCCATGGCAGCCGACTTCGCGGAGCTCGACGATCTCAAGGAAGACGACGCGGAAGCCCATGTACAGGGCGTGTGCTTCAAGACCGGTCCACCCGCACGGACTGGTGTGGAACTGGAATGGCTGGTTCAGGACCGCTCCGATCCCCGACTGCTGATCCCCGTCGACCGGCTGAACGCGGCGCTCGCCCCGGTCGAGGCCCCGGGCGCACTCCCCCGGGGCAGCAGGGTCACCCGCGAGCCGGGTGGGCAGGTGGAGCTGAGCTCCCCGCCCGCCGACAGCCTCGCCGGCTGCGTCGAGGCGATGGCCGCGGACCTCACCGCCATGCGGCGGGCCGCCGGCCAGGCAGGGCTCGTCCTCCTGGGCCGCGGTCTCGACCCCTACCGCGCGTCCCCCCGCGTACTCGACGAGCCCCGTTACCGGGCGATGGAGTCGTTCTTCGACCGCGAGGGCCCCTGGGGTCGCACCATGATGCGGAGCACCGCATCCCTCCAGGTCAACCTGGACAGCGGTGACGCGGGCGACGGCGTCACCGGCTACCGCCGCCGGTGGGAGCTCGCCCACCGCCTCGGCCCGGTACTCGTCGCCGCCTTCGCCAACTCCCCGATCGCCGCCGGCCGCCCCACCGGCTGGCTCTCCACCCGGCAGGCCACCTGGGGCCTGATGGACCCCGGCCGCACCCGCCAGCCCCGCCACCACGACGACCCCCGCACGGCATGGGCACGCTACGCGCTGGACGCGCGGGTGCTGTGCATACGGTCCGACGGCCGCGGGACGGATCCCGGTCCGCCCCAGGGGATACGGTCCGACGGCCACGGGCCGGGTTCCGGTCCGTCCGAGGCCGTTCGGTCCTCCGGCGGCGCCCCCCGTAGGACCGCCGAGGCCGACTGGACCGCGCCGCCCGGTCTCACCTTCCGCGGCTGGCTGCGCGGGGTGCCGGGGCTGCGCGCGCCCACCGTGGCCGACCTCGACTACCACCTCAGCACGCTGTTCCCGCCGATACGTCCGCGCGGCTGGCTGGAACTGCGGATGACCGACGCCCAGGACGGCGACGGCTGGATCGTCCCGACCGCGGTCGCGGCGACCCTGCTGGACGACCCGGTCGCCGCCGACGCCGCCTACGCGGCGACCGAGCCGCTCTGCATGGACGGCGACCCCGTACCGCCCGACGACGTCTGGCGCCGCGCCGCCCGGATCGGCCTGGCCGACCCGGACCTCGCCACGGCGGCCCGTGCCTGCTTCGCCGCGGCCGACGGTTCCCTCGCGCGCTCCGGCGTGCCCGCGGCCCTGCGGCAGGCGGTCTCCGACTTCGCCGAGCGCTACGTCGAACGCGGCCGATGTCCCGCCCATGACCAGTTGGACGCGCTCAGTCGCGCCTGACCCTCCGGAAGGCATGTCGTGACCAACCCGTACACGAGCACGCACAGCACGGCCCGAGGCAGTGCCACTCCCGCCTCCTCCGGCACTCCCGACCCGTCGTCCCCTGCCGTCGCGGACCCGGCCGCCCGGGCCCGGGCGGCGCTGGAGACCGCCCGCCGCCGGACCATGGCGCTCACCGACCCGGTCACCGACGAGGACCTGGTCGCCCAGCACTCCCGGCTGATGTCCCCGCTGGTGTGGGACCTCGCGCACATAGGCAACCAGGAAGAGCTGTGGCTGGTCCGCGAGGCCGGCGGGCGGCCCGGCCTGCGACCCGACCTCGACCACCTCTACGACGCGTTCCGGCACCCGCGCGCCGACCGCCCCGCGCTGCCGCTGCTCGGCCCGGCCGAGGCCCGCGAGTACGTGGCCGCGGTCCGCACGGAGACGCTGGACGTGCTGGCCGGCACCGACACCGGTCCCGGCAACCCGGAGCCGCTGCTGGCCGGCGCCTTCGTCTTCGGCATGCTCGCCCAGCACGAGCAGCAGCACGACGAGACCATGCTCGCCACCCACCAGCTCCGCTCGGGCCCGGCCGTCCTCGACGCCCCCGCCCCGCCGCCCGCGCCCGCCGACGCGGCCGCGCTGCCCCGCGAGGTCCTCGTCCCCGGCGGCCCGTTCGTCATGGGCACCAGCACCGAGCCGTGGGCCCTGGACAACGAGCGCCCGCACCACACCGTGCACGTCCCCGCCTTCTGGCTGGACACCGTGCCGGTCACCAACGCCGCCTACCAGGAGTTCATCACGGCCGGCGGCTACCGCGACCCCCGGTGGTGGACCCCCGAGGGCTGGCGGCACGTCCAGGACGCCGGCCTGGAGGCGCCGCTGTTCTGGGAGCGGCACGGCGATGCCTGGATACGCCGCCGGTTCGGCCGCACCGAGCCGGTGCCGGGCGACGAACCGGTCCTGCACGTGTGCTGGTACGAGGCCGACGCCTACGCCCGCTGGGCCGGACGGCGGCTGCCGACCGAGGCCGAGTGGGAGAAGGCCGCCCGCCACGACCCCGCGACCGGCCGCTCCCGCCGCTACCCGTGGGGCGACGCCGACCCGGGCCCCGAGCACGCCAACCTCGGCCAGCGCCACCTCCGGCCCGCCCCCGCGGGCAGCTACCCGGCCGGCGCGGCCCCCAGCGGCGCCCGGCAGCTCATCGGCGACGTCTGGGAGTGGACGTCCTCCGACTTCGCCCCCTACCCGGGCTTCACCGCCTTCCCCTACAAGGAGTACTCGGACGTCTTCTTCGGCCCGGACTACAAGGTGCTGCGCGGCGGCGCCTTCGGCGTGGACCCGGTCGCCTGCCGCGGTACCTTCCGCAACTGGGACTACCCGATCCGCCGTCAGATCTTCGCCGGCTTCCGCACCGCGCGGGACGCGTCCCCGGACCCCACCGCGACCTCCGCGTCCGGCACGGAAGGCGGCGGGGCTGCCTGATGTGCCGTCACCTCGCGTACGTGGGACCGCCCGTACCGCTGGCCCGGCTCCTCACCGAGCCCCCGCACAGCCTGTACGAGCAGTCGTGGCGGCCGGCCAGGCAGCGCTACGGCACGGTGAACGCCGACGGGTTCGGGGTGGGTTGGTACCCGGTGGAGGAGGACGGCGCGGCTGAGCGGCCGGGGGCACCCGGCTCGTCCGGACCGTCCGGCCCTCCCCGCCTGCCGGAGGCGAACGCGGGGTTCCCGCAGCCCGCGCGTTATCGCCGCGCCGTCCCCCTCTGGGCGGACGCCAACTTCACCGAGCTGACCCGTGCCGTCCGCAGCGGCGCCGTACTGGCCGCGGTCCGCTCGGCCACCGAGGGCACCACCCAGGACGAGTCGGCCGCCGCGCCCTTCCGGGACGGTCGCTGGCTGTTCAGCCACAACGGCGCGATCGCCGACTGGACCCGGCTGCCCACCGGCCTGACCCCGGCCGAGCTGCTGTCCCTTGAGGCGCGCTGCGACTCGGCCCTCCTGTGGGCGATGGCCGCGCGGCGGCTGCGGCAGGGCGAGTCGCCCGGGGGCGCGCTGGCCGCGGTGGTCCGGGAGGTCGCCGCGGCCCGCCCCACCGCCCGCCTCAACTTCCTGCTCACCGACGGCCGCGTGATCGCCGCCACCGCGTGGGGGGACACGCTCTGGTACCGCACCGGGCCCGGCCAGGCGCTGGTCGCCTCCGAGCCGGACGACGCGCCCGGCGAGTGGCACGAGGTACCGGACCGCTCGCTGCTGCTGGCCACCACGGCCGGCGTCCGGATCATCCCACTGCGCTCCCCGCGCCCGCACCGCAAGGACCCGCACCCCATGAACGACAGCCGCCGCACGCCCGAGAGCCATACGAACGAGGGCCGCACCGACGGGGGTGGGCCGCAGCGGGGCCACGCCCCCGGCAGCGCCCCGGACGAGGTCCACACCCCCGAGAGCCGACTCACCGTCGACGACCGGCTGCCCGTCGGCTACTTCACCGACTCCCTGCACTCCGACGTCCGCCAGGGCCTGGGCACGGCGCCCCGCACCCTGCCGCCCAAGTGGTTCTACGACAAACGCGGCAGCGACCTGTTCGAGCAGATCACCCGGCTGCCCGAGTACTACCCCACCCGGGCCGAGCACGAGATCCTGACCCGCCGCGCCCCGGACATAGCCGCGCTCACCCGCGCCGCCACCCTGATCGAACTCGGCTCCGGCTCCTCCCGCAAGACCCGCCTCCTGCTCGACGCGCTCACCGCGGGCGGGACGCTGCTGCGGTACGCGCCGCTGGACGTCAGCGCCGCCGCCCTGGAGGAGGCGGGCGCGGCGATCTGCCGCGACTACCCGGACCTGCGGGTGGCGGCCACCGTCGCCGACTTCGAGACCGGCCTGCCGCTGTCCGACGAGCCCGGCCCGCGCCTGCTCGCCTTCCTCGGCAGCACCATCGGCAACTTCGACGCCGCCCAGCGCCGCGCCTTCTACCGGACCCTCTCCCTCGCGCTCAGCAGCGACGACGTCCTGCTGCTCGGCGCGGACCTGGTCAAGGACCCCGGGGTCCTGGTCCGGGCGTACGACGACGCGGCCGGTGTCACCGCCGAGTTCAACAAGAACGTGCTGCACGTTCTCAACCGCGAACTCGGCGCCGACTTCGACCCCGACGCCTTCGACCACGTCGCCCTGTGGAACACCGAGGAGGAGCGCATCGAGATGCGGCTGCGCTCCCGCCTGGCCCAGACCGTCAAGATCCCCGACCTCGACCTCTCGGTCGACTTCGCCGAGGGTGAGGACCTGCGCACCGAACTGTCGTGCAAGTTCCGCCGCGAATCGCTCACCGCCGAGCTCAAGGAGGGCGGTTTCACCGTCCGCCACTGGTGGACCGACACGGCCGGACGCTTCGCCCTGCTGCTGGCGGTGCCGAACTAGTCGGGCTGGAGTACAAGCACTGAACGCCCCGGCCCCCGGTGCGCCCGCGCGCGCCGGGGGAGTGCGGGGCCGGGAGGGAGCGGGAGTCAGGCGCGGACCAGGACGATGGTCTCCGTGGGGGTGACGATGCCTTCCGTGCGCTGCCGCAGGACGGTGATGCCGGTGGCGGCGCGGCGGTACTCGGCGGTCATGTCGGGGTCGTCGACGGTCCGGTCGGCTGCGGCGGCCAGGGCGAGGGTGACGAGCTGAAGGTAGGAGACGTCCGAGGAGTCCATGGTTCCAGGGTGGTGATCGAGCGGCGCCGCGAGCTCGGCGGTGCTGGTGGCCAGGATGCGGAGCAGTGCGTGTGCCCGTGACGCCCCGTCGGAGCGTGCGTACCGGGCCGTCAGGCGCTCCGTGGCCGTTCTCACGGCCGGGCCGATCCGGTCCGGGAAGACGATCTGCCCCTCGGACAGGTACTCGCTCAGGGCGTCGTTCCCGAGCGGGGAGACCACCGCCTGCTGGCCGCGACCGCCCCACCGGGACCGGGTTTCCGGGAGGGTGAGGGCCTGCAGGACGGCTTGGAGCGACGCGCTGTTCCGCAGCCACGGCAGCTCGCGGCGGGGTGTGCGGTCGGGGGCGGAACCAGGGGCGCGGGCGAGGTCCAGCGCGAGGTCGAGCGCGAGGCCGATGTCCAGCGCACCGTCGCGGGCGTGTCCCACGGCGCGGTCGAGGTCACGGTCGAGATCGAGATCCCGGGCGCGGGCCCGGCTGAGTACGAGGTCCAGGTCGAGACCCCGGTCCCGGTTGAGGCGCCGGGCACGGTCGAGGGCGAGGTGGAGGTCGAGGCGGAGGCGGACGGCCACGTCGTCGGGAGCGACGTGGTGTTCGTGGGCGTGATCGCGGTCGAGAGCACGGTCCAGGGCCAGCACCAGGGCCAGGTCGCGGCTGAGCTCGTGGCTGACGACGAGGTCACGGGTGAGCGCCAGCACGAGGTCGTGCGCGCGGGTGAGGGCATGGGCGCGGGTGAGGGCCCGGATGCGGTCGCGGTTGCGGTCCCGGTGGCGGGCGAGGGCGCCGTTGATGACATCGGTGAGGGCGAGGTCGACGTCACGGTCGACGGCGAGGGCGCGGTGGTCGCGGTCCGCGTCGCGCGTGAGCGCCAGATCGAGGGACTGGGCGAGTACGAGGCTTCCGGCGATGAGCACGGCCCTGTCGTGCTGCCCGCGCGGGCCGCCCAGCGGGAGCGGCCGGACAGCCCAGGGGTGAGGTGCTCCCTCCGGGACCCACAGGTCGAGTGGGCCGGTGGGCTGGGTGGAGTACCAGACGGAGTGGTCGGGTGAGGCGGCGGAGAGGCGGAAGGCCGGGTCGGTGACCTCCGCGCGGGTGGGCAGCCGGTAGAGGGTGCCTTCGGGGAGCAGGTCGTTGACCCAGCGGACGAAGGCGGCGGCGTCCTGCCGGTTCATGCCGACAGCGGGGGCGGTTCCGGCTCCGTCGGCGGTCGCCGCCAGGGCCGGGGTGCCGGTGGTTTCGGCGAACAGCCGGTACGCCTCGGCGGTGACCGGGCCGGCGCACACGAGGGTGCCGTCGTTCAGCCGGATGGTGTCGCGGAGCTGGCGGGTCGTGGTGACGGCGATCATGAATCTGCGCCGGGGCGAGTCGACGGGTTCGGCGAGCGCCTGGCGGCGCAGCGCGTCGAGCCGGCGGCTGGTGTCGGGGGCGAACTCGGTGGCCTGATCGGCGCAGTCGAAGGCCAGGGCGAGCGCGGTGGTGGTGTTGGAGGCCAGGCAGGCCTCCACGACGGGCGCGGGGTCGAGGCGGGCGGCCAGCAGCAGGGTGGTCTCGCGCCACCAGCCGTCGTCCACGCCCGCGGCCAGCACGTCGACGAGCCGGTGGTGCTGTATGTGCAGGGCCGCGAGGTGCTCCTGGAAGGTGAGGTGGGCGAAGGCGTACTGCCCGCGCTCGCGTTCCACGAGCAGTCCGCTGGTGACCACGGAGGCGAGGAAGTCCCCCGGGTCGGTGGTCACGGCGACCCGGGACAGGATCGGTGCCAGGAGCGCGGCGGCCTGGTCGGCGTCGATGTCGCGCTGCCGGGCGGTCATCATCGTGAAGGCCAGCTCCCGCAGGACCACCTCCTTCTTCGCGCCGGTGACCTGGTCCTCGCCGGCGGGGATGTTCTTGGCCTCCTGGCGGCGCCACAGCAGTACCTGGCAGATCTCGGCGTACAGCTCGGCGCGGCTGCCGGGCAGGGCGCCGCGGTAGCGGTGCACGTTGGCGATCATCGTCAGCAGCAGCGGATTGGCCGCCAGGTCGTACAGCACGGGCCGGTTGCGCAGCCGTCTCAGCAGGTCGTCGGCTTCGGCGGTGGCGAGGTCGGCGACCCCCGCGTCGTCCAGACCGGTGCTCAGCCGCTCCACTGCCTGGTACCAGCCGTGGACGAAGCGGGAGATCTGTTCGCCGGTGAACCGGCGCACCTGCAGGACCCGGGCCCGGTTGACCGGAGCGGCCGTGTAGCCGTGCGGGCGGGAGGTGACGACGAAATCGTTCGCCGCGAAGGACCCCATCTGCCGTTCGACCCACGCCGACACCGCGCGGCGGTCGGCGTCGCTGGCCACTTCGTCCAGCCCGTCCAGCAGCACCAGGCACCGCCCGTTCCTGAGCTGCTGTACGAACCAGCCCTCCGGCTCCTCCGCCGCGAGTGCGCCCACCGAGGAACGGATGACGTCGGGGAGTGCGAGGTCCGGATCGCCGGCGATGGTGTGCGCGATGTCCCGCAGGTACAGCAGCACCGGCACGTCCCTGCTGCCGCGCCGGTGACGGCGCCCGGGGCGCGCCAGTTGCAGGGCCAGGTGTTTGAGCAGGGTGGTCTTGCCGGTTCCGGGGGCCCCGATCACCGCCAGACACACCCCGTCCGGTCCGCCGAGGAAATCCGCGATCTGCTGCCGCGCCGGCACCCCGATGTCCGCGGCCGGCTGGGAGACGTCGCCTTCGGCGAGGGAGTCGTGCGTGGCCTCGTGCGCCGGCCTCGGGGAGAGACTGACGTCGACGAACACCTCGTCCAGCCCCGGGGTGTAGTCGCCGCGCGTCGCCAGACCCTTCAGGTCCACGAACCGGTGCACACTGCGCACCTGCGCGCGGTACCGCTTCTCGAAGCGGCTCGTCCGTGACAGCAGCCACGAGTCGATGGCGTCGGCGAGCCGCTTCTGCCACCGGTCGCGCACGTCGGACAGCGCCGTACCCACGAACATCACGGCCGCCAGAAGCACCTGGTATCCCAGGAAGGCGACCACCGCGGCAGCCGGATGATGCCGAGGCGAAGGCCACAGCACCGCCCCCGCGGCACCCGGCGGCAGCAGGATCAGCCCCGCTGTGGCGAGCCGCGCCAGTAAGTTCGCGTCCTTGTCCGCCAACGCCGTGCCTCCTGCCAGGCCATCCGGGTGACTTACTGCT